>JBDQGY010000070.1:0-17982 GCA_040265175.1 Nannocystaceae bacterium
ACCAAGAAGAAGGCCACCAAGAAGAAGGCCACCAAGAAGAAGGCCACCAAGAAGAAGGCCACCAAGAAGAAGGCCACCAAGAAGAAGGCCACCAAGAAGAAGGCCACCAAGAAGAAGGCCACCAAGAAGAAAGCCGCCAAGAAGCCCGCGAAAAAGCGCGCGAAAAAGTAGCTGACCTCTTGTCAGATTTTCGCCGTCACGGATCACCGTGGCGGCGAAGTTTTTTTCTGCGAGCGATGCCCAGAAACCGCGGCTTCACGCGCGTCGCCTTCTAAAGCTCGGCTAGCCCAGCTGAGACGTCGCCTTGTGGAAGTTTCGAAGATTCGAAAACGCTCGTGGGCCAGAGAACACGACTCGCGCCGATCGGTCGCCGAAACAGTCTTCGAGCAAAAACGCCAACGACTCGGCCTGCGCGTCGCCGAGGTGGACAGCCTGTCCCGCGCCACCCACACGCACCCACGCGCAGTCGGCGGCCTCGCCTCCGGCGGCGCTGACCTCCGTGTCCGACAACACACCGCGCGCGGCGGTCCCCCCTACGACCGACATAATGTCTTGAGGGGTCCACAGCCCAGTCGGTTCCCAGACGAGGTCGAGTTGTCGGCCCGCGCAGCGCTCGAAGAATCCGCGGAGTCGGCGTCGACCCACCGCGCCGGGGGTCATGGACGCGGGCGTCGCGAGAATAAGTGAGTTGCCGCCAAGCTCCCCCAAGGCTCGGACGGAGGCGTCGAGCGCTGCCTCGCAGGTGGAGGTGTCTTGGAGGTGACCGCACGGTCCGGAATCGGTATCGACCTGCAAGGTCCGGGTGCCCCTCCCCGGAAGCGCGTCCTCTTGGCGATGGGTGAGGTAGTGCCACGCGTATAGGCCAAGCCTCGCCTGGGAGGGAAGCCGGCGCTTGAGCTGTGCCGCCAAGCGCGTGGCCCCTTGCCCACGAGGCATATTCAACAGCGTGCCCCGCAACCACACCTCGTGCAGCGGGAGGCCCCGAGCAAATCGAGGAATCTCTTCATGATCTTGAATCACCGCCGCGAACTGAAATTTTGGCACCACGAGACGCTAGCGGAAAGCGCTGGTCAATTCTAGTCTGACCGGTGGCGGGGCAGCCATCGCCCCGCCGAATCTCGAGGAAGCCCATGAAACTTTTTATCGACACCGCCGACACCGATGAGATCCAAAAGGCCGCCGCCATGGGCGTCCTCGATGGCGTCACAACGAATCCTTCACTCATCGCGAAAACCGGAAAGCCGATGCGCGAGGTGCTGGAGACGATCTGCTCGATCGTTGACGGTCCGGTCAGCGGTGAGGTCTTCTCCACCGAGTACAACGCGATGCTGCGCGAGGCGGAGGCGTTGGCCGCCATCGCCCCCAACCTGGTCGTCAAGGTCCCCTTGATTCCCGAGGGCATCCGGCTGGTGAAAACTCTCACGGAGAGGGGCATCAAGACCAACGTGACGTTGTGTTTTAGTCCGCTTCAAGCGCTCATGGCGGCGAAGGCTGGAGCGACCTACATCAGCCCATTTGTTGGTCGCCTCGACGATATCGGCCACGACGGGATGGGCTTGGTGGAACAGATCGTCGAGATTTATGGGAACTATGGCTACGAGACGCAGGTCCTCGTAGCGTCCGTGCGCTCGCCCACCCATGTTGTGGAGGCGATGAGAATGGGTGCCCACGTCGCGACGGTGCCCTTTACGGTGATCGACCGCTTGATGGCTCACCCGCTCACGGACCGCGGTCTCGCACGCTTCATCGAAGACGCGAAGAAAATACCAGCGGACGCGCTTTGAGAGATATCGCTAAACAGACTCGAGCGTGCTGCGAAACTTCGGCAACGTGACGGTGACGGTGGTTCCCTCGTTGACGGTACTCGACAGCATGATTTCGCCACCAAGGGAGCGCGCGATGTCTCGGACGACTGGCAAGCCGAGCCCGGTCCCCAGGCTTCCCTTCGTCGTATAAAATGGCTCAAAGACCCGCTCGACCTTATCTGGAGGAATGCCCCGCCCGTCGTCTTTGACGACGATAAAGACTCGGTCCCCATCTTCGTGAAAGGAGATCTCAATAGAACCCCGATGGCCGCCGCCGCCGTCAAAAAGCGCGTCCAAGGCGTTCGTCAGCAGGTTCATCACGATTTGATAGATCTCGTCTTTGTCGCCAAAGACGGTGACGTTGTCGTTCGCTGCGTTGATGGTGAGCTCGAGGCGACGAACCTTCCCCGCGCGGCGGAGCGCGACGAGTACCTCGTCCACTGACTTTTGAACGAGCACGGCGCCGCGACTTCGGATCCGCGGACGCAATGGCGCGAGGATCTGATCGACATGCTCTCGGATTCGCCGGGTAGAGTCATGCAACAGGGCCTCCATGGGGTCCTCTTCTCCGGAGTTGTTACGAATTGAGAGATAGCCGATCAGCGGCCCCAGGTCGTTTTTGATCTCGTGGGCGGCGCTTCCGGCGAGGATTCCGACGGTGGCGAGTCGCTCCGCTTGTTGCAGCTGGGACGAGAGCGCCTCTCGCTTTGGGTCGTGGTGCACCAGCGCGACCGCGTAGGCCTCCTCCGTGGTGACGTCAGCGGCCGGCATCTGGCCCCGGAAGACCCGAACGTCGCACAGATGTCGGGGCCCCGTGCGCTCGGTGAGGACCATGGAGCCGTTCCATTGATCCTCGTCGCTCTCCTCCGTGAGCAGTTCGTTGATCTTGGACGACAAGCGCCCCTCTGTAGGATGCGCTTGAAAAAATTGGTCCACGGGTTGCCCAATGACCAACCGCGGCGTCATATCCAAGAGCTCGAGGAAGCTGTCGCTCGCGTCCACCACGATTCCCTCATGATCGAGGACCACGATTCCCTCCGCGGCGCGATTAAACAGGAGGGAGAGCAGCGCCGCCCGCTGGCTGCTTTGGGCGGCCGCCTTTCGTTGCGCGGCGAAGGCCTTGTCTTCGCGCTCCTGCGCGGCGAGGAGCGCGAGGCTCTCACGGGTCGCGCGTCTCGTGGATTCCACCAGTGCTGCGGTGGGAACTGGCTTGGTCAGATAGTCGAAGGCGCGCTCACGAAGCGCGGACTGAACCGACTCCACACGATCATCTGCGGTCACAACAACGACTGGGATACTTGAGAGTTTCCCCTCGCGCTCTCGGAGGAGGTCAAAGCCGCTCTCGCCCACCAAGCCGAGGTCGGTGATGACGACGTCGAGTCGCTTCTTTTTAAGGATCTCAAGGGCCAACTTGATGGTGTCGACCGGATAGATCTTGTAGCCGTCTCCCTCGAGCGCATGCGCGTACAGCAGCCTCGTGGAATCATCGTCTTCGACGATGATGACGCTCTTTTGCGCCTGGTTGTTTGGGGGTTCACTTGATGTGCTCACGGCTGCTCTTTCGCCAGGACGAGGCGGAGGCTCAAGGTGGAGGGGTCTTCGAGCTTCACCCCAAAGTCGAGCGGGCACTGAGACGCTGCGACGATGCGTGCTTGGTAGTCTTCTGCGATCGGCGCGTTTGTCCGCTGACCGTCGCAGATCTGAACAAACTGCAGTTGCCACGCGACGGACTCGTCGTCGATTTGCGCGGATTCGACAATTTCGTAGGAGACGTTCGGCGCGTGGCTCGTGACGGCCATCGCGCCCAGCACGAAATCTGTCATCACCAGGTGCAAGGGTCCTTGAATCTCCGCGCATGTGGTGAGGAGGCTCTGGCATTCTCGAGACCATTCGACGCGCTGACGAGCGCGTCGACGCGCCAGGACCTGGTGCACGGCGTGCGCGACGATCTGCGGCTCTCGCGGATGGTTAACTCCGGGAGAAGATCGTACGAAATCTCCGAGACTCTTCACCAGGCTTCGCATTCGCTCCCCGGCCTCGGCGGCTTGGGTGACTCGTACGTGCGCCGGGTGACTCGTTTCCACGAGGTCGCCGAGCAGCTCAAGCAGGACCCCAATGGTCTGCAGCGGATTGCTGATGTCGTGGGAGGAAATTCCCAGCAGTTCATGGAGGGTTGCGCTCGCCGATGGAATTTCCATCGTGTCTCTCGAGCCGGTAGCGCTATCCCCTCTCGTCACAGTGCGTTCATAGGACGCGAGGCGAAATCTGTAAAGAGTAGTCAAGAGGGGGCGGACCAGGGACAAAAGTTGGCGTCGTGGGGCAGACCCTGGTGACCGGGGCACGGCAAGGGTGGTAGGTTTACGTCGCGTTGCGTTCAGTACGGCAGCATGTAAATCCGCTCGGGCTCAATTTTCAGACGGCTCGCGCCGAGGCCTACACGCGTCCGGAGGGGCTGTCGAAGACAGCGCCGTTGGAGGTTGAACTCGGGTGTGCAGACGCCCAGTTCGCGTTTGAGTTGGCGCGTCAGCGACCGGAGCGACCTGTGGTGGGTCTGGAGATTCGTGAGAAGCTCGTCGAGATCAATCGACGGAAAGCCATTCGAGAGGATCTCCGAAACCTCTACTTCGGCTATGTAAACCTGAATGTGGATTTGGATCGAGTCTTTGAGGCGGACGAGGTCGCTCGCTTTCACCTGCTGTTTCCAGATCCATGGTTTAAGGCGCGCCATCAAAAGCGCCGAGTGCTCGACGAGCGCCTCTGCCAGACCCTCGCGCAGCAGTTGCTCCCTAGCGGTGAGGTGCACATGGCCTCCGACGTATTTGACATCGCGCTGGACGCCATGGAGGTCTTTGAATCCTCGGAGGTCGTGGCCATGGGATTTGTGAATCTGGCGGGCGCATGGAGTTTCTCGCGAGAGAATCCGACGGGCATCGCGAGCAAGCGTGAGGAGACGACGCTCGCTCGGGGGCAGCGTGTGTGGCGGCTCCGGTATCGTTGGCAAGCCCCCGGCGAGGAACCGCCACGATCGCCGCCGTTATTGTAGGGACTCGATGGTGGGACGCGCGAGGGCGTCGTCGAGGGCGGCGCAGGCGCGGTATCGTTGTCCCGCCATGCGGGCGGCTTTGGAATCCCCACTCTCGGTGGCGGCGGTGACTTGCTCCGCGAGAGTGTCGACGCAGGCACAAAAGCCGATGGCTTCCTGTCGCGTGTGTTCGGAGGCACATCGGCGGTGCTGCTCAAGAAGCATCCAAGACGAGAATTGACTCTGGCAATCAAGGGAGGGGAACTCCGCCGGAATTGCGCACCCGCAAAGGGCCTCGTCCCTGTCCACATCGAGGGCGTCGACACAGAGGGTCTTCATGAATTCGTCGTCGACCCGGAGCTGGGCATCAAAGGCGCCAATTCCCCCCATGATTTGTCCGTACAGGCTCGGCAAGAACACGAGGCCGAGGCCGAGCCCGAGAGGGGAGGCGACCAACAATCCGAGCAAAATACCCCGCCATCGGGATTTGGGTGGATCGTCGATATCAGCCATGACCGGCATGGGCACAACCTACCAAGACGGGAGGTGATGCGCTGCCCCCGGGGTTTCGGTGCGCCAAACACGGGCCGCCGCGGGGCAGATCGGCGGGGTATGCGGCATGGGGACCGCCGGTCGCGCCGGTCGCGGCCTATGGGGAGGCAGCGTAGCGATCTTTGCCTCAACACGTCCGTGTTTCGCGAGGCGGACAGATGGGATACCCTCGGGCTACTTCGGAGCCTCGATGCGTTCACGTAATCTTCCTCAAATCGGTCTTGCCACACTCGCGAGTGTTGGCTTCTTGTCAGTGCAAATTCCGGTGGCCACCGCCCATACATTGGAGCCCGCGCCGGCAGAGGATGCGCCAGCAGAGGAAGCCGCGGCAGAGGAAGTCGCAGCAGAGGATGCGCCGGCAGAGGAAGCCGCAGCAGAGGAAGCTCCGGCCGAGGAAGCTCCGGCCGAGGAAGCGCCGGCCGAGGAAGCCGCAGCAGAGGATGCGCCAGCAGAGGATGCCGCAGCAGAGGATGCCGCAGCAGAGGATGCACCGGCAGAGGAAGCCGCAGCAGAGGAAGCGCCGGCAGAGGAAGCCGCAGCAGAGGATGCGTACGCCGAGGAAGACGCGGACGCGGAGGACGATGCCGGGGACGATGCGTTGCTTTCGGAGACGACCACCAACGATGATTTTTCTCTCGATGATGGGACGCCGAAGCGGAGCGGGAACGGGATGCTCATCGCCGGCGGCAGCGCCCTTGGTGCCGCTGCCATCCTCACAGGAATCACATTTCCCGTGACGAGGTGCCCCGTCGAGGGTGAGACTTGCAAGGCGGGAGAGCAGCGTGAGTTGTTTTTGGCGAGCTCGGTGGCGATGGGGACCCTCGGTGTCATCTTGCTCACCGCCGGCCTTGTCACCAAGGTTAAATTCAATCGCGCCAAGGAGGAGAAAGCCTCCGCTGTCTTGGCACCGACCTGGATGCCGTCTGGGGCGGGACTCGCGGCTGTCGGACGCTTCTAGGCTGAGGAGATATTTCCCCCGCACGGATCAAGCGTTTCGTTCTGGTGTTCCCAGGCGCGGATGAGGGCGCGCGCTCGAGCTTCGCATGCGTGTGAAGTTGTCCCCTCCAGCGCGGCGATCGCCGCGATCGCTGCGGCACCTGCGGCGCGGATTTTTGGGGCGCGCGTGTCGGTGATTCCTCCGATGGCGACGACGGGCCCCCGAAACTGCGCGCAGGCGCGCTCAAGGGTCTTGGTACCGGTAACCTCCGCGCTGTCCGACTTGGTTTCCGTGGGGAAGACGGGTCCAAAGCCGATGTAGTCGGGTGCATCCAGCGCCGCGGTCTCGACCTGAGCCAGCGTATGGGTCGACAAGCCGAGGCCGCGACCGAGGGCGCGCAGCTCACGGAGCGCGGCTCGACCCGCCGAAGACTGTCGTGAGGCGTGATAGTCGTCTTGCCCGAGGTGGACGCCCCAGATTCCGTCGATGGGCGTCGTCGCCACCTCGACGTCATCATTGATGACCAGAGAGACGTCGAGGCTGTCCGCGATGGGCGCCAAGAACCGCACCTCCTGCAATCGCTGCTCTCTGGAGGCGTTCTTGGTGCGCAACTGGACAAAGCGGACGCCCGCGGCGGCCCATGCCCGAAGCCGATGCTCGAGAGGCACGGTCGCGGACGAAGGATGGTTCAAGATGGCATACACGCCCCGTGGTGAGGCGAGGGTCTGCGGAGTACGGGGCACGACAGGGGCTGCGTACCACGCAACGAACGAAGCCGCGAGCATCTGCAGCGAGGGTTGCTATGGTGCCCCCATGACGAAGGACAGGGGCGACATGGACGGCCTGTCGACGGCGACCGAGGCGCCTTCGACGACCGCGGCATGGGACCTTGAAGACGAAGTGCGCCCGGAGATCGCGGCGGACCGCGATTTCGAATTGGTGACAAAATTCGAGCCTGCGGGGAGCCAACCCCAAGCCATCTCGGAGCTGACAGCAGGGCTCGCCGACGGGGCGCCCCACCAGGTCCTGTTGGGTATCACCGGCAGCGGGAAGACCTTCACCATGGCGAACGTCATCGCGAAGGTGCAGCGACCAACCCTCGTGCTCGTGCACAACAAGACCCTCGCCGCACAGCTGTACGGGGAGTTCAAGGCCCTGTTCCCCCACAACCGGGTCGAGTACTTTGTCAGCTACTACGACTACTATCAGCCTGAAGCGTACGTGCCGTCCACGGACACGTTCATCGAGAAAGACTCCAACATCAACGACCAGATCGACCGCATGCGTCATGCGGCGACCTACGCGTTGTTGAGTCGCCGTGACGTGATCATCGTGGCGAGCGTATCTTGCATCTTCGGCATCGGCGCGGCCGAGGCGTACTACGGGATGGTGGTCCCTATCTCCGTGGGACAGCGGATGGATCGAGACGCGCTCTTGCGACGCCTCGTGGAGATGCACTACGAGCGAAACGACGTCGATTTTCATCGTGGTACATTCCGCGCACGGGGTGATGTGGTGGAGATTTTTCCGCCCTACGAAGACTCCACAGCGGTCCGAGTTGAGTTTTTCGGCGATGAGATTGACAGTTTGACTGAGGTGGACGTGCTGCGGCAGATCTCCCGCGGCGAGATGAATCGCGTCACAATCTTTCCGGCGAGTCACTACGTAACTCCCAAAGACCAATTGAAGCGCGCCATGGATGGGATCCGTGTAGAGCTTAAGGATCGACTCACAGAGCTCAATGAGGCTGAGCGTGTCCTGGAGGCCCAGCGCCTTGAACAGCGCACGATGTTTGATTTGGAGATGCTCGAGGAGATGGGTCGTTGCGCGGGGGTGGAGAACTACTCACGACACCTCACCGGACGGACCGCGGGACAGCCGCCGCCCACGCTCATTGACTACTTCGCGGACGATTTCCTCATCTTCGTCGACGAGTCCCACCAGACCGTGCCGCAGATTCGCGCGATGTACAAAGGCGACCGCAGTCGCAAGCAGACCCTAGTGGAGCACGGGTTCCGCTTGCCCTCGGCCCTCGATAATCGGCCGCTGCGTTTCGAGGAGTGGGCCCTACGCGCGAAGCAGACTATCTATGTGAGCGCGACTCCGGGGAACTACGAGCTCGAAAAGACGGAAGGCGTGGTGGTCGAACAGCTCATCAGGCCGACCGGGTTGCTCGATCCGGAGATTGAGGTTCGGCCCATCGCGGGTCAGGTGGACGACCTGCATGACGAGATTACGAAGGTTGTTCAAGGGGGAGAGCGTGTATTGGTCACGACTCTCACGAAGCGGATGGCAGAGGACTTGACGGAGTACTTTGGCGATCTTGGGGTGCGCGTTCGATACCTGCATTCCGACGTCGACACCTTGGAGCGCATCGAGATTCTTCGAGAGCTGCGCTTGGGATCGTTTGATGTGCTCGTGGGGATCAACCTTCTCCGGGAGGGGCTCGACATCCCCGAGGTGAGCCTGGTCGCGATCTTGGACGCGGACAAAGAGGGTTTCTTACGCGAGAAGAAGAGTCTGTTTCAAAGCTGTGGCCGCGCGGCGCGAAACCTCAGAGGTCGCGTCATCATGTACGCCGATCGCGTGACCGCGTCGATGGAAGTGGTGATCTCGGAGACCAAGCGTCGCCGGGCCCTGCAAGTCGCGTTCAACACGGAGCACGGGATTACGCCTCGTTCAACCACCGCGGCCATCTCGCCTATTGAGATCGACAAGGATGGGGTCGCCGGAGACGCCGGCGGAGCCCGCGGAGGCCGCGCCCGGGCGAACGAGGCGCCCGTGGGCGTGGTGGAGGCGCCTCTTGAGGACATGACGTTGCCGGAGCTTGAGGCGTCGCTCTCCACGCTGCGCGCGACGATGACAGCGCACGCGGAGGCGCTCCGGTTTGAGGACGCCGCTCGCGTCCGGGATCGCCTTCAGGTACTCGAGGCCTACAAGTTGGCGATGACCCACTAGTCTGTTTGGTCCTGGAGCGATCTTCGCTTGAGTTCGAGTCCGGGGCTGGTGAAACTAGGATTCCATGGAGGACTTCGACACGAGACTGGGTCAATTTTTAGCGGACCTCGGCCGGAGGGTGCGGATCGCCCGCGAGCGGCGCGGGATGACGCAGGTTGAGGCTGCATCCGCCGCCGAACTCACGCCCAACGTGTGGTCCAAGCTTGAGAACGGTCGGTTCGTAAACCCCGGGCTGCGCACGCTCGCGCGCGTGGCCTGGTCGTGGGATGGATCCGTCGCCGACCTACTGTCGGAGGGACCTCGGCCCGTCGACACACCGAGGCTGAGGCACCGCGCTCAGCTTGCGGCGCTCGTACGCCGTGCCGATGACGACCAGCTTCAGTTGATCGTGGCCTTGGCTCGCGCGGTGGTGGCCCAAGACGTGGGGGCGGCCTCCGAACGAGAGGTGTAGACCTCAGGTGGAGGCGGCCATGATCCCGTGGATTTCATCATCGGTGAGGATGTGATCGCATGCCTTCGCGTGCTCGAAGATCGCGCGGACCCGCGAGGGGGTGGCCTCGATGCCGCGTTGTTCCAGCCAGAATACTACGTTGCTCTCCCCGGACATGAAGCCTACCTCTACCGCTTGGCCGCGACCGAACCATCCCGCGGGGACCCCTGAATAGACCCGATCGGCGAGCTCCTTGTCGCCTTTTTTAATGGCCTTGATAATGGCGGCGGCGTGGACCCCCGTCGCGGTGCGGAACGCGTCTTCGCCCACGAGCGGGTATTGGAAATGGATCGGCACATCGCAGGCTCGCGCGACGGTCGTGCACCACTCGACGAGGTTGCGCAGGTCGTGACCCTCAAGCGCCCCGAGGAGTTTTAGGTTCATGAGGGTCTGGTCGAGGGCGGCGTTGCCAACCCGCTCCCCGATCCCGAGGGCGGTCCCGTGAATTCGGTCCGCGCCGGCTTCGATCGCAATGATGTTGTTGGTGACGCCCAAGCCGCGATCGTTGTGGCCGTGCCAGTCAATACCGACATGGTTCGCGCCGACCGTCTCTAAAATCATGCGGGTGTAACCGATGAGGTCGCGTACGCCATCGGGGGTGGCGTGGCCGACCGTGTCACACAGGCACAGGCGTCGTACGCCGTGATCCACCGCGCAGCGAAACAGCTGATCGAGGATGGGAGGGGGCGTGCGGGTGGTGTCCTCCGTCACGAAGGTCATGGGGAGCCCGCGCTTCTCGCACAACGTCGCGGCGTCCTTCGTCCGCTTGAGGAGCGTGTCGACAGACCAGTCCTCTGTAAACAAGCGGATGGGACTCGAGCCGAGGAAGGCGTAGACGGTGATTGGCTGACCGGTCGCGTCTGCGATGTCGGCGACTGCGTTGATGTCTGCTTGATGGGTCCGCGCCGCGCAGGCGTACTCGATTCCAAGTTTTTCTTGCTCCGAGAATTCGATGAGGCGCGTGACGTCCTCGATGGCGCGTTGCCCCGCGCCTGGGAGCCCAAGATCCACGGCGTGGATTCCCAGGCTCGCGGCGAGACGGAGGATCTCGAACTTATCTTCGATGCTCGGATCTTTGACCGATGGTGACTGGATCCCGTCACGCAGGGTCTCGTCGAAGAACGAGACCTCGCGATCTCGGAGGGGACTCAGCGGTCCGCGGCGGTTTCGGGCGTTCCAGTTATAGATGAGATCGCTCGCGATGGTCATTGCGGACGCTCCAACACCACGGCGATTCCTTGGCCTCCGCCGATGCAGGCCGAACCCACGGCGTAGGTGCCCTGGGTACGCGCGAGCTCGTGGGCGAGGTGCGCGACAATTCTCGCGCCGGAGGCGGCGAGCGGGTGTCCGAGAGCGATGGCGCCACCGTTGACGTTGGTGATGTCTCGGTTGAGCTCGAGCGCGCGCTCGCAGGCGAGGTATTGCGCCGCGAAGGCCTCGTTAATCTCCACCAAGTCCATTTGGTCGAGGGTCAGTCCCGCATGCTTCAAGGCACCCTTGATCGCGGGGACGGGGCCGAAGCCCATCTTCGTTGGCTCTACGCCGGCGATGTGATAGCCCCGGAGTCGCGCGAGGGGCCGCAGGGCGTGCTGCTGGACCGCGCGCTCGGACGCGAGCAGCACAGCGGCGGCGCCGTCACAGATGCCCGAGGCGTTCCCGGCGGTGACGACACCGTCTTTTTTGAACGCGGGAGGCAGCTTGGCCATCTCCTCGAGGGTCGCTTGGGGTCGGGGGTGTTCGTCGGTGTCGATGATCTTGTCGCCCCTGCGACTGGAGATGGTCACCGGAGCGAGCTCGGCGGCGAAGCGACCCTCTTTATTCGCGACGCCCCAGGTGTGCTGGCTTCGGAGGCCGTAGGCGTCGACGTCGTCACGGGAGATGTCGTACTCCTTTGCGAGGTTCTCCGCTGTGATGGCCATGGGACAGCCGCAGTAGCTGTCGGTGAGCGACGACCACAAGGTGTCCTCCATCTCGAGGTTTTTCCCGAGTCGCGTGCCCCAGCGCGCGTTGCGGACGGCGTAGGGAGCTTGGCTCATGCTCTCGCTTCCCCCGGTGAGGACCAGGTTCGCGTCGTTGAGCAGAATCTCATGGGCGCCCGAGATGACGGCCTGAAATCCAGATCCACAAAGGCGGTTGACGGTGAGTGCGGGAGTCTCGATCGCGGTGCCGGCGCGCAGGCCCACGTGGCGGGCGAGGTAGATCGCGTCCGCAGAGGTCTGCGCGACGTTGCCGAAGACCACGGAGTCGACGGCGCTCGCCTCCACCTTCGCGGATTCCAAGGACGCCTGCGCTGCGATGACCCCAAGATCGGTCGCGCTGAGACTCTTTAACGCACCTCCAAACTTTCCGAATGGTGTGCGCCGGGCGGCGACGAGATAGACGGGGGTGGTTTCAAGCGGGTTGGACATACAGCTCCTCGTTTCTGTTTTGATGATGCCACGGTCCCGCGGCGGGATCCTCGTAGACCTCACGTCGGCGGGAGAGGAATCTTGAGCTTCCTCACCTATCGAGGTCGGAAACGTAGGTTTTTGGAGTGTCCGGGCCGAGCGGGCTCGGATGCGATGGCTCGACTCAAGGGGCGACGGCGGTGTCGCCGCAAAGATCTCCGCGCGCCCGCAGCCCCGCTGGGGAGAGGAAGAAAATCGCGGGGACGCTGGGGCGCTCATCGACCGCGTCGGAGGAGCGATGAGCGTCTGTGTCCTCGACCGCGGTGTCCGCGTCGCTCCCGTCGTTCGCGGCGACGTCTTCGTCACCCCAGTCGTCGTCCCAGCGATCGACAGGGGGTGCGCTTGGATCGGTTGACGCGTTTAAAGATGATTCGCGACGCAACGAGGCGGGGTTCACGTTCACATCGAGCAGGTGGATCTTAACGGTCTGCGATTCGCCGGTGTGATCGTTGGAGGTGATGTCCATACGGGTGGCGAGGTGCCTCTCCCCAAAGGACTCGAAGTCGCGATGGGCGATGCTGAAGACGGGCGCCCATCGGTCGTTGTCCCGGCGATAGACGGATGTGCCGGCGAAATGCCACGCCTTGGAGATCCATCGAAACCGAAGCTCTTGACGCAGGTCGTCCTCTTCGAGCACCAAAACTTCATGCCCTGGGTACGCGCGCTCCCACCGCTGCGCATGTCCCTCGATGGATTGCGCTGGGGATACGATCACCGGGGCGTCGCCCAAGAGCATCGACACGAGGACCTTCGGCTCCATGGGCAAACCGAGCAGCGCAGCGATGGCGCACGGTGACGGTGGACCGTCGTAAAACCCCCGGAGGCTCGGCCGCCCGGCGGGTTGGCGGAGCTCGTAGCGATCTGGTCGAAGGGCCACGGACACCAGCTCATTCCCCGCAATTTGAACGGTGCCCACGAAACGATCAGGTCGTTGCGCTGAAAACATGAGCGTGGCGCTCCCGGCCCGCTGCCGGACCTTTGCCTTCGGGACCTGGATGGCCTCGATGGGTGGCTGGTCGCTGCGCAGCAGCATGGTCGGGTTTGGGGGGGCGTCTTGGTAGGGTGCGCGGACATTCCGTGGGTGGCAGCCCGCGTTCGCGACAACACTCGCCATCAGCAATATCAGCGCGCGGGTACGGGCCCCGCCGAGCGTGAAGCCCTGCCGACGCGCGCGGGGCGGCCTCGGCACGCGGTCTTGTGCGGTGAAGAACAGACGGCTGCGCCGGGACGAAGGCACCACACGAGCAGGCTAGCAGGCATCGCGACTACGTGCGCGGGACTCCGGAAAAAACACCCGCGGGGAGGCACGCCACGCCTCGCTATCGAGGTCGATCGCGCGAGGCCAGCGACGAGGCTCCTCGTTTCCCAGGAGCGACGTCGCCGGCCCGCCTGCCCTCAGGGCAGCGGACGGAGGGTGTTGTCGCCCTTGAGCGATAAATAGGGGCGCATCTTTGCGAGTGTCTTCCTCCCAATTCCCTTCACCCGGAGCAGCTGCAGAGGGTCTGCGAAGCTCCGCTTCTCGCGGTAGGTGAGGATTCGACCCGCGATGGCGGGCCCCACCCCGGGCAGCAGCTGCCACTGCGCGGAGGTGGCGGTGTTGATATTGAGCTGTCCTTGAAATTGAGGGGTCGCCCGCTCCTTCTTTGGGGCGTCGTTTTGCGTGGATGAGGGAGCCTCCGCGTCGCCGAGGAACTCAAGATCGATGTGAGCGCCCACCGTCGTTTCGCGCGCGCGGTGCGTCTCCGCAGCGGCGGCGACGACCAGGGAGCTTTTATCGGAGGACATGTCGGGAACGCGGGCGTGCGCATCCGCGTGTGGGGTAACGACGGCGGCGACGGCCGTGAGGGCGAACACCGAAGAGAGGAGAAGAGTTGTGATTTGTTTCATGACGATGATTCCTTTGCATCAACACGACGCCGTGTCGGGAGGTGAATTCCAGCCAGATACGAAGTCGATCGAAGGGCGTCTAAAAGCACGGCGCGTGCCAAAGCGACCAGCGGGGGATCGTTCGCTTTTTTTGAGATCGACGATGCAGCGTTCGCCGAGGGTGGCCACGGTGCAGGTCTGCGCGGCCGCGAGGTCGGCCACGTCACCACGCTCTGGTGACGCGCGGAGCGTTATCGGCCGCTAGGCGTCGGGATCCGGCATGCAGATTTTCCCGGAAAGTAGCGTGGACGGACTGTCCGGGTTCGGGGAGATGTAGACGCCGCCGCTGCCGGTGGCGCGGCACTCGTAGCCGCTGCGACAGTCGGAGTCTTTTTTACATTTGAGTCGGCAGCTGGTGCGGACGCTTAAGATATAGCCGCATAGTCCCTCGGGGAGGCAGAGCTCGTCGGCGGCGCACAGGTCGAGGGGGGGGAGCGCCTCACCGTCTTGGGCCTCGCTCCACGTGTCCTCCCGGGCGGGGTCACACGCGACGGTTAAGAAGGCTGAGCCGTAGGCCGCGACGCAGGTACCCTCGGACGGGCACGTGCCGTACGCGCAGTTCTCGATGGTGCACTCCCCTTCTCCCTTGGGGTCGAAAGGGGCATTGGAGAGATCACACTGGCGCTCACCACGGATGCTGCAGTCCACGGCTCGCACGCATGGATCGCCAATTTTTGGCTGACAGGCCGCCATGGCGAGGGCGGCGAGGGCGAGGGCGAGGCAACGGAGGAGCACGGCGAGGCAGCCTACCCCAACAAGGCCTTTGGAAGCTAGGTCGAAACCGTGGCACGCTTCACCGAGGTGGATCTCGACGAACTCATGACCCGCTTGGTGGCGCTCGCGGAGGCGCAGGCGCCGTTGGACGAGGCGAGCGACGACGAGGGCGAGGGCGGCAACTTCGACTGCGTAGGCTGTGAGGGCTGCCGCCGGTGCCGGTTTTGCGCGGCCTGTCGGGACTGTGAGGATTGCACCTACTGCGAGGAGTGCGTGGAGTGCGTGTCGTGCACGCACGCGGTTCGCAGCGTGGAGTGCGACGCGTCGAGTCACCTTCGAGACTGCCGGGGATGCGAAGACAGCCGCTATCTCCTCCTGTGTGTGGAGTGCGTGTCATGCACCTATTGTCTCGGATGCGTGGGACTGGAGGGGCAAGAATTCCATGTGTTGAACGAACCCGTCTCGCGCAGCGAGTACTTCAAGCTCGTCAAGGCTCTCGGGATAGAGCTTGAGGTGCGTACCCACCTCGGCTGGAGGCCCGCCGTGATCGGTCTCGAGGCCGAGGAGTACGAACCCGCATGGAGCGGCGCGCCCAAAGATGGACACGCTGACGACGACGCCGACGCGGTGTCGGGGTTCACCGAGGCGCTCACCGATGGCACGTCGAGGTCCCCGCCAGGCATCGTCGCTCCGGTTGGGCCGGAGCGCGCTTCTCCCGTTGAATCGTCGTCAATGTTCGGCGGAAGCGAAGCGTCCCACGATCACGCCAGATCCTTCACGGGGTTCGAGGACCCCCCGGCTCCGCGTCCATCATCGTTGTCGGAGGCACCCGCCCGTCCGGGGGGCTCGGGGTGGATCTCGGCCATCGCCGACGCCGCTGGCGACGCCACCGGCGACGTGGATCATGATGATCCGATCATCGACTCGTCGCCCCCCGAGGTCACGCACACACGGCTGGTGGAGCCCACCGATTTCCACGCGCCGGCGGGTCCATCAAAGTCCAACGCCCCCGAGCGCTTGAGCCTCGACGCGCTCGACGAGGAGGCTGATGAGGACCCTCCGAGCGAGGCAGCCGTATCGCTGTCTTCGAAACGCCTTGGAGAGGCGGTGAGTCGATCGGTACGTGGACGCGGAGCGCCGAGGCGTTCGTCGCAAGACAGGGGTGGCCTGGATCCACTCGGGGCGCTGGTGGGGAGCGAGGGCGCGAAGACCATCCTCTCCAAACTTCGCAGCGGCGCGGATGAAGCGCCCGTTCGCGCGGGTGGTGAGGGCGCACGACGCGAGGAGAGGGCGTCGTCGCGATCGCTGTTTGATTCCCGGGCTCGTGCTTCGACGCCGCAGAAGGACACGTCCATCGACGACGTGGACGCGCCTCCGAGGAGCCTACGACGGGGTCGAAGGCCCGTGCGGCGTGGACCTTCGGGGAGTGACGGTGACGGCTTTGATGAAGACTGAGGAGTGTCGTAGCCCGCGATGGAGCCTGGCGATGGGAGTCTTATGCGCCGTCATCGATGGGGGCGCTGGAGGGCTCTGCGCCGAGCTTTGAGGCCACCGAGGCCGCTTCTTGCACCGCGCGCGCGAGGACCGAACGAATCCGACCGTCTTCCATGGTCAAGAGTCCGGCGATGGTGCAGCCGGCGGGCGTGGTGACATCGTCTTTGAGCGCGGCGGGGTGGGCACCGCTGGCGAGGACCATGCTCGCGGCACCTTCGAACACCGAAGCGGCGATCTCCACGGCCCGGTCTCGCGGGAGCCCCATCATCACGCCGCCGTCCGTGAGCGCCTCGATCATCACGTAGACGAAGCCCGGTCCGCTGCCGTTGAGGGCGGTCACGGCGTCCATGTGGGCGTCATCGAGCTCGATGCAGCGCCCGACGGCGCAGAAGATGTCGCGGACCGATTCGATCTGGGCGTCGGAGACACCGGGGGCGCGGGCGAGGACGGTCATGCCCTTGCCCGCGGTGCAGGGGGTGTTGGGCATGGCGCGCACGCAGGCCGAGGCGGGGCAGCGCTCGCGCAGCCGGGCGAGGGGGACGCCGGCGGCGATGGACACGATCACCTTCCCCTCGAGGGCGGTGACGATGGCGGGATCGGACAAGAGCTCGAGCGCGCCCTTGGGCTTGAGGCACAACAACACGATCTCGGCGCCCTCGATGGCGGCGCGGTTGTCTTCGAGGGCTTGGACGCCGTAGGTGGTCGCGAGGCTCTCGCGCCTGGCCTCGCGGCGGCTCGTGACGAGGAGGTCCGCGGGGGGTCTCGCGCCGGAGGCGAGCAGCCCGGCCACGATGGCCTCACCCATGGTGCCGCAGCCGAGGATGGCGATGGGGGATTGCGCGTGTGCCATGCAGCCTTGTTACCACAGGCGCCGGGGCTTGACCGGGGGCCGCGCTCCCCATGGATCTGCGATCCCGCGCGAAATTTGGTGAAAGAGGCGATGCCGCGCGACGATAGCGGCACGTGCTCAAACCCCTGAAAATGCTCGTGACCCTCGCCGCCCTCGCCCTTTGCGTGTGGGCCTGTTTCTCGGTGCGACTCGGGTCGCGCACGCTCGCGGAACACGCCGACGCCATCGGCCAGACCCCCGAGGCCGCCGCGTTGATCGAGGGGACGCGTGAGACCATCAACCCTGCGCTCGAGCGGGCCCGGGAGCGTGTGCTCGGCGAATATGTGACGGCGCCCACCTACCTTGAGCCCGGAGAGCTCGCCACGGAGAAGGCGAGCCCACCCGCCGAGTCCATCTATGCCGGGCAAGGTTCGAATCTCGACATGGGAGCGCGTGATCGAGGGGCGACGCCAAGGCCTGCGCCCGAAGGGGCGACCCGCGCGGCCACGTCGCGACTTCCGGGTCGACGGTAGCCGCGACAAGGACGCGCGTGGGAGGGATGTCTTCCATGAAAGACGGGGATCCCCCTGGGGGTCGACTATAGTCTCCCGGTGTCTCTTGTCGTGACGGGAGGTCTCCTGTGAGGCGAGCGGATCCTCGGTGGGCGCTTTGCATGCTCGTGGCGTGCGTCTGCATCGCGGGTGGATGGCCGGCCTACGCGGCGAGTGCCGCCCCGCTGGGCGCGCCGGCGTCCCCTGCCCCGGCGCCGGTGTCCCCTGCCCCGGCGCCGGTGTCCCCTGCCCCGGCG
>JBDQGY010000071.1:0-17901 GCA_040265175.1 Nannocystaceae bacterium
CGCGGACGCCATCGCCCGCGGCGTCCTTCAAGACGGCGCCCTCCCTGGAGGTGCCCCCGTGCTGATGTTCGCCGCGGTCGGACTGGTGTTCTATCTAACCGAGGTCGCCTCGAACACCGCGACGACCAATATGATGCTGCCGGTGCTGATCCCCATCGCCGTCGCCGCCGGTTTCGACGCCCGCCTCGTCGCTGTCGGGGTCGCCATCGCCGCGAGCTGCGCGTTCATGCTTCCCGTCTCCACCCCGCCCAACGCCATCGCCTACGGCTCCGGCCGCGTGCGCATCGTGACCATGGTTCGCTACGGCGCCCGGCTCGATCTCATCGGGCTTGTCGCCCTCTGGCTATTCAGCCTGTATGTACTCCCGGTACTGTTGCCGTCTGCGTAGCTCGTCACGACGCTGCGTCAGCGACCACGCCCAAGATCCCCTCGCCAAAGCGCGCCGCCTTCGCCGGGCCGATCCCATGGGCCTGAAGCAGCTCCTCCATGTCCCGCGGCCGCAGCATGGCCACGTCCCGCAAGGTCCGATCACTCGCGACGACGTAGGGCGGCACGGCGTGCGCGCGCGCGACCTCGAGGCGATGCACCCGCAACGCCTCAAACAACTCCGCAGCCTCCGGCCCTAGCTCTGAGACCTCTGGCGACGCCGCGCGCGCCCCCTGTCTCGCGGGTCGCGAGCCCCTCGGGCGCTTCGACGCCAACGGGGGCAGCGAGATCGACGCGACCATGGTCCCGCGCATCACGGCGCCTCCCTCGTCCGTCAACAACACCATCGGATGGTCGCCCGTGGTGAACGACACCCAGCCAGCCGACACGCACCGTCGCGCCAGTCGGGTCAGCCACGCCTCGGCAAAATCTTGAAGAGCCCCGAAGGTGCGGACATCATCGAGCCCGTATCGCGTGAGGCGTGGATCCTTGGTCCCCTTGGCGAGACGCACGGCGGCGCCGAGTCCCAACCGACCATGACAGCGGGCCACCGCGCTGAGGAGTTTGCGCACCACGAGCGCGGAGTCCTCTGTCGACATGTCCGCGCTCTCCACCCTCCCCTCACACACGTCGCAGCGTCCGCAGCCGCCGAGCACCTCCGCCTCGTCACCGAAATAGCGCAAGATGCCGTCGTGCCGGCACGAGCCGCTGTCGGCCCACCTCATGAGCTCAAGGAAGGTACTCCACTTGTGCTCGACCATCTCTGGGTCGGGCGCGCGACCGTCGACATCAAGCTCAAGCAGGCGCCGCCGAAGCGGGAAGTCCTGCGTCGAGGTCATCAGCAAGCCGACCGCGGGCTCGCCGTCTCGACCCGCCCGGCCCACCTCTTGGTAGTAGGCCTCGATGGATCCCGGGGGGCCCAAATGCACCACGGCCCGGACGTCGGCGCGATCGATCCCCATGCCGAAGGCGTTGGTCGCCACGACCACCTCGAGCTTGCCCACCGAAAATCGCTCGCTGACCTTGGCGCGCTTCGACGCGCTCAGGCCCGCGTGATAGACCGCCGCCTTCCACCCCAGCGACTTGAGGCGCTCTCCCTCCGCGTCCGCCTTGCGCCGGGTCGGCGCGTAGATGATCACCGCCCCTGAACCCGCGAGGGCACGCCCCGTGGGAGCCTCAAGGACCTCCGCGAGCACGGCGTCCACGCGCGCCCTTGCCTCGCGGATACCCGAGACCTCCACCGCGCGTAAGGCCAGGTTCGGCCGCGCGAAGCCGTGGATCAGCTGGGGCGTGTCCGCGCCAAGGCCAAGCTTGGCCACGATCTCATCACGCACCACCGGCGTCGCGGTCGCGGTACAGGCGAGCACGCGCGGGTTGCCCGGGAAGGCGTCGAGGAATTCACCGATCTGCAGGTAATCGGGGCGAAAATCGTGCCCCCACTCGCTGATGCAGTGGGCCTCGTCGATCGCCACGAGCGGGCAGCCCATCTCAGCCAACATCCCGCGAAATCCCGGATAGCTCAGCCGCTCTGGCGCCACGTACAAGAGATCGTAGCCGCCCTCCCGCGCGCAGCGCATTCGGTGTCGAAGCTCGTCGCTGTCGAGGGTGGACGCGAGATAGGTGCACGAGACCCCTCGCCGGGACAGCGCGCTCACTTGATCCTCCATCAACGAGATCAGGGGACAGACCACCAAGGTCGTCCCCTCCAACAGCAACGCGGGCAGCTGATAGGTCAGGCTCTTCCCGCCCCCCGTCGGAGCCACCAAAAGCACCCTATTGCGCGAGAGAAGCTGCTCCACAGCCTCTCGCTGGCCACGGCGGAACGATTCGAAGCCGAGTGTGGCCAACGCCGCGTCCATCTGTTCCAGCGCCGCTGCGTCCCTCACAGGAGCTATATCCGCCTTTTCAAGTGGGGACGCAAGGCAGATCTTGGGATCGGCGCTGTCGCGTGTGTTTACACGAGCGACACACAACAACAACATTGCCTCCACGATCGCCGGGTACGAAGGGTCCAGGAAACGTACGCATGCGCTCGCTCATCGCCCCAATCGCCCTCCTCTGCCTGCTCCCCGGCTGTGAAGTCCGTGAGGTCGCTACGCCGACCGCCGACCGGTTTGACGCGTGTGAAATCGGTTTCGAGTGCGCGCTCGACTGTGAGCTCCCCATGGATTCGCTCGAGGAGCTCGGCTGCGGCCCTGGCGACTTCAGCTCCGAGGCGCCCTTTTGCGACCTCGAAGACGACTGCGCCAACGCCAAGAGCAGCTGCTACGCCGCATGCGAAGCGGACTACCCGCCGAGCGAGGGCGCTGTCCCGCAAGGGCAAGTCGACTGCAAGATCGAATGTTCCGACAATTTCGGGAATGACTCGTCCTGCAAGACCGACTTCCAAGCGTGGCTCGGCGAGCGCGAGGCGGTCCTCAATCCCTATCGCGTGTGTCTGTCACCTTGCGAAGGCCGCCCCACGCGGGTCGACTGCGATGCCGGCCAAGAAGACCGCTGCGATCCGGTGATGTACGCGCGCCACCTCGGCGTGGAGATGGTCGAGGCCTGCATCCTTGGAGACGATGACGCATGCGCGTGGCGCTGCGACGATCCAATCCACGGCTTCCCCACCCTCGAGCGTTGATGACGTCCGGTCGTGACGGCACCGCCGCAGCCCGCGCCGAGCGCCCACAGCATCGCCCACGTCGAGCGACGCAAAACGTCCCGGCCGCCAAAGAACAGCGGTCATCGTACAAGCAGGCTCACGCTCCGCGCCCGCTTTGTCGCGTTGAGGTTCCCAGCTTGCCGACGGTCAACCCTCGTGCGACGCTCGGTGCGTGGACGGATCGGACAACGACAGCAACGAGACTAACGATGAGCTCACGGAAGCCACCGAGCGCACGCGCGCGCTTCGAAAGATGATGCTCGTGCTCCTCGTGGGGCTGGTGGTGCTGCGTCAATTTGGAATCGTCGCCGTCCCCACCTGGGTCATCATGGTGATCGCGTTGATCGCGTCGCTGCTTCCGATGTTGTCCCTCGCCCAGGCCATGGCGACCAAGATGCCGCCAGACACCCGCGCCTGACGAGGCGCCCCTTAGCGGGGTCCGGTCTCGCCCGCCGCCGGATAGGACGGCCGTAAGTCCACGGGGATCCCCTCAAGCTTCCCAAGGGCCGCCTCCATCGGCGTGGACATCACCCCGTACTTGTTCAAGAAGGCTTCCACCGCCTTGGCGTCACCGTTGTGCTGCATCACGCACACATCCTTGACGAGCGCCGTGATCGATTTCTCAAGCTGCGCGAGGTCCACCTTGAAGCGACCCGTCGCCGCGTCGATGCTGGCCGCGCCCTCTTCGAGGAACCGATTGATCTGGAACGCCGCGCCCTTCCCGTGCGCCTCCGCCACTCCAAACCGCACGCTGCGAAACAGCCCCGCGAAGTAGCTAAGCAGCAGCTGATTTTTGAACTCCGCCGGGAACAGCCCCTTCTCAATCATATAGAGGATGTTGTAGGCGCCCATCACGTCCGCCTTCCCCTCCTCGAGCGGCGAATACAAGCTGCCAAGCGCCATCCTCACCTCCACCTTCTCCCCGTCACGCTCCGTGAAGGCAGGACCGAGGCTGTGGGAGAGCTCGTGGAACAGCGTCTCGTTAAAGAACGCGTCGCCGGAGAGCAAAGGCAGCTGCGACTCATCGATGATCCGGCTCGCGAGCGGGCGCAAGATGACGTCGAACTTCACCTTGATAATATTCCGGAGCATCACTTTCTTCGCGCCCTTCTCTTTGCGAACGCGCTCGTCGTTGGGGAGGTTGAACGCGATGGTCTGCACGCTCTTGCGGGCGTCGCCTGAGGTGTAGACGATGTCCACGACCCGAATGGGGCTCTCCGCACCGCGAACCGTCTTCATCTCCTCGGGGATGGGCAGGTTGCGCTCCATGTCGGGCAGTAGCTCCTTGTACCGCGCGAGTTTCTTAGAGGCGTCGGGATCCGCGACTGTCACGAACGCCTCAAACGCCGCCTTCGCGCCGCCGAGCTCGTCCTCGTAGGTCTCATAGGGCCCGATGGTGATCTCCACCGGAGAGTCGAGATCCATCCAGTCTTTGTCGCTTTGGTAGTAGTCGTCCGAACGAAACCCTGCGGCACGAGACTTCAAGAAGGTCGCGAGGCTCTCGTTCTTGGTCATGCCTGCGGCCGCCTCCAGATGCTTGGCGGCCGGCTCTAACCACTCCTTATACGCCTCACTGTAGGGCACAGCCTTGAGCGTGTCCCCGTCCCTCACCACCAGGGTAAACAGCCCCTCGAGCGCCTCGCGTTGATCGGGGTGCGCCTTGAGGTAGGCGTCCAACCCCGCCTTGTCGAGGTCCTCCGGATAGTATCCGGCACCGACCGGACGGGGCGTCGCCACTGCGAACGGGGCGAAGTGATCTTGCCGATCCCACGGGCCACGCATGACTCGGTAATAGGCGAGCGCCGCCTTGCTGGCCTCGTCGTCCCGCGACGCCAACGCCGCTTCGAAGGCGGGGTTTAACGCCCACGCCTGTCGGTCGAAGATGGGGTCGAGAAGCTTCGCCGCCTCGATCAGCTCTTTGAGCGCGGCTTGATCGCCCGGGCTCAAATGATCGGTCTTCGCCGTCAACTCGACCGGCGCGAACTGGGCGAGCTTCGCCTTCAGCGCCGCCACGTCGCCCACGGCGACCTCGGGGATGCGTGGTTGTGCGACCTTCGCCGGCTTCGCCTCCTCTTTGTTCTCCGGCGCTGACTTCGCCGCTCCCGAATCCGCCGGTTTCGAGCAACCGAGCGACAACAACAACGACAAAGAAACAACGAGGGTTCGTGGGTACATGTTCAAAAGTCCTTTGGACGCGATCATCAGCGCCTCGCGCATACTAGCGATTCCCGGAGGAGGTTACGAGCACCGCGACCGAGGTTGTGCCGGTCGGGTAGCTTACCGCTAGTACACCGGGAGATTCCGCGCCCCCTCGGCGTGTTGAACCGAGGTCTAGAGGTTGCTACGTTGGCGCATGCGCGTTGGAGGGGCCAAACGAATCCGCCGAGCGAGGCGAGGTAGCGCGACGGTGGGCTGCGCCGCCCTCGCGTGGACACTCTGCGCCTCCCCCGTCTTTGCGAACTCCCCCTCGAAGGCCGAACAGGCCCGGGTTTCGGTGCGGGAAGCGGTAGGCGCCCTCCCCCCCAACGCCGCCCTCGAGCGCCTCGCGAAAGAGGCATACCGCCTCAAAGATCCGCTGCTGTTGCTCGATGCGGGGGAGGAAGCGCTGGCCCGCGCGACGGAGATCGAGGACGTCGAGGCGCTGGGGCGCGCTCGCGCCCACGTGAGCGTGGCCTTCGACATGCTCGCGTACCTCCAAGATCCCCGCGTCAAGAGCCGCTGGGTGCCCGTGGAGACGGCGGACCTGCCCGCGCACATCGACCGTGCCGACACGCTGCTGCGCGACATCGACGCGCGCATCGATGAGATCCGTGCCGCGCGAGCCGCCGCCCTCGTCGCCACCGCCGAGCCGCCGCCGAAGACCGGTCGGGGTCGTCTCGTCAGCGGTGCGGTGCTCACCGCCGTGGGCATCTCCGGCGCCGCGCTCGGCTTGACCGGCGCGCTGCTGGGTCGACAGGCCCAAAACAAGATCGACGATCCTTCAATCTACGGCACCACGTGGGACGAATGGGATACGAAGGGTCGTAACGCGAATCTGATGTCCTTCGTGGGTGCGGGCGCCGCCGCCGTGGGTCTGATCGTCGGGATCCCGCTGATCGTGTCGGGGACCAAGGCGAAGCGACGCGCGGAGGAGCGCAGCGCCACCTCGAGTGCCCTTCGGATCCTCCCGCAACCACGAGGGCTGCTCGTGACGGGGAGGTTTTAGATGCGCGCGCGGCCATCGCCTCTTGGCTGCAGGTTCAAGCGAGTCCGCATGCTCGCAGCCGCCGCCGTGTGGTTGCTGGCGAGCACGGCGACCCCTTCACCGCTGAGCGCGGCGGACACCTGCAACCCGGACATTCTGTGCGCGATCTCCGGGACCGTCACGTTTAAGCCGGAGGCGACGATCTCTCGGGGCTCACTGCGCAAGGACTACAAGAAATACCGGCGTCGCAAAAAAGTTCCCGTCACCTTCATCGTCGCGGAAGGCCGAGCTTCCGTGTTTATCGACGGTGTCTACGAGGGCACGACGCCGACGGATCCGATCCCGCTGCGACCCGGGCGGCACGACGTCCAGCTGCGCGACAAAGAACTCATCGTGTCTCAGGGGGTGATGAGAATCTCCACCCGCAGCGATGAGGCCGTCATGAAGGTGCGACACCCCTCCGCGCGCCCGTCGGCGAAGCCCCGCGAAGACAGCGGGCCCCCGTCGATCTAACTCACTCGCGAGGTGCGGACACCTCGAGCGCTCACTTCGCGGAGTAGCGGAGGTCCATGGCGATATTCTGCTCGATGACCATCTCTCCGAACGAGATCGTCATGAGGATGTCGAGCTTGCTCGCCCGGGGAATACCCATGGACGGCTCCACCTCGATGGTTCCCGACACCTCTTGATCCACCGCCACGAACGCGCTCTGACCTCCTTGGCTCATCTCTTTCGCCCCGCTCGCAACGACCTCGATGGCCAGGCTGCTGATCGCGCCATCCCCCTCGCCGGCAGGCGCCGTGATCGAATACGCTTTCTCAAACTCCATCGGAATCTCTTGACCGAACAAGTTGATGTCTTTCTCCTCGGTCATCGTCTTCGTGGGATCCCCAAAAACGAGGCTCGGTACGGGGAACTCTGGCGGTCGCGCGAGATCCAGGAACTGGCTCCCCAGCGCGGTCACAACCGTCTCCTTCGAGACCTTGGGCTCCTCTCCCTCTGCTGGTTTTTCTTCACCTTCCTTGGCCGCAGCCCGCGCCTTCGCCTCGGCGGCTTTGGCGACGTTTTCAGGCAGCGCCTTGGCCATCTCGTCGTCGTCTTCCCCCTTCAGGTCGATCACCCAATACGAGGTCTGACCGGCGAGGTCACCGATGAGGGTCTCCACATCCATGTCACCAAACTGATCCTTCATGACACCGTCGGAGCTCACCGCCTCCACGGCGACCACGCGCCCGACCACTTTCAGGTGCGTGTCGTCCATGGGCTCAAAGCTGTACTCCGCCTCCCCCGTGATCGACATGTTGCCCGCTTGCGCCCCCGCCACCTCCATGGATACGGTGCCCGCCGCCTTGAGCGCGACCCCCGTGACCGGGTACCGCAGCGTCACTGCGTTGCTGGCCTCGGCGGAAGCCCCGTCCGCGGGCGACGCCGTCTCCCCCGTCGTTTTCTTGCACGCGGGGGTCATCGCGACGCACAAAAGCATGGAATACAGGACGGGCCGGGTCAAAAGGCGACGCAACATGGCCGCACGCTAGCGCCTGAAGGGGACAGACGCAACACGCGAGAGCGGCCTCCCAACGGGGCATTGGAGCCGTCGCGGGGCCTCCCCCGTCGGCAGTGGACCAAAGGGCGGTCCGCCTGCTAAACCCACGCCCATGTCGTGGCTCGCCGACCTCTTTGGACCTCGGATCCGACTCCCGAGGGACGTCCGTACCAAGGTACCGCGCAAGGCTCGCAAGGCCGCCGCGCAACCTCTCGCGGGGATGCAGCGGGTGGTGGACGAGCTTGGCGCGATGCCCGGCATCGCAGACATCAGCGACGAGAAGCGAGCACCCCGCGGCTTTTACGCCAAGATCGATGAATTCCTCGACCTGTATGACGCCTATGTTGAAGTCGTCACGGTCACCATGGGGCTTGAAGGCGCCGCCAAGGCCGGCACCCCGGAAGGTCGTGGCGCATGCTGTGCAGCGCCGATGACGGTGAGCGCCATCGAGGCCATGCGGATCTACCGGGAGGTCCGAACGTGGCGCGATTTCCCTCAGGTCGGACAATCCCTCGCCGCGCTGGGTCAGCAACAATTTACCGACATCCAAGCCTTTCAAAAAGGGGCGGACCCCGAAAAGATGCGCGTCGCCGGCCGCGCCCTCCAGAAGGGACGCCGACGCTTCGCCCAACGTGGCGAGCCGTGCCCCTTGCTCGACACGAAAAAAGGCAAGTGTCGCGCGTGGTCTGTTCGACCGCTCAGCTGCCGTATGCACCACATCCTCCCCCCAACCGAGCGGGCCCACCCGCAGCACGACGCGCACGATCGCGTCGACGTGCGAAATATCCGCATCCCGATCCGCAAGCAGGCCGCGCTTCAACAGCTCGACAAACGCATGAGCCTCGGTCTCGCTCCGTTCATGTACGCCGGCGTACTACAGCTCCTGGAGCTGGCGCAGGGCGAGCTCATCCCCGAGACCGGCGAAGCGGTGCAACGCATGGGTCAAGATGGGCGCGTACAACAGCGGGCGAACCGAAACGTAAAGCACGCCAAGAAGTTTAAGGGCAAAGGCAAAGGGCGCCGGAAGTGACGCGGCCCCTTTTCATGACCGACCCAAATTAGAACTGCCCACGGCGCGTACGTGAATGCGCACCGCGAGGAGTCAAATTGAGACCTTTCGTGCGGCGCTTTTGCGCGGTGCTACGCTTTTCTTGAAGACGATTAGCGAGCTCCACATGAAATCCCTAGCGCAGCTGAAGCCTACCCAACGGTCGCGCAGCGCCTACCACGAGGCGGGGCATTTTGTTGTGGCGCTCGCGCTAGATTCCCCCGCCCTGCAGGTCCGCGCGCTCCATATCATCGAGTCCGAACGGCACACGGGCGCGGTCGTCACCGACAGCGAGGGCATCTACGACTGGGACGACGCGAGAGAGGTCTGCACGATCTTGTTGGCGGGTTTTCATGCGGAGAGTCAGTTCTCGGGCGAGCCAATGATCGAAGCCGCCGCTACAGATCTACTCCAAGCGGAGGAGCTCATTCGAGAGCTCTCAGACTCCCCTCAACACTGGACCACCCACGCCCTTGAAATCAGCGCGCGCGCGCGGCGGATCGTCTCCATGTACTGGGCGGCCATCGACGCCCTCGCCCGTGAGCTGCTGTGCAGCTCACGCATCGAAGAAGCGCGCGCGCGTGACATCGTGTCTCAACACCGGCCCTCACCCCCGCCCCGAAGTGAGCGACCCCTAGAGTTGAAGCGGAGATGGTCGTCACACACCAACGCCAGTCGTCTCAGTCAGCGGCTGGGCGCCTCGCTACGGATACAGCGTGCGGCGAGCGCCGTGTCCTCTGGGAGATCGACCGCCTCCCAGGGTGCGGACGGTTCGTAGGCCTCCGTCTGGCCGATCGGTCCGTCCAACGTCCAGAACGGACCGGGTCCAGCGAAGGCCATCGCGAGCGGAGCACCCGGCGCCAACTCGCTCCGCCGGGGCAAGCGAAACCCGCCCTCGCCCGACCCTCCCGCGGGCACCCGAAGATGCCGACAAAATGCGCGCGCCTCGGCGAAGTTGACCGCGTCAGCCACGCCACCGAAGACCTCAAACGATCCGATGCGTTTGGTCGTTGGGACCGCGGGCGCGGACGCGGGCACCGTCAGCGCCTCATCGGTCTCGCGGAGATCACTCGCGCAGCGAAAACCGACGCGAGGAGATGGCCCGATAGATGCCCACGGCTCGAGACCGCCTTGAGAATTCTCCCGCGGGAGAGCGGCCGCGGGAAGGTCGACCCCCGAGCGGCGATTTGCCACGCGCCCGTACTTCACCACGAAGCGCTGCGTCGCGGTGTCCTGCTCGTCTCCTCGAGCCCCGGCGAACGTCTCTCGATTTTCTCGGCGAGCGCGAGCGACGGGGCCGTCCGCGAGTCGAAACTCCGCCGCGAGAAATGAGCGGAGCCCCGCGTCGTCGTCGTAGGCGTCCGCGACCCACTCCATGACGCCGATTCCCATCCCAAAGATTCCGAAGTACCCCTGATCGAGGTGGGTCAAGCTCCTCGGGAGTGGACCTTGAGGGAGCTCGTCATTGACCTCGTTTCCCCACGGGAAGACGCGGCCATCGACGCCGCGCGCTGCGTACTCCCACTCCGCCTCCGTCGGCAGTCGCCCACCACGCGCCTCACAAAATGCCTCCGCTTGTGCGTGCGATACACACGTTTGAGGGAACAACTCTGCGGTGCTCGTGAAGCGCTCTGGAACGCGCGCAGGCTCGCCGCGTGGACACTCGGTAGCTGTACACGCTCCCTCCTCGACGCACGCTGCGTAGGCCTTCTTTGTCACCTCTTGGAGATCGATGAAGAAGCTCTCCACAGTGCGCAGGCGCGGCGGGTTGGCAGACCATCGAACATAGGGCGGCGTGCTGCCAACGACAACGCTGTAGAGCCGGGGGATGTCTCCCATCACAAAGTCGCCGGTGGGGATTTGGACCCGCTGCACGTAGCCAGCATCATAGGTCGCGAGGGTCGTACACGTGCCGTCTCCGCGCCGCCCCGTGGTCGGTCCACACGCGTCCGCCGTCCCGTCGCCGCCCCCGTCCGTCGACTCCGCGCCGTCGACGGCGGCCGTCTCCTGCTCAACGGCGGGACGTGGCGCGGGCACCGGGACGGCGCGGTCGAGGTGCCCATGCTGTGGGATCGGTCCTGAACATCCAACGAGCCCAACCACCATCCACCCAGCCGCGCCTCGCCGCCACCTTCCGGCACCCTCAAGCGCGAGCACCATCATCGCGCCCCCAACTCGAACGTTGCCAAATGGTCCGGGCTGCTTCGCGTCGTCCATACGGAGACGCATACCAAGACAAGGGCGTTCACCGCCACTGATAGGAAACCGATTTCCACCCCCGCTGGATTCATTCGCCCATAAAAGGCGGGATCAGCGTACTGCAGCGAAAACAGAACCAGCGCAGACAACAGGCCACAAGAGAGCCCAAGCTCGGCGCCTCGCCGTGTGGCGCCACGCCAATACAAGCCAGCCAACACCAGCGGAAGAAACTGCACGGGGATCGCATAGGAGAGCAAGAGCAGCTCCACCACCGGCAGCGACCCGGCCAGCGCGAAAAGTTGCCAGCCGAGGTATGCGAACACAACCACGAATCCACGGATCACGAAGGTCTGAGCGCGGTCGCTCATGGTGGGGCCGGCGGCCCCGACCCACACGTCGCGGACAAAGATGGACGCGGCGCCATGAAGCAAGGCGTCCCCCGTGGACATGGAGGCCGCCAAGATCGCGAACGCGACCCCCGCCATCAGCAAGCCGTGATCTCCCAGCGACTGCACCACACTCCCCGGCGCTGGGTGGTGCTCGGGAAGTCGAGCGATCCATAGCAGGACGGAATCATCGCCGGGGCCGCCGAGCGCGACCGCCGTGTATCCCAGAAACACCAGGGGCAACAAGAACAGCAAAAAGGTCGGATACATGGCCACCGAGAGCTGTACAAGGCGGGCGCTCCGCGCCGTAAAACACTTCATGAACACGTGGGGCCACATGGAGAAACCGAGCACCGAGAGCAGCACCTCCGACGTGTAGCGAAAATCGCTTGTCTGGGCTTTTGGACCTGGCAAGGTCAGGTGCGCGGGATGACGCGCGACGATCTCGTCAAACAGGCCTTCAACGCCCCCGAAATATGCGGCCGGCACGGCGAGACCCACGGTCCACACGACCACCAGCATCACGATCCCCTGCAAGACGTTGGTCCAGCCGACCCCGCGGACGCCGCCGAGGATGACGTAGGAGACGACCACCGCGTAGACACACCCGGCCCCCGTCAGGCGACTCCATCCCGTCACGGCTTCGAGCACGATCCCCGCGCCCTTCATCTGGATAACCAAGTACGGGATAAAACTCGCCACGCTCGCCACGCCCATCAAGCCCGTGACCCAGCGGCTCTCAAATCTCGCCCCCACAAACTCGGCCTGGGTGACGTAACCATAACGGGCACCGATGCGCCGAATCTTCGCGCCCATAAAAAACAAGGGGACGAAGCCCACGCTCCCGAACGCGAAGATGTAGAACATGTCGCTCCCCTTGGCCACAACCCGCTGGGGTGTGCCGAGCAACGCGTACGCGGAGAAGATGGTCGCGCCCATCACGAAGTACATCAGCACGGGGCCGAAGGCACGATCTCCCGCGACGAAATCTGTGACGCCGCCGCCCCCCCTGCGCCCCGCGAGCACGCCGAGTACCAGCGCGACGGCCAGATATCCAAAGACGACGGCGGCGGCGATGGGCTCGGTCACGAGTCCTCCGCCCCTTCATGAGGCAGCGGCCGCTCGTCGAGCGCCTCGGGGGCTACGGCCTCACGTGAATCGACCACCCGAGCGACGTACAGCCCGAGCAACACAAGAGCGTTCATCATCACGACGCCCAGCACGTAGCAAAGAGACCACGGCATCCCCAGCACCCGCGGTTCCACGTGGTTACCGAGGATGGGAAACAAGGGCCACACCAAGGCCGCGGTCACGACCAAAAAATACGCGACCGCGAGTCGGGTCCAACGAACACCTCCCATGCTCGTGATCATCGCATGAAGCCGGCGCCCGCCGCACATGTCGCACGAGAGCCACCTTGGAGGTGAGATCTGCACAAAACCCCCCGTCGCGCGCTGTTTAGTACAGGCCCTCCGTCCTTGGGTGGGCGCACAGAGCCAGCTGTCGGGCGCCGCTCCTGTTCACGGTCTTGATCCAATTTTCGACGCCTGTCACGAGCGCTTAAACCTTTGACGTGTTCAAGGTTTCGCAGGTCTGAGACGGTTTTTTTGAAAGGATCACCTCACGATGCGCGCGGGCGCTCCGGCGCGGTCCTCGTGTGACTTTCGATCGTCGACATGGACGTGGCGATTCCAGAATTGTCGACCATGCTCCCAATGAGGCGGCTAGCCACCTCAGGAGCCCATCATGAGTCTACGCGGAAACATTGAGCACATCGTACATTCCAACGGTATCGAAGCGGCGCTTGTCCGAGTCGACGCACAGCCGGACACCTTCTCCGGCAGCGAACAATGGAACGAGACGCTTGCCACGGCGCTCGACGTATTTCGCTTGTCCGAGCAGTCCAGCGTTCGCATCGTCGTCGGCAAGTACACCCTGGTCGTCCAACAAGAGCGTGACGAGCAAGTCGCGGTAGCGTTGCCCACGGGCCACCCCATGGCGAAATCCTTGCGACGCATGTTGCGCCGCATGGCGCGAAAGGACCGGGGGCCGCTGGTCACGGCGGCGCCCCCCGAGGTTCGCGCGGCGCCCCCCGTGGCACCGAGCAGCGATCGGGCACCCGGCCACATGCACAGCGACGACGCCGCGGCGAGCCACGCTGCCTTTTCCTACTAAGCTCAAGGCTTCATGCGGGGACTGTGCGCATCTCCCGCGGTCCCAGGTGTGCCCCACAACGGGCGTTCCCACTGGTGTCGTCTCGGTGTTCAGCCCCGCGCGAAGTCGTAAAAGTCCGCCCGCTCGAGGGGCGGCAGCAAAGGGGCGCGCAGCAACAGGCTTCGCACCGCCCAAAACTCGGTAAACACGCGGTACTTGAGGGCGGTCGAATCGAGGTAGGCGACCCCCGCGGAGCCGCCGGTTCCCGTGCGCCTCCCGATCATGCGCTCCACCATCCGCGCGTGGCGCTGACGGAAGATTGTGAAGCGCTGCTCAAGTTGCACGACGCTCTCCAAGATTTCCCGCGGCCAGGCCAGCAGCGGCAACTCTCGGTAGCTCTCGATAAACACCAAGGAGGCGCGGACCCGTCGAAGCCGAGCCCGATCTTGCTCTGGCTCCTCCTCCGCAGCGAGGAATTTTCGAGCCAGCAAGAGCTGCTTCTCGTAGCGCGCGCGAAGCCGCTCCGCGTCCTCTTCGGTCAACGCGAAGCCGATCGCACGATCTCGCTGCGTGTTCGCGTCTCGCTCCATCGCCTCGCAATACTTGTCGATGAAGTTCGACACCACCTCCTCATCGTCGGGCTGATCGGGCGTGCTGCCGTCGATGGGCGTTCGAAACAGCCAGTCCTCGAGCGCGCGCTTCAAGGACGGGAGGTCACGGAGCCGCCGCTCCACTCGCTCCGACGCGGGCGAGGGTCGACCATCGGGATAACGGAGCGCCTGCATATACGCCTCGTTCCCGAGCGGGACCCGATCGCTCTCTTCGAGCCCCATCAAGATCTCGATCTCCCGGAGCTGCGCCGATTGAAATCCACTCGCTGGCGAGAGCTTGTCTCGAAAGCTCAAGTAGTCTCGGGTGGTCATTGTCTCCATCAACGCGAAGTGCTCGGTGAGCTGGCGAAACACCTCCCCAGCCCGTCGCAAACCGCGCGTCGCCGCGGACAAGGACTGCTCCGCGACGTGATCTGAAGCAAATAAATCGCGGACATGAACAAGCTCGCGAATCGCGAGCTTAAACCACAACTCGTCGATCTGGTGGACCGTGATGAACAACACCTCGTGGTTGCTCAAGGACGCGTCCGTCTCCTCGCGCCCTGACTGCAACGAGAGCAATTCTTCGATCTTGATGTAGTCCCAGTAGGTGGTGGGAGATTGACCCATAACGGGGACGCTGCCACTGAAGCGCACGCGCCGCAAGCAGGAACAATCAATCCCCCGCGAACCCGTCTCCTTGCGCGCGACGAGCCCTTGTGTGCCCCCCGACGCCGCCTCTGGCGAGGCGACATCTTTGCACCACGAGCGCGCCTTGTAACCGCTGTAGATCCGTATCAGCCTTGTAGTCGCGTCGCCATACGTCATCTCCCTCCGCTCCAAGGTCACCCCCATGGCCGCGCGAACCCAACCGCTCAAAGGGCCCCAGTGCTCCAACATCCACCCATCACACACAACCTTAAACGCCTTCGTTCAGCCTCCAACCAGCTTAATGAGCGGGCCTCTCGGGTGCAGTCGATCCTCGAGTCTCTCGAAAACGCTCTCAACGCCCTCAATCTAGAATTTCGATTTGTGCACCCTCACCCCATCGAAGAGCGACTCTTCAACGGACCGGCAGGGAAACGGATCATCGAGCTTCGATTCCTGTGTTACGCGCGCGTTGGAGGTCACTACCGCCTGGGCATCAAATCGCTGAAGGTCCTCGAGAGTAAGCAATCCATGGCCACCGAGCGCCCCGGGCAGATCATTCCCATCGCCGACGCGCCGACAGATCTGCGGCACCGAGCCATCGACTACCTCCCGGCGCTCATTGATGGCCTCACCGAGGAGGTCGAGCGGGCGGCCACGGAGCTCTCCATGCAATGCGAGCGCATCGAATGGATCGCCAGCGATCTAGAGCTCGCCGTGGAATCGCCGGTCGTCCATGAGCAATCCATCGAGCCTAACCCGCCTCGCGGAGCCACCCTCGACGACCGTCGCGAGGTGTCCCCCCCCTTGAAGTCCAAGGCCCGAAGAACCCGACCCCTTCACAATACGCCACCGAGAGTCATCATCAATCGTGTCCTCCCGCGCCGTCCAACGCCGCTGCCCTGAGTTGAGAGCCCCTTACTTGGGAGCCTCAGGCCTGCGGAACCCACGTCGATGACTTCGCGGACGTCCAGCCAGGGACGGCCTCGTCAAGTTCGCTCTCGCTCACGATGAAGGCCGAGAGATCGCAGCGACGGGCGAGCCACTCGGCGCGCGCCCGCGCCCGCGGCTGACAGACGAGCACTCCCGGTGAGCCCGCCGCTTCCCCACACGCCATCATCTTATCGACAAGCTCACGCTCCACGCAAGCAGCACAGACAAAGCACCACTCGCCGCCAGGGTCGCGCCCGATCGCCTCCCAAATCTCAAGCTCAAGGTCGGGAGACATGCGATGCCACTGCGACCCCTGATCCGTGACGCCTGCCACCGTCAACCACCACCACGGCGCCGTCCTCCGCCGCAGGTCCTCCGTCCAGTGCTCCTTGCGCGAAGGATCACGAAACTCCGGGCCGTCCGCGAGGGCGTGCAGCCACTCCTCTGCCGGCGGTACAGGCAAGCCACCCCCTAAGAAACCACACAAGACCTGCTGGATGTCCTTGATCTCCATTCCCTCCATCGCCACCTCGCTCAACGCGCTATGGGTACGACGCGCGTCAACCACCACCCGCTGCATCTCCTCAATATCCAGCAGCTGCCGCGCGCGCCTTCGCACCAGTCCATGCACAGCCCGCAGCAGCGTGGTTTCGTCGGCGACGAGAGGAGCCCCCAGCGAACCCATGATCCGCCCCCGAAACCGCACGCGCGCGTGGGCGGCGTCAGGGCCGAGCCGAGCGACGCGCACGAGCCCTGGGTCGACACCATATTCTGTGACGATCCGACGACGATAGGCGCGCAGCGTCTCCCCGGAGGGCACCACCGAGCCACGGGGAAGCTCGATGCAAATGCCCCGCGTGTCCGCCTGCGCACCCCGTGGATGGACGCCGCGAAGGGAGCCCACCAGGGCCATCCCAAACAACACGAGCGCGACGCTCGAGAACACCAAGGTCGGCATGTCTTCCCACAACGCGAGCACTGTGAGCGTCGCCGCGGGGGCCGCGAATACGAGCGGGTCGCGAGGCAAGAGCGCGCGACTCTTCGCCGCAGCCCGATCCTCGACGCGAGCGACCAGCAGCGCCGCCGCCAAGCTCACGAGCAGCGCCGGGATCTGCGCCAGCAACCCGTCCCCGATGGTCAGACGCCCATACACGTCGAGGCTCTCGCTAAAGCTCATGCCCTGGCGGGTCGTCCCGACAAGAACCCCACCCACCAGATTGACCAAGACGATTAATACGCCCACGACCGCATCTCCACGGACAAAGCGAGAGGTCCCGTCCATCGCCCCGTAAAAGTCGGCGCGGCTGAGCATGCGCGCCTGCTCCTCCACAGCCTGGGCGCCGCTGATCCTGCCCAGGGTCACCTGATCACGAATGCTGCCCTGATGCCCGGGCAGGGCGTCGAGCGCGAATCGAGCCGCGACCTCCGCCATCCGGCTCGCGCCCCTCGTAATCACCACAAATTGCACCGCAGTGATGATCACGAAAATCACCGCGCCGATCACGAGATCTCGTCGAACCACCGCGCCGGCGAACGCCGCCACCACCTCTCCCGCGTAGCCCTCGGACAGGATGAGCCGCGTCGTCGACACGTTGATGCACAGGCGAAAAAGCGTGGCGCACAGCACCATGCTGGGGAACCACCGCAGCTGCATGGGGTGCTCTACGCGCACACTCGACACCACGAGGATGAGCGACACTGCGACACTTAGCGCGAGCAGCACGTCCACCACAGCCGACGCCATCGGGATCAAGAGACAGACGACAAGTCCAATGAGCACCGCGACGCCACCGAGCGACGCCCACGCCCGATCATCTCGGCCCTCCGCTCCAGCGAGCCTCCATCCGCGCCACCCGATCCACCGTCGACCGCCATCCCACATCGCCACCTCACCAACCTACCAAGGCCGGCCCGGCGGGCCCTAATTTGGGGCTTTCTTCGAGGACCGGGGCGATCCAAGCGAGCCGCGCTATTCCTCGAGGCTGTCGATCCGCGCCTTGACCGTCTTCGGTGTTTTGAGATTCACGCGGATGCCCTCGCCTTGGACGAAGGTCCGAATCACCCGCTCGTTCAAGCTGCGAAGACGACCGGTGAGGACCTTGAGATCCTTGAGCAGGGGCCCGACGTCGCTGCCGACGCCCTC
>JBDQGY010000072.1:0-17677 GCA_040265175.1 Nannocystaceae bacterium
ACAACGCCGACAACGCCGACTGCACCGGGGCCTGCATCGTCGCCGTCTGCGGCGACGGCCTCCTGTGGAACGCGGGCGGCGGCACGGAAGAGTGTGACAACGGCCTCAACAATGGCGCCGGTCAAAATTGCCTCGACACCTGCAAGCTCAACGCCTGCGGCGACGGCGACAAAGGACCAAGCGAGGGATGCGACGACGGCAACACCGACCCCGGTGACGGCTGCTCCCCCGTCTGCACGCTCGAGAGCTGTGGAAACCAGCTCGTCGAGGCGGGCGAGGACTGCGACGACGGCAACACCGACGAAGATGACGGCTGCACCTCCGCGTGCGCCTTCGCGGCGTGCGGCGATGGCTTCCTTCAAGCTTCCCTCGGTGAGGAGTGCGACCTCGCCGCCAACAACAACAACAACGGCGACTGCACCGACCTTTGCACCGACGCGGTCTGCGGAGACGGAAAGGTGTGGAACCTCGGCGGCGGGACCGAGGAGTGCGACGAAGGTGCAGCCAACAACGGCCCCGGACAGTCATGCCTCGCAGACTGCACGAACAACGTCTGTGGCGACGGAGATCTTGGGCCCGGCGAGTCCTGCGACGACGGCAACACTACAAACGGAGACGGATGTGACAGCCAATGCGAGGTTGAGGGCTGCGGCAACGGCATCCTCGATGTGGGCGAAGACTGCGACGATGGTGCCGACGGCGACAACGACGACGGCTGCACCGATAATTGCACCAACCCCACCTGCGGCGATGGTTTCACGCAGCCGTCCCTCGGGGAGCAGTGCGACGACGCCCAAGACGGAGACGACGACGACGGCTGCACCGACGCCTGCCTTGCCCCCTCGTGCGGAGATGGCATCGAGCAGACCTCCTCCAACGGCGAGGCCTGCGACCTGGGGGCGGCCAACTCCGACAGCGGCGCGTGCACGACCTCGTGTGAGGACGCCACCTGTGGGGACGGCTTTACGTGGCTCGGCGTGGAAGAGTGTGACGACGGCGCCGCCAACAACGGCCCGGGTCAGGCGTGCCTCGCTGGCTGCGTGACCAACATTTGTGGCGACGGCGACCAAGGACCGGCGGAAGACTGTGACGACGGCGACCTTCTCAACGGCGACGGGTGTAACAACCAGTGCGAGGTTGAGGCCTGCGGCAACGGCGTCCTCGACGCCGGAGAGATCTGCGACGACGGAGCCAACGGGAACAACGACGACGGCTGCACCGATGAATGCAAACTCCCGGCCTGCGGCGACGGCTACACCCAGTCTTCGCTCATGGAGACCTGCGACGATGGCCTCTCCAATGGTGTTGACGCCCCCTGCACCCCCGACTGCCTGCTCAACGAATGCGGGGACGGATACAAGTACACCTCGGGTGGCGAAGCCTGCGATAACGGCGTCAACAACAGCGACTCCGGTGCGTGCACCCTCGCCTGCGCCGACGCGACGTGCGGCGACGGACTCACCTGGGACGTCAACGGCGGCACCGAAGAGTGCGACGACGGCCAAGGTAACAACGGCCCCGGTAAGCTGTGCCTCGGCGACTGCACGCTCAACGTGTGCGGCGACGGCGACCAGAGCCCCTCCGAGGCCTGCGATGACGGCAACACGATCTCCGGCGACGGCTGCAGCAGCACCTGCGCGCTGGAGGGCTGCGGGAACGGGGTCCCCGACGTGGGCGAGGCCTGCGATGACGGCAACCAGGACAACGACGACGGCTGCACCGTTAACTGCACCCTGCCCACCTGCGGCGACGGCTTCACCCAAATCAGCCTGGGCGAGACTTGCGACGACAGCAACGCCAACGGCGCGGACGCCCCCTGCACCCCCGACTGCTTGGTCAACATCTGCGGCGACGGGTACGCCCACCTCTCGGGCCCCGAGGAGTGCGACGAGGCCTCCAACAACGACGACAACGCCAACTGCACCACCTCCTGCGCTCTCGCGGAGTGTGGCGACGGGTTGATCTACAACCTCGGCGCGGGGACCGAGGAGTGCGACCTTGGTGCTATCAACGGCCCTGGGCAAGAGTGCCTGTCCGGCTGCATCGCCAACGTCTGCGGCGACGGGAACAAGAGCCCCTCCGAGGGCTGCGACGACGGCGACCTCCAAGGTGGCGACGGCTGCTCGGCGCTCTGCGAGCCCGAGGAGTGCGGTAATACGGTCATCGATCCCGGCGAGGCCTGCGACGACGGCGCCAACGGTGACAATGACGACGGCTGCACCGATATCTGCCAGGCCCCCACCTGCGGCGATGGGTTCATCCAGACCTCCGGCGCCGACACCCCCATCGAAGAATGCGACGACGCGGGTAGCAACGGCACCGACGCTCCTTGCACCCCAGAATGCCTCGACAATATCTGCGGCGACGGATTCCCGTACATCTCTGGCGGCGAGGAGTGCGACAACGAGGGGAACAACCTCGACAGCGCCGACTGCACCACCCAATGCAAGGACGCGACCTGCGGCGACGGACTGATCCACAACCAAGGCACCGGCACCGAGGAGTGCGACGACGGACCGGGCGCCAACGGCCCCGGGCTCGAGTGTCTCGCGGGCTGCATCGACAATGTCTGCGGCGATGGGGACCAGAGCCCCTCCGAGGAGTGCGACGACAACAACTTCGACAACGACGACGGCTGCGTGGAGGTGGGTAACAACTGCGTGCTCGCCAGCTGCGGCGACGGCTTCGTGCAGACGGGCGTGGAGCAGTGCGACGACGGCGGGAACCAGGATGGGGATGGCTGCTCCGCGATCTGTGAGAGCGAGATCGGTTGCTCCCAAGAACTGGCGGCCGGGGACGCGGCCATCATCGGCTTCAACTTCGACAACCCCGACGAGTTTGCCGTCGTATTTTTGAAGACGGTAGGCGCCGGGACCCCCATCGAGTTCACGGACAACGGCTGGCTCGGGGACGACTCTGGGTTCCGCTCTGGAGAGGGCTACTCGAGCTATACGACCTCCGCAAAGACCGTCGCAGGAACCGTGGTCTTCCCGGCGATCGGCGGCATGGCCTTCTCTGCCGAGGGGGACCAGATCCTCGCCTTCCAGGGGAATCAGGCCAGCCCAGCATTTATCTACGCCGTCCAGTCGGAGGGCACCGGTTGGAACACCGACGCCACCTCAAGTAACACCTCGGCGCTGCCGCTGGGCCTCGTGGATCAAGGGACGGCGCTCGCCCTCACGGAGGTCGACAACGCCGTCTACGTCGGCATCACCACCGGCACCCAGCTCGAGCTGCTCGCGGCCATCTCCGACCCGGCGAACTGGTCGGGCAGCAACACGGTGCGACAGACCATGCCTACCGGCCCCTTCACGGTCACCGACGCGGTGGACTGCGCGGAGTAGTCGGCGTCACGCACATCCGAACACACAAAAGGCCGCCCTTGACGGGGCGGCCCTTCGTGATGAAGTAGGAGCAGAGAACTACTCGAGGTCGTAGGCTTTGAGCTTGCGGTACAGCGTGGTCTTCCCGATGTGCAGCAACCGAGCGGCCTTGCGCTTGTTGCCGCGGGCGTAGTGCAGCGCGCGTCGGATGGCCTGCTTCTCCGCCTCTTCGAGGCAGAGCTGGCGCTCGGGGGACTCGGCGCGGACCTGATGCGCCTCGCGGACCCGCAGGTTGGCCGGCAGATCGCGGAGCTCGATTTGTTCGGTCGCCCCGTTGTGGATGGCATGCACGATGACATGCTCAAGCTCACTCACGTTGCCAGGCCAGGTGTAGCTGCGCAGACAGTCGAGGGCGTTGTCGGCGATGCCACCCACGGGCCGACGGCTCGGGGTGCGGGTGATGATCTGCATGGCGAGACCCTCAAGGTCTTCGATGCGCTCCGCCAGCGTGGGCAAATCGATGCGGACACCGCTGGCCCAACGAACGATCTGCGGGTGAAGTCGGCGCCGGCCCTCCTCACTCTCCGGGGACAAGCGCGTGCCGAGCACGATCCTGCCAAGCCCGGTGAGTGCTGGCAGTCGCGCTTGCTCCTCCATGGGGAGGTCTTCAAGGTTGGATACGTAGGTGAATGCGCCCAGGCTCACGAGGCGCGTCTGCTCCGACGCGGACACGACCTCGATGCTCGGGACCTCTCCGCCACCGAAGTGGTGGAGCACGCGAGCGACGACTTCTTTTCCGGTGCCCGACTTGCCCACGACCAGCACGGGGAGATTGGTTCGCACGGCGCGGTGGATCATGGCCTGCACCCGTCTCGCGGCCGGCGAGTGGCCCATCAAGATCGGGGGAGGCGTACGCAGACGGGCCTCTGCGATGGACTCATTGTAGGAGTTGGCAGGATTCACATCATGGATAGACATCGGAGAGGGTTTCATTGTGGACTCCATCGGGCGGCGGTGTTCTCAGCCGCACCGTTTTCGTAGACCTGTGACCACGACGGGCCACGGTGCGAAACCGCCCCACCGAGATAGGCCACCTCGTTTCGCCGACGGCCCAGGCAGATCCGCATGCTGCGATTCGAGCGCAGGTTCGCCGCATCTGTCATTGAGTCCGGCCACCACCACACGACACAGCTTCCCACCGATCCCCGTAGAACACCTAAAAACTCCCAAATTCTGGCGCAAACAGCGAAAATGCCAAGCCCCTGGGCCTGTCCAAAAGGCCGTATTTTGGTGGCGCGACGCGTGGGGTTGAAGCGACGACATCCTGCGTGACACCCCTACAGCGGCCCACATCGGATGCCAGCGCGCGGACAATGCGCGCGACCTGCATTTTTTTTGAGAACGGGGATGCAATCCCGAACCGCGACCCGGCGCCGCGTCCATCCGCGACCTGCGCGACCTCGAGAGAACCATCGAGACCCCGGCGATCCGGGTTCACCGATCCGAAGGGTCGAACACCCCGCCGCTGGGCCTTCATCGCGGGGCACTCCGAGGTCCAGCCGGCGCTTGATCGCGGTGCGACCTCATGAAACAAGGGGCCATGTCCTCCGTCCCACCCGACCTTGAAGCGCGCATCGACGCCGCCTACGAAGATCGCTCCCTCCTCGATAGCGCCGAGACGCGCGCCGCAGTAGAGCAGACCATCGCCGCCCTCGATACCGGAGCTTTGCGTGTGGCGAGCCCGGCGGACGATGGCTCGTGGTCTGTCCACGCCTGGGTGAAACGGGCGATCCTCTTGTACTTTGGTGTCTCGAAGATGGAGACCACCACGGTCGGTCCCTACGAATACCACGACAAGATTCCCCTCAAACGCGACTTTGAGGCGGCAGGCGTGCGCGTCGTCCCCCCTGCGGTCGCCCGCCGCGGCGCGTTCATCGAGCGAGGCGCGGTCCTCATGCCGAGCTACGTCAACATCGGGGCCTACGTGGGCGCGCGCACCATGGTGGACACCTGGGCCACGGTGGGCAGCTGCGCCCAGATCGGGGCAGATGTCCACCTTTCAGGAGGCGTCGGCATCGGTGGTGTCCTGGAGCCCCCGGGCGCGACCCCCGTGATCATTGAGGACGGCTGCTTCGTCGGCTCGCGGGCCATCGTGGTCGAGGGCGTCCACCTCGAACGAGAGGTCGTCCTGGGCGCCAACGTCGTGTTGACCGCGAGCACTCCGATCATTGACGTCTCTGGCGCCGAGGCCGTCACCCATCGTGGGCGCGTCCCCGCCCGGTCCGTGGTCATCCCGGGAACCCGCAGCAAGTCCTTCCCCGCCGGGGAGTATCAGGTGGCCTGTGCCCTCATCATCGGGCAACGCAAGGAGAGCACCGATCAGCGCACCAGCCTCAACGAGGCTCTCCGCGACTTTGGCGTCCAGGTCTGACGACCCCGGCGCGGGGGAGCGCCTGCACTTCGTTCCTCCCTTGAGGGCCGGCGATCTCGCCCGCTCTCCGCCAAACTGTCCGACGTGGCCGGGAGTTTGCTACGCTCAACAAGTACGAGGGTGCTTCGTCGCCCTGACCTTTGCCCATGTCTCGCTACAAACCCATGTCTGCTGCGCAGCGGGCGCGCTACCGGATCCGTCGCCATCGGACGGAGATGCCGGGGAGTACCGATCGAGGGACACACGACGCCATCCAAGAGCCTCTGCGAGGAGAGCGTCACAAAGGGCCCGACACCCGACGAGGTGAGACCACATGGGACAGCGACGCACCGATCGCCCGCAGGTCAGACGAGCGACACGCTCGTGCACGAACGGGGTCGGCGCCCCGCGTCGCGAGCCTCGGCGCCCAGGTCCTTGGACTCCTCGCCGATCCGTCGGTGCGCTACCTGACCCCAGGCTTTGTCCAAGAGTCGCTCGGCTACCCCATGACCGACATCCGCGTAGCCCTCGACGCGCTCGTATCGGCGGGGGAGCTTCGGGAGATCCCCGATGCCTTTGAACGCTACGACGTGGACGCCTCCCGCAAGCGAGCCCTGGAGTCCATGTTTGAATCGGCGGCCCGTGACCTTGGCCATCCGACGGCCCTCGCGGTCCTCGCCGAGAGCGAAGAACTCGCCCTTGAAGAGTACGGCGAGCTCGATGAGCCGAGGCTCCCCGTCACAGCGGGCCTCTTGAGTTTCTTTCTCCCCGGGACCGGCCAGCTGCTGAACGGTGACGTCGCCCGCGCCTCTCTCGTCTTCGCGGTCTGGAGCCTCGCCATGCTCGCGAACCTCAGCCCCATCTGGGTTTTCGTGTCGCTGTACGCCGGCGCCGAGGCGTTCTTCACCGCGAAAATCCGCACCATGGAGCGCAAGCTCTCCCGCGAGCAACGAAAAGCTGCGCTGCCCGAATCCAAGCTCGAGCGAGCCTAGGCCCCCCCTCGCCTCACGCCCTACGGCTTCGACGGCAGACGCCGAGGCAAGAACGGGATCTTCGACTCCGGCGGACCCTCGGCGTACAGCCAACGGTACGCCATCCACCGGCCGAGCACCGACTGCACGTACTTTCGCGTCTCATCATAGGGGATCGCCTCAATGAACAGGTCAAAATCCCAGGCACCGCGCTCCTCAATCCAGCGATCAACCGCCCCCGCCCCCGCGTTGTAGCTGGGGATGGCGAGGGCTGCGGCCCCTTCCTCGCCCCCGAAGCGAGCGGTGAGTCGGGCGAGATACCGCATGCCGAGTTCAAGGTTAATTGCAGGGTCGTGGACGTCACCTGGACCGAGGGTGATCTTGGCGCGTGCCGCCAGGTCTTTCGCCGTCGCAGGCATCAGCTGTACCAACCCACGAGCGCCCGCCCACGACACCGCGCCAGGATCAAAACGTGATTCGGTCTGCATGATCGCATAGGCCAAAAACGGCTCGATCGCGATGTGAGCCTCTCCATCTTCGATGATGTCTTTGAAGGGGCGTGGATGGGCGACTGACCAGCGCTCGCTGTCGGAGGCGCGAGGAGGCGTGGCGCGCCACGTTGGATCCACCCCCGCCAACGTCCGCTGCGACGCTCGATACATGCCCGCGCGAGCCAACAACAGCGCCTTGTTCCAGCCCTCGACGCCTGCCTGGTCTAGCGCCTCTAAGGTCTCATCCCCCAAGCCCAGCGCGGCGAACACCCGCGCCTGCTCAGGGAGCGCCGCCTGGGGCGTCGCGGCCGGGGGGACCGCCGCGCTCGGCACGGGGGCGGCGGTCCCCCGGGGACCTTCGAGCCGCGCCAAGCCCCGCGCGAGCGGCTCGGGCCCTCTTTCTCTCAAGCGCGACAACGCGAGAGCGGAGGGATACGAAATCGGGGCCGCCTCAATGGCGGCGAAATACGAGGCGAGCGCCTCCTCACCACGCCCGAGAAGGTCGAGCGCGCGTGCGTTGAAGTAATGCAGTTTGGCGGTGACCGGCGTGCCCAGCTTCGCGCCTACGAGCGCCCCCTCGACCACCTGAAGCACCCGCTCGGGCGCGTTGTCGCTGAACGCCGAGAGCATCAGGCGCCGCTGAATCTCGCCGTGCATATCACCCTCGGGGAATTGGGTCAGCGCGCGTCGCCACGCCTCCTCGGCGCGTGACGTCTGCCCCGCAGCTACCCAAGACTCGCCCACCAGCAGTAGGGCGTCGTCGGCGTAGGAGTGCTGAGGGAAGCCCGCGGCGAGCGCCTCAAACCCCGCGGCTGCCTTCGCGTACTCCCCGGCGGCATATCTGCCTCGGGCAGATTGATAACGTGACTTGACGACCAGGTTCCACTCATCGGCCGCCTCGCACGCCACCCCTGCGGCGTCGAAGGGCGCGCGCGCCTTGGCTCGTTTGCGCTGGCGGAAGATGGCTTTCGCCTTGGCATACGCCACACGACAGCGCTGCTCCTTGGTCAGCCGCTTGTCGGCGAGCAGCGATGCAGACTCCTCCACTACGCTCCGATATCGGCGACGTGAAAGCTCAGACTCCAAGGTCGCCACCTTCATCGCTCGGGAAAAGGCGCGCCGCTCGGTCGAGGGCGGGCGCGCCTTCGTTCCCTTGTCGAGCCGTCGAAGCCCGTCACGAGCCCGGTTCGCAAAGGTGCTCAACGGCACCGCAAGCATGATGCTCTCGTACAGTGTGCGGGCCCGGGCGGGGTCCTTCGCCTCTTCGAGCGCCGCCAACGCTTGGCGCGCCTCAAACCGCGCGTCGTGGTCCGGATAACGTTCGATGAACGCCTCCAAAGCCGCTCGCGACTCCTCCTTTGTCCCCACACGCTGCATCGCGCGCATCCATAGCAGCGCGTGACGTGCGACCTGCGACGCGGTGAGCTCAGACATGGTGATCATCTTGAGCACGTCTCGCCCTTCCTCCGGCTGAGACCCGCGCAGCGCCGCGTCCGCTTGCTGAAGCATCATCCAAGCGCGAATGGACGAGAGCTCTCTGAGCGGCGCAGCCTCTTGAAACGACGCGAACGCCTCCTCGTAGCGTCCCGCCGCGAGCGCCTCTCGTCCAAGCAGCACCAGGGCCCCGGCGCGGTCGTGGGATGACAGGCCTGGGGCGGCCAAGAGCTCCCGGAGCGTGGAGGTCGCGAGGGTCGCGTCGCCGCGCTGCCGGGCGCGAATAACCGCGACTCCCCGCGGATCCTCAAACCACTCTCCGGGCGTCGCGGCGACCTCCTCAATCTTGCCGGGGTCCTCCGGTGCTGGGTCGAGGTCTGCGTTGGAGACGGTCCCCTGATGCAGCGAGACGGCGGGTTTTTGCTCGCACCCCCCGGCGACACAAAGCAGCGTCGCGACGCTCACAACCGCGCACGACCGCCAGCGCCACAACCCGCGACTGTTGCGGGGGAGCAGGTGGCGCGGCGAGGTACGGAGGAGAGGCAACGGTGCGATCACACGAGCCGGGTTGGTTGGCCTTGAGGGTCGTAGACGCACGCGAGGTTGCGCCCCTGGGTCTTTGCGGAGGCCAGCGCGCGCTCGCTTGCGATGTAGAGGGCCTCCCCGCTTGGAGAGGGGAGCATCCCGAGGTCCGCCACCCCGAGTGAGATGGTCGCCGCGATGGATTCGCTCCCAGCGCGAAATGGTTTATCCCCGATGAGCCCGCGGATCCGCTGGGCCGCGTTCGCCGCCCTCGTCGCGTCGACATCCCTGCAGATCACGACAAAGTCCTCTCCCCCCACGCGCGCGAAGATGTCCTCGCCACGGATGGTGCCTCGCACTCGATTCGCCACTTCGCGCAAGATGGTGTCCCCAACGGCGACACCGTGAGCATCATTCACCTGCCGAAAGTTGTCGAGGTTGAACGTAATCACCGCGAGGGGCTTGCCATGACGCAACGCGAACGCCACATCGCTCTCGAGGCGGTTCTCAAAATAGGCGCGGTTGAATAGCCCCGTGAGGCGGTCCTTGGTGGCCTCACCGTAGAGGTTGTCATCGGCGGGAGCGCGCGCGTCTTGGTCAAAGGTGAACTGCAAGACGCTTGTGGAGCCGATCTGAATCTTATCCCCGTCTGCGAGGGGATGGCTCTCTACTTGTGTCCCGTTAGCGTAGGTGCCGTTGGTCGATCCCGCGTCTCGCAGCACATACTGCGTCCCGTCGCTGTCGACGTATGCGTGCACCCGCGAGATCCCATCATCGTTGATTCGAACCCCCGATTGGATTCCGCGACCGATGGCCGTTTGACCGGGCGCCAATCGAAAGGTTTCGCCCATGCGATCACCGGCCAACACCACGACGTACGCCTCACGAGGTGTCTCGGGCGTCTTCGACTCGACGCGGTTTTTTCTCCCAAAGGACAGCACCTTCCTCATGGTATGGGCCACGCTCCAACCTCGCAACCTCGTTGCAATTTTAAGGGACGACGAGGGGGTTTTCTACACCGCGTGGAGGTCCCAACCCACACCTGGGAGCGTCTTCACTCGAATCGGGCGCCCGCGGCGGCATCTCGAGCGCGCGTGGCCAGCCAACTGGTGAGCCCGCGCAGAGGCGCTCCTCGGTCACCAAAGGCGGCCGTGATCTGCTCACAGGTCGCGAGCAGAATTTTCATCCGCGCCATCGCCTGGTCGCGAAGCTTGGGCTGATCATCGTCAAGGACATCGTCGGCGTGCTGAAAACCCACCCCAAAAGACATCCCAAACTTCTCGAGCTCGGTCACCTGCTCCGCAGGGGCGCCGGCGCACAACGCCCCAAGCGCACCGGCTGCCGCATATAGGGCCCCGGTCTTGAGCGCGTGGACCCGCTCAAGCTCCGAAAGGTCTGCGAGGTCTTGCCCCGCCGCCAAGTCGAGCGCTTGGCCTCCCACCATGCCGTCGATCCCCGCGTGCGTGGCCAGCCTCACCACGGCCTGCGCCATCGCAGCCGGCGCCACACCGCTCGCTCCACGCGCCAGCACCCGAAACGCCTCCGTCAACAGCGCGTCGCCGACCAGTATCGCGTTGGCCTCCCCATACTTCACGTGTACGGTGGGCAGTCCACGCCGCTCGGCGTCATCGTCCATCGCGGGAAGATCGTCGTGAACGAGGGAATAGGCGTGCACCATCTCAAGCGCGCAGCATGCGGGGAGCGCCATCTCTGGGGCGCCGCCCGCGGCCTCGCACGCCGCGAGCACCAACAGCGGACGAACCCGCTTGCCGCCCTGCAACACGGCGTACCGCATCGCCTCTCGGAGGCCTCCCGGGTCCGCTTCGCTCGGGAGCTCGAGCGCCTTCGCGAGCGCGGAGTCCACCATCGCGCGGCGACCCTCAATCCATGCGATCGCGTCACTCATCGCCAGCGTCCATCTCCTCCGTCTCGACCCCGTCACGATCCGCAAGCAACCGCTCGACACGCTGCTCCATCGCGTCGAGCGCGCGATGACTGTTCTTTGCGAGCTGCACACCGCGCTCAAATTTTTCGAGCGCCTCTTCGAGGGGGAGGTCACCCTCTTCCAGCGCGTCGACGACCGTATCGAGCTCGTCGAGAAGAGATTCTACCCGGTGCTCGACGCCCGAGGCTCCGGATTTGGATGGTGAGTCCCCCTTGCGAACGCGAGATCCTTTCGTTGAGGCGGCCATGGAGCGGGGAGTATACGGGTCTGCCACCGTCGCCCGCAACGGGAGTGAGGCCGTGAGCCCGACGTCGACCACATCGGCCGGAAACGGCGCCTAGGCGGATCTCTGGCCGATTCTCCACGCGCCACCAAAGCCCCGCAGTCAGCACTTGCCGCGACCAAGGCATCGCAGGTAGCCTCTTCAGCAATGGCCTCCGAGCATCAGCTAGCGCCCAACGAGATCGACGGGCTGCTCACGCAGTTCCACGAGTATCTCGATAAGAAGCAGCTTCGCTCCACGCGGCAGCGGGATATTGTGGCCAAGACATTTTTTGGTCTCTCGGGGCACGTCAACGTGGACGAGCTCCTGGCGCACGCGCGGGCCCGAAGCCCGAAGCTCGGATATGCCACGGTCTATCGGACGCTCAAGCTGCTCACCGAGTGTGGACTCGCCGCCGAGCGTCGGTTTGGAAATGAGTCTCGGGTGTACGAGGTCGCGGGAGACACGGCGCACCATGACCACCTCATCTGCGTGGAGTGTGGTCACGTCCTCGAATTCGAAAACGACGAGATTGAGCGCTTGCAAGACAAGGTCGCTCGAAGCTTTGGCTTCACCCTTGTGCGCCACAAACTTGAGCTGTACGGCATGTGCCCACGCGCGCGGGGCATCCGTGGAGGCTCGTGCCCCGCCGAAAAAATCTCGGGTGACGTAGATGGAGAGGCCGCCTCACAGTGACGCCCCTCCTACATGAGCTGGCCACCGGCGCCGCGCTTGGCTTGGCGGTGTGGTCCGCCACCGTGCACTTGCGGCGGATGACGCAGCCGCGATGTGCCGGTTGCGTGGCCGGAGCGGATCCGTCGCTCCCTCCAATCTCACCGCGTGGGATTCGGTCGTCGTCCCTTACCGTGCTCCGGCGAGGCAGTGCCTAAAAACGCGCAGAGCCTACGCATCGAGCTGCTGGTCACGCTCGCGTTGCTCGTGGGGCTCGCCGTCATGTCGCTCTCGCTGGTCAGTCAAGCGCTGGCGAAACATCGACACGATCAACGGGAGGTGGAGCGACTCGATATGTACGCGCGGACGGTCGCCTCGCTCGTCGGTAATCATTTTCATGGCCCCGAGGAGTACGATCGCGCCATCATCTCGGACCTGCTCCTCCAGTCGGTGAGCACGCAGCTTGGGATCCGGAGCATCAACTTGTTCTTGGTGAGCCCCCGAGGCTCGGTACATATCGTCAGCGCCGGCGCAGAGAGCCCCTCGAAACCGCCGCTCGCAAACCAGCTGGGGTTGGACGAAGACGCGTCGACGCTCGGACAGCGGTTGGTGTTCAACGCCCACGTGCCGACGTTTGGCGGAGGTCCGCAGACGCGCCGCCCCGTCTTGCGAATCACCGCGACCCCGGAGGCATGGGTGAAGGGCGCCGTCATTTTGCAGATGCTAGGGCTCTCGCTCAGCATCATCATTCTCATGCTCGTCGCCGGCAACTTCCTCCTCGAGGGCAACATCCTCCGGCCCATGCGACAGCTGCGCGAAGCGACCCGCCGCGTCGCACAAGGAGACCTTCAAAGCCCGATCCCTGAGGATGGCCCCGCCGAGTTCCGAAACCTCGCGCACGACTTCAACGCGATGGTCACCAGCCTCGACACTGAGCGTCAAGAGAACTTACGGCAGGCGAACGCGCTTCGCCGAAACGAGCAACTCGCGGCGGTCGGGCGGCTCGCGGCGGGCGTCGCACACGAGGTAGGCAACCCCCTCGCCGCCGTGCACGGCTACGTCGAGTTTTTACTCGATCCGCGAGAGGGGGTGCCGTCCAAGCACCGAGAAATCCTGCAGACGATGTCGGAACAGACAGAGCGGATCCAAGAAATTGTCGCGCAGCTTCTCGACTACAGCCGCCCCCGCGCGCTCCAGCCCGAATGCTGCGACGTGCGGGCAGAGGTCGTCAAAAATATCAAGCTCGTCTCCATGGACCCCCGCACGGAGATGGTCGAATTTCACATCGACACCGGCGAAGACCTCCTCGTGGAGGTGGACGTGGGCGTATTCCAGCAGATCATGATGAATCTCCTGCTCAACGCGGGCCTCGCGAGCCGTGAGGTCTCTTCCACCTCCCGTGACGTGCAGGTTCAAATAAACGCGGTGGGCGGCCACGTGCGAATCTTGGTCATCGACCACGGCCCAGGGATTCCCGCAGAGCTTCGCGATCAAATCTTCGAGCCCTTCTTCACGACGCGTCCGGTCGGCCAAGGTTCAGGACTCGGGCTCGCCGTGAGCCGCGGGCTCGTCGAGCGCCTCGGCGGGAGTTTGACATGTGTCGCGCCCGAGGCAGACGTGGGCGCGTGTTTTGAGTTGCTGCTCCCCCTCACCAGCCGGGTGGTCGGCGAGCCCACCGCGGGCTCGTAACCGCCATGGGACACGAGACACAGGGCGCGGGGCGCGAACGCGTGATTGGCCACGGCGCGCTGTGAACGCTGCGCAGCAGTGCTAGATTCAGCGCGAGTCTCCGTGCCCCAGCGCCGTCCCAGCATCACCCCCCGCAAACGAAGTCGAACGAAGATCTTCGTCGACGCCCTCGGGTGGTCGCTCCTCGCCGTGCTCGGGATCCTGGGCTTCCTCGGCGGCTTCACGTTTCTATTTGTGCTCAACGGCTCCGAGGCCAATCTCTTCCCGCGCTGGGTGCTCCCACTGGTCCTGAGCCTTGGGCTCCCGATCTCCCTCGCGCTATGGAAATATCCAAAGGCCCTGAGTCAATCGCTGCCCGCCTCCTTAAACCTCCTGCCGCTGCTCAACTCCGCGATGATCGTCGTCGCGATCATCCTGGTTCCCGACTCTGTCGGAACCGCCTTGCGTCGCATGGGTCTCGAAGCCCTCGAGCGCCTTGGCGCCAATGATCGTAACGCCCAAGTCATCTCCGCCTGGGGGTTGAACCTCGCCGACCGGGTCGATCCACCACCACCTACCCTGGGTGTCGCCTCAACGAACCCGCGCCCGGACGCGGACCTCGTGGAGCGTAGAGCGCCTGACACCGGTCTTGACGCCTCGGCGGGACGCGTCGACACCGCAGCACCGTCGCGATCCCCGGGACCCTCCGAGCCAGAGCGAGACGAGGACACGAGCCGCGAGGGTGTCTCCGTGGAGTTCGATCCCAACGGCACCGGCATCACGATCCCTGCGACCTTGCGCGGCCCGAGCGGCGAGAAGACGGTGGAGTACCTGTTCGACACGGGCGCCACCTTCACCACGATCACACCTGCGCTGGCGGAAGAGCTCGGCGTTGACGTCCGTCCCGACGCCCCCACCCAAGCGTTCAACACCGCCAAAGGTCCGGCGAAGACCCCTATGGTGTACCTCGACGCTTTGACCCTCGGTGACGTGACCATCCGCGGAGTGCTCGTCGCCGTGTGCGAGGAGTGCAGTTCCACGCGCACCGCGGGCCTGCTCGGTCTCAACGTCACCCGGAACTTCGTGGTCGAGATGGACTATCAACGTCAAAATATGCATCTCGATCCGCGCCATTTTAAGGACTCAGGCAATCGCGCCTTCGACATCCGACACATCCTCGAGCTGCGGCTCGTGGGGACCCCTGAGGTCTTCCAGGGCTACATCAGCTGGACCCTGGAGGTAGAAAACTTATCCCACCGTGATGTATACGACGTCGTGCCTCGCGTGGACTTCACGACCGACACCACATTGTTTGGATCGCAGATCCCTCACATCCCCGCCAAGAGCTCCGCCCGCTCACTTCTCCGTGGGCGCGTGTTCGGCGAGGGCAAGCGACCGGAGGTCGAATACGTCCTCTCGCTTGAGCAAGGCAGGTGGCGATGACGGCGATCTCCTCGCGCATCTTGGACGGCGACGTCGAATGGCTCGTCGACGGGAGCTGGACAAAACTCGCGCTACTCGTGCTCGTGGCGGTCTGCGTTCTGGTCGTCAGCCAGACCGTGCTGAAGCGCAACACCGGCGCGCGCCGACCATCCCGTACGCGCCGCCTTGATTTCGATCTCGACGTCGCCCGCATGTCCAAGTGTGAGCGCAGCGACATCGCCGCCCTCTCGGACGGGCCGAGCAAAATCGAAGGGGTTATTCGCTCCGCGACCGAGACTCTCGGCGGTGATGAACACCCCATTGTCTACTTCAACCGGGCTGGGGAAGGCAGAGACGCGGCGGTCGCCGCGGAGTTGGTGCTCGTCGGCGACGACACGGGTCAAGCGGCGCTCATGCACCTCGACCAAGCGCGGGTGATCGCCGCCCCGGAGTCCGGGCCCCGCTACGAGCGCGTCTGTCTGCGAGTCGGAGACCGTGTCGAGGTGCTCGGCGCAGCGCGAAAAGAGACAGAAACAATATCTCCCGAGGACTCCCACAGTTCGAGCCGCGTTTATGCGACCCTTGGTGCCAACGCGCCCATCCAGATCCGCGTGATCGACTCAGCGATGGAGACGATCTCAGCTGCCCCCACCCCCCGCCACTCGCGGGGAGACTCAACTCCCGTCGCGGAGCCGTCCCAAACACCCCAAGCGATCGATTCATGACCACTCCACGCGCTCCCTTCATCTTGCTCTCGGCAACCCTCATGCTCGGCATGTCTCCTGGCTGTCGAAAAGACAAAAATCCAGAGACCACTACCCCAGACGAGTCCAGCGAGACCACAACGGCGAGCGGCGTCGTTCGCCCGACGCTTCCGCCGCAAGCGGCGGCCCCCTCGGCCTTGGATGACGCCATCGCCACGATGCTCAGGGGGGACGCGCAGGCGGCACTCGCCCAGCTTCAGCCGATGTATGACGGCATCCCGGACGCCGACGAGACCCTCGCGGCGCGCACGATCGTCGCGAGCTGGCTCGTGGTGGGGCATAGCTCAGTACTCCTACCTGAGAACGGCGACGACCTCCTTGATTCGATGAAACAGTGGACCGCTCGGCTTGAGTCGGCAGCCGCGGCGGAGGCCACCACCGCGCGCACCCTCACCAGTCTTGCAGAGGGCGCCATCCACAAAGCTTTCGGTGATTTCCAGGAGGCGATCGCGAGCTTTCAAGCCGTCTCAAATTCGTCGAGCCAGTGGCGCGACCTCGCGACGCTGTGGCTCGCTGAGGCCACGCTCAACTCCGCATACAGAGAGGATGGCGAGGGCATTGAGCGACCCGAGAAAATTGATGAGGCGCGACCTCTGTACGAGCGTGCCCTCAACGAGAGCACGCGAGATATCGTACGAGGCATGGCCAACGAGGGGCTCGCCGTCGTCGCCGAGCTCAAACGAAATCGCAGCAAGGCCTGCGAGTACGCGACCGCCGCCCTCGCGGCGTACGAGAAATCCGGCGCCAGCGACTACAGACTCGAGAGCCCGCAGCTCACCCTTGAGAAGAATCGCTGCGAATAACCGGCCATGCGGCCTGGGAGATCGCCTTGTGCTGGGCGCCCCCGTTTCCGAGGGTCCCCGCACATCGCGCACTCCTCGCGGCGGTCAGGAAATGTAGTTGCTGGCCATGCGGCTGCCTCCTGCGGGTTCGCGCCAGGGGCGCCCTCGCGCGAGCGACGAACCCAATCCCAGAATCTGAAGGCTGTTTGGTCAAGTTCCCGCCGCTTCTGGTCGAAATTGAGAGCGTGTCCGCTCGCGTGCTTCACATCACCGCCACCCCCGCGTGGCAGCTTGATCCCCTGGTTCAGCAGGTCACGCGCCTCGAGGCGCACGGCGTGGAGACCATGCTCGTCAATCGCCACGCGGTGTTGCTGCAACACGACCCGGACAGCTCCGGCGTGTACGAGGCCGCAGCCAACGACCCGAGCGAAGAGCGACTGCTTCGACGCCTGATGCGAATTGGGGAGTCGTTCGATCCGGATGTTGTTCACATCAAAGACCCGCATGATCCAAACCTCGCGCTGGTCTGTCGTGCCCTCGCTGGCTTCCCCGTGTCACGTGTCCTCGAGCTCCGCCGGAGCACCCCGCTCCCGGACCATGTGGAAGCCCTCACCCCCGCGACACTGGTTGTCCCCTCCCCCGAACTTCGCCGCGAGCACCAGGCGCTCCGGACAGACGGATCGAGCTTTCGCCTCGTCGCTGACACCTGCATTCATCCCGGTTCACTCAACGCTGGCAAAGTTCGGCAGCACGAGCTCATCGGGCACCGCCCGCTCGTCGTCTGTGACGGCTCGCGCGCGTTCGGAGATGACCTCTACGCGTTGAAGCTCGCATCGCACCTCACCTCTCGAGACCCTGCGGTGGTCGTCGCGCTCTGGATCGCCGAGACCTTCCGACCCCAGCTCCGACGGGCCGCGCGCCGCCTAGGCGTGGCCGACTCCCAGCTTTTGTTCTTCTCCCCAGAAAATGGTCCCGAACTCGACGACCTCCTCGGCGCCGCCGACCTCGCCC
>JBDQGY010000073.1:0-17661 GCA_040265175.1 Nannocystaceae bacterium
CAGTGGTCCCAGATGGCTGCGCGAGGAGGTCCGACGCCAGCACCAGATAGGAGGTGCCCGCGCCGAAGCCGTTGGTCTGATGGGCGCCGAAGAGCAGTTCGTCCTTGCCGTCGCCGTCGCCAGTGGTGGTGCCGGTAGTGCCGGTGGTGCTGGTGGTGCCGTCGGTGCCGTCGGTGCCGTCGGTGCCGTCGGCGCCATCGTTGCCGCTGCCGCCGCAACCCAACAGCCCCAACGAGATCGTTAATCCAAGTACGCGCTTAAGCATAGCTACCCATATCGAACTCCGCCGCCCATGCCTAGTCTCCAAACCATTGGATGGGCGCGTATATGCACAGAACCTAGGGACAACACGTGCCAGCGGCTGGTACGATCGCGGCATGGGACGACCGTGGGGACTTTTGATGGGTGCGTTGTGTTGGACTGGTTGTGCGGGGAGCTCGGCAGCGAACGCGGGCGCGGAGGCGCCTGCTCCGGTGGCCGAGTCTGGCCAGGCCGAGCCGGCCCAGGCCGAGCCGGCGGCGCCTTCGATGGCCGAGGTCGGTCATGCGGACCTCAGGGTGCAGTTTGCGATTCCGGAGGGGACGCGCTTGTTGCAAGGGGTCGCGATGACCTCGGAAGACATGGCGGTCTTCGGGAACCAGGGTGCCGGAGGCGTGGGCGCCTTTGAGGACGGCGAGGCCGCGCTCAGTTCGGTCGTGGTGTTCAGCGATCCAGCGGGCTTGGGCGTGGACTTCGGCGCGTTGGAGGCTGAAAAGCAGGCGGTGCTCGCCGGTCGCTACAGTGCGGTGCTCCGCGAGGCCATCGCGTCGGCCACGGAGGGCGTGGTGGAGCCGCTCGGAGATCGCCTCGCCATTCGCGTAGACCTGCCGGTGGTGGAACTCCCAAATCGTCCCACTCGGACGGGACGTCACTTCCTCGTCTTCGTGGGCACGGGCACGGTCTCCGTGGATTGTATTTGGGAGCCCGAGAAGGCGGCGCTCGTGGAGGCGGCCTGCGCGACCATCGCTACGAACTTCGTGGCGCGCTAGCGCTACACGACATCTTGAGCGAGGCAGACAATGTCATGAGCCCCGCGTCGAAAGGGGGCGGCGGGTCCATGAGCTGGTCCGGGCGTGACCTTGACTATTTGTCTGGGGAGCGGCGCCGTCGGACCCACATCAGGGGAATAAAGCCGAGCCATCCAAGTCCGGTGCGGCGCGGCGTGACTTCGCAGCTACATCCCTCAGAGGCTGACGCTGCGTCGCCATCGCCAGAGGACGAAGAGGCCGCACCTGTCTCTGGATCGGCGCTTGTTGCCTCGCTACCGGAGTCGGAGGCGCCGTCCGTGCCGCCGTCGCCGTCGCCGTCGCCATCACCGTCGCCGGTGGTGGTGGTCGGGTCGCCGTCGCCGTCGCCGTCGCCATCACCGGTCGTGGAGGTCGGGTCACCGTCGCCGTCGCCGTCGCCGTCGCCGTCGCCGTCGCCGTCGCCGTCGCCAATGCCACAGCCCATCAAGGTGCCCGACGAGATCACCACATTGAGCCCCAAATCAAAGCTCACATCACTCGACGTGGCGCTGGCTTGCTTCACCGCGACAGTGATGACGTTGCTTCCGACAACAAAGGCGGTCCCGTCAAGGGACAAGACGCTGATCCCGTTCTCCGCGCCGGTGCCCGCCGCGTAGTCGGCGTGGGCGGTGCCTGCGATGTTGTAGGAGGCGACCTGAATCCCGTTAATAGAGACGATGGCCGCGTCATCGTACAGCGTGGTCAACTCAGCGCTCAACACCGGGTCGGTCAGGTCAAACGTGTGTCGAAAGTACACGGTGGGAATATTGGGATCGGCGTCGTTGAGCACAGTGGCCTCATCGTTGTCGCCGTAGCCGAGCTGTGCGGGTCCTTGACTCCAGGTGGAGTCGTCGAAGGTGGGGGAGGTGAACGCCGCCATGTGGTCGACGTCATCGTCAGCGTAGCGCCACACTGCGCCAAATGAGATCACGGGGATCGGTGGAGACGCCGAGATCGCAAATCCTCCGTTGGATTCATCTTGGATGCCGCTGTTGGAGGCGTCCACCACCTTCACCATCGCCTCGAGGGTGTCCACGGGGGGTACCGACCACGCGTAGCTGCCTGTGTTCGGGATGTCGTCCGCGATAAGCTGCCACGTCTGTCCACCGTCGCAGCTAAAGAGCACGTCCACGAGCGGGATGTTCCCGACGGTGGCCCACTCGATGGTCAAAGGGTCGTTCGCGCCGAGGTCTTCACCGCCGTCTGGGGTGCCGACCACCAGCCCGGTGCCTTTGAGGAGCGTCATTCGGTCGGTGACCGTGCCGTCGGATCGAAGGTTGGTCACCGCGAGGCGGTTGTCTTGCACGTCTAGCAAGACGGAGCCGTTGGCCACCTCGCTGAAGTACATCAGCGGGTGGTTCGCGGGACCGGAGACGCCCGCGCCGCCGTGTCCGGCCACAATGTACACCGCGCCATCATTCGGGTTGAGGCCCGTCTGTTTTACGTAGGGCCCGTCGCCGAGGACCTTGCCGTCCCCGCTGTCCACGATCCCCTGGTTGGTGGTCGGAGTCTCATACCCGCCATCTACCAAAAAGGAGCGCTCATAAATATGAGAGTGGCCGCCGAGGACCATGTCGACGCCCCCAGCCTCAAGCAAGGGCAAGATGTCTTCGCGCATATCGATATGGCGGGACTCCGTGTCCGAGTCGTGGCTGCCCTTGGTGTACGGAGGGTGGTGCCAATAGGCGATGACCCAGTCTTGATTTGTCGCCGCGAGATCTTGGACCATCCACTGGGCCATGGGCGCCGTGGGGGAGCGATCGGTCTCGTAGCTGTCGAGCACGACGAAGTGCACGTTGGCGTAATCGAAGCTGTAATAGGCCTCGGTGCCGCTCGGCACGCCGCCCGCCTCGGCCGCGGTGGGCAGCACGTAGCCATCGTAGTACGCGCCGGTCTGGGTCGCGGAGTCGGAGGTGTAGCCCTCGTGATTGCCCATGGTCGGCCAACACACGGTGTTTCTCAGCACCTGCTCGTACACGCCGTAAAAGCGCGAGGTAAATTCGGCCGTGGTGCCGTTGCTGTACGCCATGTCGCCCATGTGGAGATAGATGTCGGGAGAGGTGGTCTTAACGTGACCGAGCATGCTGTCCCGCACAGCGGCCTGAGCAGACCCTCCGGTCCCCGAGTCTCCGACAACCCACGCGCGAAACTTGGTGGGGGTGCTCGTGGCGGGGCTGGTGGTGAAAAAGTGTGCCACGTCTTCGCCCGCCAGCAGCCCTCCGTCGCCATAGACCGCGTAGTAGTAGGTCGTGTCAGCGGACAGGCCAGTGATCAGCGCCTCGTGGCGCGTGCCGATTCCGGTGTTCACGACGTTGGTGAGCGCCGTGGGCGAGGTGCCCCAACGCAGCTCGCCTTGCGCGTCCGCGACCGTGTTCCACACCACGATCATGGAGCTTGTAGAACCTTGCTGAAGATAGGGGTGTCGCTCCAGCGTTGCCCCTCGCGCTTCTCCGTGGGCGAGGCCCACGAGCAATAGGGGGAGCAAAATGGAGAGGTGGCGACGGCGAAAAATGCTGCGTTTCATGGGAGGGGCCGATTCTTTCTCGACAACGATGTTTCGATAGATGATTTGGGGAGACACGCGCGCGCGTCATGGTCTTGAGGATTGAGCGCGCCTAGCTGTCGAGCCTCGTCACGGAGGGCGTTCAACAACGCGAGCTGCGCCTGCCGGTGTGCGGTGGCGCGCTGGTTCGAGGAGCGCTGCAGCGCCTCGCCGCGACGGGACGCCTCACCAAACGCCCAGTCCCATCCACCCATCTGAATCCCAAGCTGCACCGCCGCGACCGCCGCCGAGTATGGATCGGTCCCGAGTCGCTCCGCGAGGTCCAGGGCTCGCATCGCCTCGGCGTACCACCCGAGGGCGCGGTATGCCTCCATGGCCCTCACCGCGAGCACAGCCGAGCCTTTCGTCGTGGCACCTTCGAGCAGCAGCGCAGCGGCCTCCTCGCCGCGCTCAAGTTCCCACAGGGCGTCCGCGAGGGCGGCAAAGTCGTCGGGGGATTCCCGCTGGGCGAGCACCACGCGAAGGTCTTCGACGGCCTCGGCGACCTTTCCTCGACGCAGCAGCAGAGCTCCACGTTGTCGCCGAGGGCGCCACCATGTGGGCGCGGCGTGGATGGCGGTGGAGAATCTTCGTAGCGCGCGCGCGTTGTTGCCGGTCGCGAGATCGAGCAATGCCCACTCGTGGTGCGCGGCCGCCAAGTGTGGCTGGCGTCGCAGCGCGATTTTGAGATCGCTGCGCGCGCGGTCCTTCAAGCCCTGCAGACGCCACTGACGGGCTCGCTCTACGTGGAGCAGGGCGTCGTCGGGCGCCTCTTGAATCTTTGCGCTCAGGTGTTTTGTCGCCTGCGACGCGGCCGGATGCGCGCTCGCCTCAAACCATGCGCCAGCGTCCCAGCCACACACGACCGACAGCAACAACAACATCCGCGTGAGTCCACGTCCTGTTCTACGCATGACTGGGCGACATCATACACGGTTGGGCAGCCCACTTCATGGGGGGAGAGCCACCGTCGCGTGACGATGTACTCCTGGCGTTACGCGACCGCTGGCCACGGGCGAGAGGGGCCGCCATATCCCTCATATTCTAAGTTTTCTTGGTAGGCTCCCTTATGAAGTTGTACTTGCCCCCCCGAGTTCATCGCGCTGCATGCTCTCACCCACGTCCTTAGCGGCGACGGAACCGATCCCGCAGGAGAGCTTCAGGTGCTCAGCTTTCACGCGGGATGCCGTCGAGAAGAGGACGACCCGTTCGGTTTTATCCTCTTTGGGCTCGCACAATTTCAACTCGGGGTACGGCTGTCGCCGATCGCGGACGGCTTCACTGGGGAGCTCGATCCAGACCTCGTGCTGAAGGCGCTAGTTCGGGGTAAGGCGTGCAACGTGGACCCCACCAAGGGGTGGGATCCGTGGCCAGAGATGGACACACCGCTCACGGAACTGCGGGAGCGTTTTTGTATCCCGCCGATGTCTGATTTTGACGATTGGTGAGCGTGGTGTTTGCCAACGTGGGCGCGCACGACTCGGGCGACGGGTGCTCTCATGGAGCGGACAAGTCGGGATCGGCAACGTCGGGGTGCGCCACGCCCCCGCGGCTGCGTACATGTGCGGCGTAGGCGTCTCGCGCTAGCGAGCGCTGTCCACGTTCGCGTAGGAACCGAATGAAGGGACCCGCGACCTCCGGCGCGGAGGGGTCTTTGCTCATGCCCTCAAGGAACGAGCGTCGCGCCTCCTCCGGCTGCCCGAGCATGTCGAGCGCCTCGCCCTGAAGACCCCAACAGGTCGCGTCCGATGGCATTAATTCGGTCGCTCGGTTCGCGTGCTCAAGCGCCGCCTCTGGCCGGTTTCCTCGCAGCGCGGCTCTCGCCGCAGCCCGGCGCAGCTTGAGATTGTCGGGCGCGGCGAGGAGCGAACGCTCGTACAGTGCGGTGGGATATCGCCAGCTCCATGAGTGGTAGATGCTCGAGGCGGCCTGCGCCATGCCGACGAGCACAACCAGCGTCCACAGGCTCCGCCGGGCGAGCGCCCCGAGCTGACGCAGCGATCCGAGCGCGTAGGCAAGGAGCGCCGCGAGCGGGATGGACGCGCCGTAGAACATGCGCTCGGCGAACGTCGCCGGGAGCAAGAACAGCCAGTTGGAGACGAAGACCGAGGCGCCCACCGCCCAAAGGAGGAGCCAACTCAAGGTCGGAGACTTTCGCAGATGCCAAGCGCCCGCGAGCGCGGCTGTGACGGCCATACCTCCGCCGACGACGCTGGACCATTCCCGCGCGCTCCCCAACGGGATCGCGTTGTACGAATAGTCCATGGAGAAGGGCCCCGGCACCAGGACCAACTGAAGGTATCGGCCAATCATTCCCATCGCGTCGATGGAGCGATCGACGAACGAAAGTCGCACCATCGGATTTACTTGCCATCCCAGCTCTGCACCGCCTCCGATCCCCCCTAAAACGATGCTGCGCGCCCAAAGATAGCCGCCAAATAGCAACGTGATCACGCCCGCGGTACGCCACGATGCGCGCGAGCCCGGAGGTGTCTCCGAGGGGACACGCAGCACGAGCGCCAACCACATCACCGGCACAACGAGGGCGCCGCTCTCGTGGCTCAAGAGCGCGAGCGCGGCTGTGCAAGCGACGGCGGGGGTCGTGGCTCGGCTGTCGAGCGCTAGTCGAACCGTGAGGAGCAGGAAGAACGCGGAGAGCAGGCCGCCAAGCCCCACCATGCTGGCGACGAGATCCACATGGATAGCCATGAGCGCGAAGGTCCAGCCCGCCCGGCGCACCGTCTGGAAGTTCCAACCGAGCGAACGACACATGGCCATCAGGGCCCACGTTACGCCGGCGTGGGCCAGGAGGCTGATGGCGTGGAACAACCACGGGACGCCACCGCCGATTTCCCAGATTGCGCGCCACGTGAGCACCGGGAGAGGTCGCCAGGACCGGATTTGGTCGGGGACCGGCTCGCACCAAAAGTCCCTGCTCAGCGCGTCAAAGACCGTGAGTTCGCCGGTCACACACTCCGAGTGTTCAATCGCGATCATCGCGTCGCTGACGAAGTGTCCCCCTATCGCGGAGACACCCAACGCCATGGCGAGGACGCACGGCCCCGCGGGAATGCGCGAACGTGGGACGGGAGGTGACTGCGTCACCCCCAGGAATCTACCACGGAGCAATCCTCGCGCAGGAGTCCAAAGCCAGGGCGCCGGCGGTGAGTCTCGGCCCGACGGTGAGCGTTGTCTTTACGTGGGAGACCGCAACTTGAGCGGGCGCATGGGGGCGCGTTAGGGTCACCCGGTGCAGCCCGAATCCCCACACCCCGAGACCTTCGACGCGTTCTCCCGCGAGACCATCGAGGACCCGTACCCGTTCTACCGGGCGATGCGGGAGCACGCGCCGGTTTTTCGTCCCGCGGGGTCCGACTGGTGGTACGTGACTCGCTACGAAGACATCAAGGCGGTCGCACGAGACACGGAGACCTTTTCGTCCAAGATTGTCGCCATCTTGGTAGGGGGGGGGAGCGGGCGCCTGCTCCGGGTACCCGAGATACCGATGTTCCCCGTGGATGTGCTGGCCATCGCAGATCCGCCGGTACACGGCACGCACCGTAAACTCTCCACCCTCGGACTGGGGAAGAACTTTCCTAAGAATCTCGAACCCTGGATGGAGGAGAAAGTGAGCGAGTCTCTCGACCGCGCGATCCCTTCGGGGCGCTTTGATTGGATGGAGGCGCTGGCCTTTCGTTTGCCAATGCAGGTGGCCTTGCACCTGCTGGCCCTCGACGTTCGCGAGCACGACCTTGTGAAGCGGCTGAGTGATGACGCCATCGACCTGCTCGCCGGCACCACCTCTGGGTGGCGGATGACCAAGGATATGATCGGCGCATTTCGCCTGTACCGTTGGTGTGTGCGGGCCTTCAACCGCGCGGGCCGAGCCCCCCCCGTGGGGCTGATGGGGGCGCTCGTGCGTGCCGTGCAAGAGGGGGCGCTGACAAAGAGAGAGGCGTCGAGCATCGTGTTGCAGGTTCTCATCGCGGGCAGTGATTCTTCGGCCAGTTTGATGGGGAGCGCCGTGGCGATGCTGGCCCAAGATCCCTCGCTGCAAGACCGACTGCGGGCAGACCCCACGCAAATCCCCGCCTTTGTCGAAGAGGCGATCCGGCTGGAGGCGCCCTTTCAAGGGCATTTTCGCCAGACCACGCGGCCGTGTGAACTTGGGGGGGTCTCGTTACCGGAGGGGGCGCGCTTGTTCCTCGCGTGGGCCTCCGGGAATCGAGACGAGCAGCAGTACGAGCGCGCCGAGGAGATCGATCTTGGCCGGAGCAAGCCGCGCGCGCACTTTAGCTTTGGCCACGGGATTCACCTGTGCATCGGAGCCGCGCTCGGGCGTATGGAGGCCCGCATGGCGCTCGCCCAACTTTTGAGCCGCACTCGATCGATTCGGCTTGACGGCCCGTTTGAACATCGGCCGAGTGTGTTCGTTCGGACATTAAAGGCGCTACCTCTCGTGGTGGAGCCGGTGTAGTCCGAGGCGCGCGAACCACCCGTGCCGCCGAAAGCGCATCGCCACCAGAGCCCGCACAGCGTGGAATAAGTGCCTCACATCCGAGCAGACTTGCCCTCGTTCGAGTGAGCGTGGTACGCCAGCCGTCGGATGGAGTACCCACGCTCACCACGTCCGCGGACGCCAGCGATGCGAACAGCCTCACGGCAGGTGTCGCGCATGCTGGCGTTCTTGGGGGTGTGTTTGATGCTGTTTGTGCAGCTTGGCGACGCTATCCATAAAGACGCGGTGCCGCACACCCAGTGTGCAGCGCACGGCGAGTGGGTCCATGCGGACGGACACGAGGGCGCTGCGGCTGTCGAGGAGACGCTCGCACAGGCGACCCAATACGCGTCCGAGACCCAGCGGGCTCGCTCCCATGACCGGGTGCAGACACAAGACGTGCACTTGCACGGTCACCATCACTGCACGCTCTGCCTGGCCAGTCGGAAACAGAGCCTTGAGCTGTCCGTGTTCGCGTCGTTGCCCGTGGAGCTGCAGCCGGCGGCGCCAGCATTCGAACGGGCGGTAGCGGGCGTGTCGCCTCAGGCGAACCCGCTGACGAACGCGCCCAAAACATCACCGCCGCGACCCCTCGCGTAGCGAGTAGACACCCTCCGTCGCCCACGTGGCGCGCGGCGCTTTGTCTGGGTCGGTCCCGTCCGATTCGTCGAGCGCAGGAGGTCGGTCCTTGCTGTCCCATAGGTCTGCCTTCGGCGTCTGCGCGCACATTGATCGAGTCGATGGGTGCCAACTGACGCCGGGGGCGGGGAACACCCCGGCGGCCAACCTTTTGGTCCCGTCGCGGGGTGTCTCAAGTCCACAGGTGTCTCCTCTTTTCCCGAATTTTTCATCGTTGCATCAGCCCTCTTCCCACCTCTTTCGACCGAGCTTTTGGTCCTACAGTCTTCGCCGCCGCGCCATGGTGATCGGCGGAGTGTGGAGTGTCGTGGGATTCACGGCGGCCGTGGCACCGCTCACCGCGGATGCCGCGCCGCCTGAGGGTGGGGAGGCTTCGGCTCCACCCTTGGAGACTTCGGAGGGGGCGGTGCGCCCGCCGATGGTGCGATCGCAGGTGCCGGCGGTGTATCCCCCCCGGGCGCTGTCGACGGGGCGCTCTGTGACCGTGGAGCTGGTGGTCACGGTGCTGGCCGACGGGCGGGTGGGCCCGGTCGAGGTGGCGCGGTCGGGCGGGGAAGACTTTGACGAGGCGGCCATGGAGGCGATGCGGCAGTGGACCTTTGTTCCGGCGCGCCGCGGCGAACAACCGATCGCGAGCAAGATCCGGGTACCCTTTGTGTTCGCTCCACCGGCAGAGTCTGTGCCGGCACCCACGGATACGGCGGCTCGGTTCCCCGCTGGGTCGGAGGAGGGGGAGAGGATCACGCCGCCCCCGACAACGCCGGGGCAGACACCCGACGCGGTGGACTCTACGGAGGCTTCACCGCCCGTGGCCAGCGCTGCGACCGGCGACGAGGCCGCGCCGCTGGAGGTGGTGGTGCAAGGGGAGCGGGCGCTCCGCGACGACCTCCGCGGTGCGGGCGACGTGGCCGTGACGCGCGACATCCTGGCCGCGGCGCCTCGCCAAGAGGGCGCGGAGGTGTTGCGTACCGCCCCCGGGGTCTATATCGGACGGGCGGAGGGACCTGCCGTCGCGCACAACTACAACCTCCGGGGCTTCGACGCCGAGCACGGTCAAGACATCGAGTTTCGGGTGGCGGGTCTGCCCATCAACCTGCCGTCCCATATCCACGGTCAAGGCTACGCCGACTTGAGCTTTTTGCTCGCGGACGTGGTGCAGACCCTGCGCGTGCGAGAGGGGGTCTACGACCCTCGCCAAGGTGATTTCGCGGTCGCCGGCTCCATCGACGTCGATCTCGGCGTGGCGGCGGCGGATCGCGGGGTGGCCGTTCGCAGCAGCTACGGCGCGTTTAACACCTTTCGCCAGAGCGCGCGCTGGGCTCCCCGCGAAATAGGTGGGCGGGAGATGAGCGAAGAAACCTTCGGCGCCGTGCAGGTGATGCGCACCGACGGTTTCGGTGAGAATCGCTCAGGGCATTCGGCGAGCGCCCTGTTGCAGCATCGCTTCGGGGAGGGGCGCACCACCTACCGCGCCGTGGCGCTCTTGCACACGGCCCGCGCCGACTTGGCGGGCGTGGTGCGCCGTGACGACGTGGACGACGGCACTGTGTGCTTCACCTGCGTGTATCCCTACGCCACCGCGCGGGCCCAGGTAGCCTTGTCTCAACGCTTCATGAGCGGTCTGTTTGCGGACTTCAAGGGGGAGAAGGGCAGTAACGGTCAGTTCGGCCTATGGGTGGGTCTCGACACTTTTCGCATTCAGCAAAACTTCACCGGTTTCATCGAGGCGTCTCGCACCCTTGAGCGCACGGCGGGACGGGGCGACCTCATCGAGCAGCAAAATAAAACCACCTCGGTGGGCCTCACGGGGCGCTACCGCACAGCCCCATTTCGGCCGGCGCCCTGGTTTCGCAGCACCCTCGAGCTTGGGACGGACGGTCGCATCGATCTCATCGGACAACGTCAGAGCTTGCTCGATGCCTCCGTTCGCAACCAGACCTGGGATGAACGGATTGACGCAGATATTCGGGGTGTGGACGTGGGGATGTGGCTCGATGTGGCGACACGGATGACCCGCTACGTCGACGCGCGCGTGGGCGTTCGGGCCGACGTGTTGTCCTACGAGATCGACGACCGGCTCGGGAATTTTGCCCCGCTCTCGCGACCCGACGACAGCTTCTTGCCCGGATTTAGGCGCAGCGCGCTGGGGATCGTCGCCGGACCTCGCACGAGTCTTGAAGTCCACGCGCTCCCATGGATGTCGGTGCTCGCGGCGTACGGGGAGGGCTACCGATCCCCACAGGCGCGGGTGCTCGAGGACGGTGAACGCGCGCCGTACACCAAGGTGCGCTCCGCCGACGGCGGTTTGAAGTTCGACTGGGGCGCGCCCTTGAGCCTCAACGCCAGCGCCTACTACACGCGGTTGTCCGATGACGTGGCCTTTGACGCAGGCGAGGGGCGCCTCGAGCGTACCGGCGCGACGCGCCGCCTCGGCGCCACGGTCCACGCGGTCAGTCGACCGACGAAATGGTTGGTGGCGTCGGCGTCCATGACCTACGTCAAGGCGACGCTGCTCGAACCGCCACCCGCGACCGCCGACGAGCCTCTCCCGCCATTTGCCGCGGGCCAAGACCTTCCCTTTGTCCCGCCGCTGGTGGTCCGCGCCGACCTCGGAGCGCGCCACCAATTCCTCCGTGACGCCGGCGGGCAGCCGCTGAGTGGTCGGCTCGGTGTGGGGTACTCGCTGCTGTCCAAGCGTCCGCTCCCATTTGACGAGCGCTCGCCGGCGGTGTCGCTGCTCGACGCCTCGGCGGGTCTGACCTGGGGGCCGATCGACCTCGCCTTCGAGGTCTTTAATGTGCTTAACACGGCCTACGCCGCCATGGAGTACAGCTTCGCCTCGGACTGGGATCCGGAGGATGCCGTTCGACCTCGCACGCCGGCCCGGCACATCTCCGCCGGCGCCCCGTTCTCTTGGATGCTCTCGTTGGAGGTAAAATTATGAGTTCACGTCGTCGTTGTGTGTACACCCTTGGGACGACTCGTCTCGCTCGCGACCTGCGCCGTGTGGCCAAGGGCTCTTCGCTGGTGTGGTTCGGTTTGATGCTGGCCGGATGTCTTGACACAGGGCAGGCGCGAGTTCAGGTGCCCTTGTCGGTGGCGGGGACGGAGCTTGTCGGCGACGTGGTCACAAAGGGGGACGTTCCGCTGACGGTGGAGCGGGCCGACCTTGCGTTCGGACCCCTGGTTCTTTGCCCTGGAAACACGGCCGGCGAGCTTTGCGAGACCGCGCGTCTTGAGTGGCTCGATGCGGTCGTAGTGGACACTCTCGACGTTACGCCGCGGCAGGTGGGACTGCTTGAGGGCGTCACTGGGCAGGTGCGATCGTGGATGTACGACCTCGGGATCACTTCGCAGCTTACGGAGGAGTCCCCCGTGCCTCTCCCGGCGGCGGAAGACCTCGGAGACGCGTCGTTTGTGTTGGAGGCGCGGACCAGCGTAGCGGGGCAAGAGGTGCCGGTGCGCGCGTTCGTGGCTGTGCAACAGACGGAAGATACGGAACTCGGGGTTCCCGTGATTCGCAAGAGCGCCTCCGAGCTCTTTGATCGAGACGTTCAAGAGGGCGAGGCTGGGCTGCGGGTGACCTTTGATCCCTCCCCGTGGATCGCCCGGCTTGATCTTCGGCCGCTCCTCGATCCGGGAAGCTGCGCGCCTGGCGGTCCCCCCACCGTCTGCGATGGCCCGCTGAATCAAGAGTGTGCGGAAGACGGCACGGTGGTCGTCGCGGTCGATTGCAGCGTCGAGGGACAAGTGTGCGTCCAAGGTCGCGGCTGCGTGGACGCGCTGATTCTTGATTCGAGCACCTCGGGCTACGACGCGCTGCGCCTCGCGCTCCTCGCCGGTGAGCGCCCTGTGTTTTCGTGGAGTCCTGCGCCTTGAGCGGTCAATTTAATCAACTCATCAACTCATCAACTCATCAACTCATCAACTCATCAACTCAAAGAGACAAGAACATGATCAACCAGCAAAAACTTCTCCCCCTCGCGTTATTTCATCGCAATCGCAGCCTCGCAGTGGCCCTTGTTGTCGCCTCAGGTACCGGATGTTCCGGGTCGACAGCGACTGGGGATCTTGACGTGCTCCTCGAGTCAGAGGACGTGATTGTTGAGGGGCTCGTCGCGGGTTCCGAGGGAGAAAACATCCAAGATGGCTGGGATGTGAGTTTCTCGCGGTACATCGCTGCAGTGGGCCCTGTGCATCTCACCCAGGGGGGAGACGCCTCAACGGAGGTCGAAGCGGAGGAGACCCACGTGGTCGATCTCTCCAAGCTCACCGCAGGGACGCTGTCGCTGTGGAGTTTCGCCGACCTGGAAGAGGGACGATGGGATTTCAACTACGAGACTCCTGTCACCACTTCGAGCGCCAATCGCGACGCATCCGTCTCTGAAGAGGACTTCGATGCGATGGTCGCGGCAGGCTGGACCTACCTCATCGATGGGACCATGACACGCGCGGATGGTGTGTCGTGCCCCCCAGCGGCCCTGGCGACCCCTGGCGACGCCACGCCGACGGGCGAGACCAACGCCGGAGGGGACGACTGCTACACCGCACCGTCGATCAACTTCGTGTTTGGCGCCGCCGCTGGGACAGAGTTCGGTCCATGCGAGATCGATGAGGTCCCCGGTATCGTTGTGGTCTCCGGAGACACCAAGACCGCCGCGGCCACCATCCATGGGGACCACCTGTTCTTCAATGGGTTCCCTGAGGGCAATGAGGGGGGAATCAGCCGGCTCGCGCAGTGGCTCGCGGACTGCGATCTCAACCTTGATGGTACGGTAACCGCGGACGAACTGACGGCGATCGCGCCCGAGCAACTCTCCGAGATCGACGAGCGCTTTCAGCTTGGAGGATCTCCGATCTCGCCGTTGACGAACATGTATGAGTACCTCCGGGCGCAGATGAAGACTCAAGGGCACTTTCAAGGGGAGGGCGAGTGTGCCCTCGACGTAGAGGCCCACTAGGCCCCTCGAAGCTCAACATCGCGATTCGCCATGAACACAGTCGAAGCCATCAAGCATCTGTTTTTGAACGCCGGCACCGGGTGGGTGCTCTGGTTGCTCGGCGCGCTGTCTATCGTCAGTATCGCCGTGTCGCTGGAGCGTTGGCGGACCTTCCGTCGGATGGATGGCGATGTGGAATCCCTCGCCCGAGCGCTCGCGGAACGTTTGGGTGGGGGCTCTCGCGAGGAGACGATCCAGTGGCTGCTCGGGTCTCCAGCCGTGGGTGCACAGGTGGCCGCGGCGGGACTCGCGGTGGCGGACCGGGGCGTGAAGGCGGTGGAGAAAGCCATGGCGAGTCGTACGGTGCTCGCCCGCGAGTCGCTCGAGCGGCGGCTCGCATACTTAGGAACCCTCGGGAACAACGCGCCCTTTATTGGGCTGTTTGGAACGGTCATCGGCGTCATCGAGGCGTTTGAGGAGCTTGGACACGGCACGGCCGGTCACGCCGGCGCCGGCGCGGCGGGGCACGTGGCTTCCGGGGCGGTGATGTCGGCCATCGCCGAGGCCCTTGTTGCCACGGCGGTGGGAATCGCGGTGGCGCTGCCTGCTGTGGCGGCCTACAACTACTTGCAGCGGCGGGTAGAGCAGCTGCTCGCCGGGGCGGAGGCCCTGTCAAATCTTGTGCTGGCGTACCTCTGCGCGGAGGAGGACTGAGCATGGCGGGAACCGGATCGTCACGCGGCATCATCACGGGGATCAACGTGACACCCATGGTGGACGTGACCTTGGTGCTGCTTGTGATTTTTATTGTGACGGCGAAGATTGTCGTGACACCTGCGGTGCCGCTCGACTTGCCTCCAGCGAGCAAGAGCGAGGAAGTTCAGGTGGTGTTCTCGGTGATCTTGGCGCCCGATGGCGCCCGCTCGGCCAACGGCACTCCCATGGCCGACGACCGCGCCTTGATGGCGCGGGCGAGCGAGGCCTTGGCCGCCGACCCTGATTTGCGGGCGGTCATTCAAGCAGACGGCAGCGTGCCTCATCGCGAGGTCATGGCGACCCTCGACGCTCTCAAAATGGCCGGGATCGAGCGGATCGCGTTCGGTGCCCTCGCGACGCCAATCAACGATCGACCCGCGCCAAAGACCCCCGTGGGGCAGGAGAACCCCTGAGCACACCAGCGCAGACGCGGGCGGCGGCGGTATTCGACGCGGTCATCGCCGACCCTCGGCGTCGTGCGCCACGCCGGTCCATGGCGCGCCGACTCGCGCCGTGGGCCCTCGCAATCGCGCTGCATCTGGTGATTTTGGTGATGGCCCTGCGAGCGCAACCCTCGCTAGAGACGTGGAGCGCCCGGATGGCGGCTCAGATCCACGGGGCGTTGGCGGAGCGTGCGCCGACGCGTCTCGAGTTCGAGCCTCCGCCCCCTCCTGCGCCCGAACCCGAACCCGAACCCGCAGCCGCGCCCGAACCTGCGCTTGCGGTCGAGCCATCGAAAGCCCCCTCGGCGACGTCCCCCAAGCCCGAAGCACCTCGGGTCGCACCGCCAGCGGCTGCCGGGGAGGTGCTCGCGTCCAAGGACGCCGTGGCGGACTTCAGCGACCAAGCGTTCGTGGTGGGAACGGCCACGGCCTACGCCGGCGGGGTGACCACGCAGAGCGGTACCGGTACGGCGCCCGGGACCGCCGCGCGCGCGCAAACTCCATCCCCTAAGAGGGCGGCCGCCTCTTCTGCCCGTGCGCGTCCCGTGCGTCTCGAGGGCACCGCGTGGCGGTGTCCATGGCCGGCTAGGGCGCTCGACGCCGACATTTACGAGCAGGCAGTGGTGATCCGGGTGGAGGTGGGCGTTGACGGTCGCGCTCGACGCGTCCGGTTGGTCGACGACCCCGGGCTCGGCTTTGGTGACGCCGCCCGCGCCTGCGCGCTGAAGACTCGCTTCTCTCCTGCGTTGGACGGGGAGGGGGACCCCGTACCGGCCACCTCGCCGCCGATTCGCGTGAGGTTCACACGATGAGCCCACGTGCGTCGGCATCGGGCGACACACCGACGGTCGACCCTCTGCGGCGGTGGACGGTGGGGGTGGCATGGCTCCTCTCGGTGGCCGCGGCCGCTGGGGTCGCGGTCTCCTGGACCACGTCGACCTCGGCGTCCGCGGAGGATTGCGAGATCATCTTTGGCCGTCTTGTGGCCCTCGAGCTCGAAGAGATGGGGTACCGCGACCCGGCCCTCGTCGCCCTGCGGCAGCGAGAGCTCGCACAGCAATTCTCGGAGGAGCTGCGTGCTTGCGAAGGTCGAGCGATCTCGGCGCATGCCTTGGTCTGTGTGCGAGAGGCGGCGTCCGCGGAGGCGCTCAGTCACGAGTGCTTGTAGCTCGCCCGGCCCAAGGTCTCCGCCGTGACCGCGTTGGGCGCGTGCGGCCAGATAGGAGAGAAACAAAAAAGGGCCCCGCGGTTGCGAGGCCCTCGTTGACGGATCGGGATGCATCCGTCGTTCACGTCAACTGACTACGGGTTGGGCTGGATAGGGATCACCGTGGCGTCGTCGAACTGGGTGACGATGTCCACCGACGTAGCTCCCTCGTTGGCGTAGGCGTTGATGTAGGTTCCGCCAGGAATCGCCAAGGTGGCGAGCGGCACGGTGTACGTCAACTCGGGCGTACCGTCATTGTCCGTGTCCAGTCCGATGACGTAGTCTGCAACCGGAAGGTCGAGCGTACCGGACGCCTTGTAGTCAACGTCGGCGAGGAGCACCGCTGCGGTCGAGCCGGGTGTCACGTTCCAGATATCCACCTGACCGACAGTCGAGGCAGCGTGGGTGACCTGGATGCGAACCTGCGCAGGGTCGATGCCGCTGCGATCGTCACCAAGCGCCAGGATTTCCACGGTGGTGTCTAGATCGCCGACCGCGACAGCCGTGTAGTCGTTGGCCGCGTCCAGGGTGAGCGGTCCTGCACTCACGATGCCGTCGGCAGCGCTCATGGAGGGGCTCGGCGCCACGTCAAACGTGTAGTCACCTTCCTGGACGGGGGTGATGTCCGTGGACTCGCGAAATGCGAGCCCCGTGAACGTGGCCGTGGCTCCGGCGTTGGCGTAGACGTCTACCGCCGGAACGTCGACCCCGAGGTGCATCACGCGAATGCTGCTGTCCGTGTCGGGCACCACCGGGCTGAACACGACGACCGATGCGTCGTCGAACTGTGCGACCAAGTCGACGCCCGGCGATGTGTTGTCATTGGCGTAGACGTTGATGAACGTTCCACCCGTGACGCCGGCGTCCGCAAGCGCCACGTCGTAGGTGAGCTCCATGGTCGTCGCGTCGTTGTCGGTGTCGATACCGATGACGTAGTTGGCTGCGGGCACGTTGAGGGTGCCGGTGGCCTTGTAGTCGACATCGGAGAGCAGCGCGGCAGGGTTCGCAGGATCGCTCACCTCATAGATGTCCACCTGGCCCACCGAAGAGGCCGCGTGCGTCACCTGGAGGCGAACGTTGGCGGGGTCGATGCCGGCGCGGTCATCCCCAAGTGCGATGACCTCCACGGTGTCGTCTGTCAGATTGCCAACCGCGACCGCGGTGTAATCTGCGTCCGCGGCGAGGCTGAGTGGCCCGACCTCCAAGATGGAGTCTGCGACGCTCGTCGATGGGTTGAGCGCCACGTCAAAGGTGTAGTCGTCTGCGGGCAGGGGGGTGATGTCGGTAGACTCACGGAAGCCGAGGTTGGAGAACGCTGGCGCTGCACCCTGATTGGCGTAGACGTCGACCCCTGGGACTCCGACGCCGAGGTGCATCACTCGCACGCTTGTGTCGCCGTCGCCGTCGCCGTCGCCGTCGCCGTCGCCGTCACCGTCACCGTCGCCGTCACCGTCGCCCACAAGATCCCAGGCGATGTCGTCAGCGAACTCGACGCAGGTGCCGCCCGGCACGGGGGTCGAGGTGTAGGTGCCTGCTTCGATGTCAACCTCAACCATTCGAAGGTTGCTGATGGTGCCCGCGCTAGCTTCA
>JBDQGY010000074.1:0-17657 GCA_040265175.1 Nannocystaceae bacterium
CTTCACCAGTCCTCCTGCGCGTTCCCGATGAATCGTTCCCTTGGGGAACAGCTGGAGGAGTTCCGCTTCGGAGAGGAGTCGCAGCTCTCTTGCGTGCTCAAGCGCGCTCTCGAACGAGCGCCAGCGAAACCCCTGGTGCCAGAGCTGTCCAAGTCTTGCCCGCGCCCTGACTGGGAGAAACTGGGCGTAGGGGAATGCGTAGTGCGGCTCGATCGGAAAGTACCGATTCGGCGTCTGCACGATGAAATAGGATCCGAGACGGGTCGCAGAGGACGCGAACTCCTGCATTCGCTCCAATGTCCCTAGATGCTCGATCACCGAGTTAGAATAGACCAGGTCATAATCGCGATCGGAGCCGAGCTTGGTCGCGTCACCCTGTGTCGCCACGACTCGCACGTTCCCTCCCTCAAACGTCTCACCGAGGTTCTCGTGAGAGAGGTTGAGCGCCTCAATGTTGAGTCGATGTTGGCACAGGTCGCACACGGTCTCCCAATAGCGATGGGTGCCACCAATATCGAGCACCCGGAGCTCTTGGCCCCTCGAAAACCACTGATCGAGTAGCGGTCGAATGATGGTCTCGAAGCGTCCACGCCGCGCCCGTCGTCCGAACGATGAAACGGCATCTCGTACCACGTTCATATCACCTCGCACTGTTTCATCTTATTCACCTCCGTACTCATACTACTCGCGGCCGCGTCCGGCCGAAACACCTGTCCCCCGAGCCTTGCTCGAGAGCAGCAACAGTCCGTAGCGCGAATTTGTGGTCAGGTACCGTCTCCACATCCGTCTTGGCTCTTGGACGAGCCGATAAAACCACTCGAGACCGGCTCGCTGCATCCATCGGGGTGCCCGCCGCACCCTGCCGGCGAGCACGTCGAAAGACCCTCCAACCCCCATCACAAAAGGAATACCAAGGTTTTCCTGATGCTCCGCGATGAAATTTTCTTTTCGAGGTGAAGACATCCCCACAAAAAGCATGCTCGCCCCAGACTTGCGAATGGCATCGACGACGCGTGCTTCTCCTCCCTCCTCTCGCCAGTAGTAACCATGATGCCACCCCGCGACCTGAAGCCCCGGATTTTGTGACCTCGCCACGCGTACGGTCTCCTCGATCACCTGCTCATCTGCGCCAAGGAAGTAGACACCGTGCCCGCGCTGTACCGCCAAGCCGAGCAACTCCACGAAAAGGTCAATGCCTGCGACCCGCTCGGGCACCTCGTGACCGAGCGCGCGGGCACCCCACACCACACCAGCGCCATCGATATTGATGATGTGGCATCCGGTCACCGCGGACCGAAGCTCCTCATCATCTTGCATGTTCACCAACTTGGCGACGTTTACGACGACGTGCTGAGTGAAACGATTTTCAAGAATTCGGGCCTCGATCCGCTCAATCGTCTCCGACATCGTCCATGGGTGCATCGGAGCCCCAAGGAAAGTGATCGTACCCGGGAGCGGAGTACCTTCCACGTTGCCATCATCGGTAAGCTCCGACGAGCCAACCTTGTTTTCGGCAGAAGAGGCCTCGCGACTCACCACGTCCCTCCATGCACGGCACCGCCGCATCGCGATGACATCCACCTCATGAGCGGAGCCCTGCTGTCACGCCTCGCGTGTCGATGAGCGGCCGCGCGAGGAGCAGCTCGGCGGCATCGCGGAATACTCGATGGTCCACGAGCAGCAACACGAGGTCCGCATCACCAAGCGCCTGCTTGAGGTCCGATTCGAGTCGGACGCTCTCACCGAACTCCTGCAGCACGGCGGGGAGCGACTCAATATGCGGTTCGACCGCGATGATCTCTTCGACCATACCCGATTTTGCAAGCTCACGAACGATCTCGAGCGCGGGGCTCTCACGCAGATCGTCAATATTCGCCTTGAATGACAGGCCGAGGCAGGCGATCTTGCGTCCGCCCGTTCGTTCGAGATGCTCTCGAACCTGTTCAAGAACGAAACGAGGCTTGCTGTCATTAACCTCGCGCGCGCTCCGAATTAGACGCGCACGCTCGGGTGCAGCATTCACGATGAACCATGGGTCTACCGCGATACAATGACCGCCTACTCCGCAACCCGGCTGTAGAATATTCACCCGAGGATGCCGATTGGCCAGGGTGATGAGCTCCCAGACATCGACATCGACATCCTCACAGATCATGGACAGCTCGTTCGCGTAGGCGATATTGACATCGCGAAAAGCATTCTCGGTCAGCTTCACAAATTCGGCTGTGCGAGCATCTGTTCCAAGGCATTCGCCGCGGACGAATCGACGGTAAAAGCTTCGCGCTTCCTCCGTGCACGCCGGGGATACACCACCAACGACTCGGTCGTTGTCGACGAGTTCCTTGATAACCCATCCGGGCAAGACACGCTCGGGACAGTGTGCGACATGTACGTCCACAGGCATGTCTTCGCCTCGAGTAGGGAAGCGAAGGTCCCGCCGCTCCTCACGCATCCAATCGATCATCTTCTCCGTCGCACCCACAGGCGAGGTCGACTCAAGGATCACAAGGTTACCTCGTCTGAGTACCCTCGCGACGGTACGTGCGGCAGCCTCGATATAAGATAGGTCCGGCTCGTAGTGCCCATTGAAGGGGGTCGGCACCGCAATTACGAAGACATCCGCCGGCTCGACCGTGGTCGTCGCACGAAGCCTTTCCTCGCTCACGACTCCCTTCACGAGCATGTCGAGACCAGGCTCCACGATATGGACGTCCCCGCGGTTAATGGTCGCCACGGTCTCCTCGTTGACATCGAGGCCTACAACGTCACATCCCCGTACCCGTGACGCGACAACTGCTGCCGTCGGGAGGCCGATATAGCCGAGGCCCACCACACATAATCGGAATTTTTCAGGCATATTCGCTCACGATCCTCTCGACGATCCGTGAGGCCGCCTCCCCATCCCCGTAAGGATTATGCGCCTCGCTCATCGTCTGGTACGCAGCAGAGTCATCCAATAAACGAGCAGTTTCAGACACGATCGTATCCGTCGTCGTACCCACCAGACGGACCGTCCCCGCCTCGACAGCCTCGGGACGCTCAGTATTATCTCGCATCACCAGAACCGGCTTACCCAGCGACGGGGCCTCCTCCTGAATTCCCCCGGAATCGGTCAAGATCAGATCGGAGCGGCGCATCAACGCGATGAAGGGAAGATAGTCTTGCGGGGAGAGCAGGTGTACACCTGCGACATCCCCGAGGATCTCACCGACGGGCCCTTGAACATTCGGATTCAGGTGCACCGGGTACACGATCTGGACGTCACCACGCCTCGCCAGGGTCTTCAGGGCGCGACAAATATTCTCGAACCCTCCGCCAAAACTCTCTCTACGATGCCCTGTGACGAGAATCGTGCGTTTCCCTTCTTCCAGGCCGACGCTACCAGAGACCAGAGCGTCGGCTTTCTCAGCGTCCGACTCCAGCATACGGCTAACGTGCATCAGAGCATCGATGACCGTATTCCCCGTCACATCGATCCTGTCTTGCGGCACGCCCTCCGCAAGGAGGTGATCACGAGCACCCACCGTCGGTGCAAAATGAAGATCGGCAACACGACCGGTCAGCTGCCGGTTGAGCTCCTCTGGCCACGGGGAGTAGATGTCATGAGTCCGAAGACCCGCCTCAACGTGCCCCACGGGAATCCGTGCATAAAACGCCGCGAGGGCCGCGACGAACGAGGTCGTCGTATCTCCGTGAACCAGCACACGATGGGGCTTGAAATCCTCGAGTACGGGCTCGAGGCCGGTCAAAATAGCGCCTGTGAGTGTCGATAGTCGCTGACCTGGTTTCATGAGATCCAAGTCGTAGGCGGGCTCGATCTCAAAGAGTCGAAGCACCTGATCCAGCATCTCGCGATGCTGCGCGGTCACGCAACATCGATGCTTGATCGACTCGGCAGTATCGAGGGCCCGAACCACTGGTGCCATCTTTATGGCCTCGGGGCGCGTGCCGAACACGGTCAAAACTCGGAGTTGGGATGCGGTCATGACGAAGGGGCGCGAACCTACGGCCCGCTTCCATCTATCACACTTTTGGGTTGCTTTGGTGCAGGCTCAATCGTGGTTCTCCCCGCTGAAATTACTCATTTTTCTCGTGGTCCAGGCCATTTCGTTGCGGCGTCCTCGCAGGGTCATATACGGCCTTTCTTAGCCGAGGCGCGCTCTGAAATGGGCGTGGTACTGGCAACGCTCGGATTGAAATGTCCAATCGCGGCACTCCGCGATTCCAACTCCATGTCTTCAGCGAGTCGAATTCACGGACCCAGGTGTGAATCCAGCACTGCCTGCGCAGTCAGTGCGCAAGGATTCCCTTCGCGAATAGCCCTATAGACCCCTACAAACGGTAAATTGTCGTCCCCTCATCTTGGAGCCGCTGTTCCAACATTGCATCAAGATCGCGCGCACCGAATAGGTGGGTACGGGCGAGTCCAAGCGGCCCCTCACGCACCATCTCACGAGCCCTCATGCAGGCAAGGATCTCCGCTTCGACGGACGCGTCGTTATCGACACGAACCCTCGACAATTCCGGCCGGTGCACCCTCACCTCGACCCTCTCGGTGCGTCCGTCGGAGAACTCGACATCCCTCGAAAATATCTCATCCATGTAGACCTCCATCGGAAACGACTCAAGTCGGTCCTCAATGACATGGTGAGATGTGACCTTCCCCACCCCCGTGCCAATGCAGAGGATTTGGCCGTCGTTCTCCCACAGGCGCATGAACGGCGAGCCAGAGCCGCAAGGAGAGCCGCTCCGATGATGCTCTCCGACGTAGAACTCCGCAGACGGCCCTAGCGCCGCGACTGAATGGGTCGGATGAGCTGAGCGCAGAGTCCCTTGCCTTTGTCGAAAAACCTCAGTGATCTTTCCCATATAGGATCGGTCCTTGCCTACCCGAAACGGAGTCGGATCACGCATGGTCTCAAGCATGCTCGCCCGCATCGGATAAGCCGGCATGACCAGCGTCGCCTTTGGACCGATGACCTCGATGAGCGCATCAATCACCGTGTCGGCACCCGACTCGAGCATCCCGATTTTACTCATCGCGCTATGGACGATGAGGTCTCGCCCCTCCTCGACCCCAAGCGACCTGAGCGCCTCCACCACATCGGACTGGCCAAACACCGCGTCAGGATTTTCACGAACTCTCTTTTTCCAGGCTTCACGCCGGAAACGCGTACGAACGTCTCGGAGACTCCGACTAACTGGCTCTGGAAGCCCACGGATGATGGCCCCTCTCAGTTGCCGAAACACACTCATGGCGCTGTCCCCCTCTTCGGTGCGATTACCCGAGCCTCACCCGTGACCACAAGCTCACCGCTCTGGTTCAAGATCTGAGTGTCGAGCGTGACTTTGCCTCGCTCTCCGACCTCGATTATGTCCAAAACGACACGCACCTTCTCGGTACAAGCAACAGGAGCCAAGAACCGGCTCTTTTGCGAGATGTAAATGGTGCCCATCCCCGGAAACTCCCGGCCGAGCACTCTCGAAATAAGAGAGGTCAAGAACGCGCCGTGGACAATCGTATGCCCGAAGCGAGAACTTGAGGCGAAATCTGGATCGACATGGAGAGGGTTGTCGTCTCCACTCACGAGAGCGATTTCATTCACTTTCTCTTGAGAGAACTGAAACTCCATCTCATGACGCTCCCCAGCATGATACGCGCGGGACGTCATGGGGTTCCTCCCTCGAACTCTTTTCGATGCGAGATATCTTCGAAGCCTTCACGCCCGGCGAACGAGTGCAACACCCAACCCAGGTGATAGGAGCGACACTCGCGATTAATCTTGAGGGCAGACTTTCCAATGTAGCTTCCCTCCTGCCCCGTCACTGTTCTGACGATTCCTCGAGCGGCTCGCTGATAGCGTTCGAGCGGCTCACGACGAATATGCGAACGCCAGATAAGGCCTCGATCGTGATCGAGCATGGAACAGCCGAGTTCATTTTTGCCAAAGACCCACTCAAATCCGCGCCGAATCTGCTCCCTCGCAGATTCATGGCCGTGCGCGACTGCGTGATGAAGATATGCCGGTGCCATCCCGTCCTGGTGTACCGAATACACCTGGTAAGGATCGAGGACCTTGCCCGTCGTGGACTGATAAAACCACGGTCACTCCCCATGGGGTCCCTGGGCGCGAGCCAGCGCGTTCACACATCTCAACGCGCGCTCGATGGCGTCCTGATCTTCCAACGCCTCACCGAAATGAAAGCACGCGAGCGTCGAGTAGATATTCGTCGCGTACGTCACCAGTGTTCGCCGGGCTCCCGTCGCCGAGTCGTGAAACAACCCGCTGGATCCTCCATCGAGCTCACTTCGAATGTACGCAAACAGACGCTCAGTGGCCTCTCGCCAGGACCGGTCTTGGTGCTCGCTCAGCATGCTCGCCCCGCTGAGCAATAATCCAAGATCCTGAGCCTTGAATCCGGGTCAAGCGGCTTCATCCTTGAGCAACCTTCTACATGCGTCGAGGGTGCTCCCCGGAAGCTCTTCTCCAAGGTCGTGCGAGGCCCACATCGCCATTCCGAAGGCGTATGGACGGACGGGAAGGCCCAGCATCTGCTCCCCGAGCTGCCCGAGCATCTTCTTTGGATCCCATCGCGTCGCAGCCCCTTGGTCGGGCAGTCGTGCGAGCCCAAGAAGAACGTTGAGCGAGTAAAATACATCCGACTCGGGTATCGACTCGTTGGCGTTTGAGATCCCATCGTAGCGATGAGACCAGGTGCCTTGACCCTCCATCCAGCAGGTCTCCAACCCCCGGACGATGAAGCGCTCAAGTGGCGAATAGCCTCCTTCCGTCGTAAGCCGCAGAACATACCGAGAAGTTGCGCCACTCACAACTGAATGCGAGCTTAAGCGCTGATCCGTCACCCTCCGCAGCATGCCAAGAGCACACGTCCAGACTTCCCGAACCCAGTGCGGCTCTCGCCATGATGCGGGAATGGCGCGGATCGTCGTCCGCCGGTGTAAAGGCCACAAGGTCCACCTTCTTGACCTCGAAATCGATCGCTACACTCCGATTCGTATGACGACCGTCGCCGGTCTCGCTCAGCAGGATCATGTCCGACCCCAACTCCACCATCGCTCAACATGATCGAGAGCAGCTCCTCGGCCATAGAGGCGCGGTGCTGTGGTTCACCGGCTTTTCCGGCGCTGGAAAAACCACCTTGGCCTGCGAAGTCGAGCGGCGGCTCCATCGCGCGGGCGTACTCACCGGTCGGCTCGATGGCGACATCGTCCGCGACGGACTCAACAATGACCTCGGCTTCTCGCCGGAGGCGCGCGCCGAAAATATTCGGCGCGTGACGGAAGTGGCGCACATCATGACCTTGAGCGGGCTCGTGGTGCTCGTCGCGGCGATCTCGCCGTACGAGAAGGACCGCGAGGCGGCCCGCGCACGAATCGGCGCCGACCGTTTCAAGCTCTTGCACATCGCCACCTCTCTCGACGTGTGTGAATCCAGGGATCCGAAGGGGCTGTATCAACGGGCGAGAGCCGGAGAGGTCGCTGATTTCACGGGGATCTCCGCACCGTACGAGATCCCCGCCGCGCCGGACATGAGAATCTCGACCGACGAGGACCTCGACACGACCGCCGATGGCGTCATGCAATTCCTCCAGGCAGAGGGCATCGTTCCGGTATCGACGTAGTCGTTACTCCACCACGAATCATCATGAGCAACTACAGCTTCACCCACCTCAAGCAGCTTGAGGCCGAGAGCATCCACATCATCCGCGAGACGGTCGCCCAGTTCGACAACCCGGTGATGCTCTACTCGATCGGGAAAGACTCCTCGGTCATGGCCCACCTGGCCCAAAAAGCCTTCTTTCCGGCGCGTCCGCCCTTTCCCTTCCTCCACATCGACACGAAGTGGAAGTTCAAGGAGATGATCACCTTCCGTGATGACTACGCCAAGCGCACCGGCATCGAGCTTCGGGTGCACACCAACATGGAGGCCTTTGAGGCGAACGTGAACCCCTTCGACCAGGGGAGCCAAAAGTACACCCACATCATGAAGACCGTGGCCCTGCGCCAAGCGCTCGACGCCGGCAAGTACGACGCGGCCTTTGGTGGCGCCCGACGCGACGAGGAGAAGTCCCGCGCGAAGGAGCGCGTGTTCTCCTTCCGCGACAAGTCCCACGGCTGGGATCCCAAAAACCAGCGCCCCGAGCTGTGGAGCATCTACAACGGCACCATCGACCAGGGGGAGAGCATCCGCGTGTTCCCCTTGTCCAACTGGACCGAGCTCGACATCTGGCAGTACATCCACCTCGAAGAGATCCCCATCGTACCGCTGTACATGTCGGCCAAGCGCCCCGTGGTGGAGCGCGACGGCAACCTCATCATGGTGGACGACGACCGCCTCCCGCTCGAAGAGGGCGAGACACCCAGCATGCGCTCGGTCCGCTTCCGCACCCTCGGCTGCTACCCGCTCACGGGCGCCGAGGAGTCCACGGCGGCGACCCTGCCGGAGATTATCCAAGAGATGCTGCTCACCAAACACTCGGAGCGCCAAGGTCGAGTCATCGACTACGACCAGGCTGGGTCCATGGAAGAGAAAAAGCGCGAGGGCTACTTCTAGCGCGCACGGAGCACGACCATGTCTCACCAGTCCGAACTCATCGAACGCGACATCGACGCGTACCTCAAACAACACGAGCACAAGGAGATCCTGCGCTTTTTAACCTGCGGCAGCGTGGACGACGGCAAGTCCACCCTGATCGGACGGCTCCTCCATGACAGCAAGATGATCTACGAGGACCAGCTGGCCGCGATCCACCGCGACAGCGAGCGGGCGGGCTCGGCGGGCGAAGAGCTCGACCTGTCGCTGCTCATGGACGGCCTCAAGGCGGAGCGCGAACAGGGCATCACCATCGACGTCGCCTACCGCTTTTTCTCCACGGCCAAGCGAAAATTCATCATCGCCGACACCCCAGGGCACGAGCAGTACACCCGCAACATGGTCACCGGCGCGTCCACGGCAGACCTGGCCGTGATTTTGATCGACGCCAAGCAGGGCGTGCTGCCGCAGACCCGGCGACACTCCTTCATCGCGTCGCTGCTCGGCATCAAACACGTGGTGGTCGCGGTGAACAAGATGGACCTGGTGGACTGGTCCGAGGACCGCTACGAGGAGATCAAGCGGGAGTACAACGAGTTCATCGCCCGCCTTGACATCGCGGATCTCCACTTCATCCCTATGTCGGCGCTCAAGGGCGACAACGTCGTGGATCAGAGCCCGCACATGCCGTGGTACCGGGGCGCGCCGCTGATGGAGCACCTGGAGAGCGTGCAGATCAGCTCCGACCGCAACCTGGTCGACCTCCGCTTCCCGGTGCAGTACGTCAACCGCCCGGATCACACCTTCCGAGGGTACTGCGGCAACGTGGTCTCCGGCGTGGTGCGCACCGGCGACGAGGTCATGGTGCTGCCTTCGCGGACGCGCAGTCGCATCGCGCGCATCGTGACCGCCGACGGCGACATCGACCAAGCCTACCCTCCCCTCGCGCCGACCTTGGTGCTCGAGGATGAGCTGGACATCAGCCGCGGCGACATGCTCGTCCACCCTGGCAACGTGCCCAAGGTCGCGAACGAGCTGGACGCCATGGTGGTCTGGATGGCTGACGACCCCATGGTCGAAGGGCGGGACTACTGGGTGATGCAGTCGGGCTCGCGATGCGTCGGCAACACCTCCAATATCCGCTACCGAGTGGACGTGAACACCCTCCGGCGCCAGCAGACCCCGCGGCTGTCCCTCAACGAGATCGGGCGCTGCAAGCTCGCCTTGAACCGCCCCATCGCCCACGACGCCTACCGCCGCAACCGGGCCACCGGCAGCTTCATCCTCGTGGACCGCATGACCAACCTTACCGTGGGCGCGGGGATGATCTTGGATCGCAAGTCCGCCGACGCGGAGGACCGGAGCGGTCGGGCCCCGGCCGACGCCGCGCTGGCGCGGGTACCGGTGAGCAAGGTGAGCCCAGAGGAACGGGCCGCGCGCTATCAGCACGCGCCTGTGACGGTACTTTTGACCGGGCTCCCTGCCTCGGGCAAGACGACGATCGCCCTGGAGCTTGAGCAGTTGATGTTCGAGGCGGGCTGGGCGGTCGCCCTGCTCGACGGACAAGCCATGCGCGTGGGCCTGAGTCGGGACCTCGGCTACTCCGCGCCCGAGCGCGTGGAGAATCTGCGCCGAGGTATGGACGCCGCCAAGCTCATGAATGACGCCGGCTTCTCGTGCATCTGCGCCTTCACCTCCCCCGACGCCCGCGCCCGCGCCCGCGCCCGCGCCACCGTGGCGCCGGCCACCCTCGTGGAGGTGTTCGTGGACACGCCCCTTGAGGTCTGCCAAGCGCGCGACGAAAAAGAGATCTACGCCCGGGCGGAGCGCGGCGAGATCCCCATGCTCCCCGGCCTCACCGGTACCTACGACCGCCCCGAACAGCCCGATCTACACGTGACGACCGAACGAACCGCGCGCGAGGTGGCGGAGGAGATCCTCTCGTTCATCTCAGGTGGGCGTGGGGCATCGAACAACTGACCTCGCCGTGACGAGGCACGCCGCGGCGACACTCCTGGCCCCACCGGCCTGACTGCCCCATGCCGCCGCGCGCTAACTGGCGCCGCGCCGCAGCAGCACCGCCGGGATCGTCTTGAGGAAGATCTTCACATCGAGCCACAGTGACCATCGGTCGATGTAGTCGATGTCCATCTGCACCCACTGCTCGAAGGTGACGTCGTTGCGGCCGGAGATCTGCCAGATGCAGGTGATGCCCGGCTTCACAGAAAGTCGCTTTCGTTGCCAGCGCTCGTATTGCTCCACCTCGCTGGGAAGCGGCGGCCGTGGGCCCACGATGGACATCTCCCCGCGCATCACGTTGATGAACTGGGGGAACTCGTCGAGGCTGGTCTTGCGGATGAAGTGACCGATGCGGGTGATTCGCGGGTCGCGCTTGATCTTGAACACCGGCCCGTCCATCTCGTTCTCCGCCTCAAGCTTGGCGCGCAGGGCCTCCGCGTTCACCACCATGGACCGAAATTTGAGCATCTTGAAGGTGCGGCCGTTCTTCCCGACCCGCTCTTGGGCGAAGAAGATCGGCCCCTCGCTCGTCGTTTTCACGAGCGCAGCCACTGTCAGCAAAATTGGGGCGGTGACAGCGAGCGCTGCGCCGGCGATGAGAATGTCAAAGCCACGTTTCACGATCATCCCCGCCACGTAGGAAGGCGGCGGTGAGAGATCGAGCACCGAGTGGCCATCCACCCGAAACACAGAAGAGGTCGACGCATCGGGCGGCACAAAATCCATGAGCATGCGCGTCCCCACACCCATCTCCCGACACACGCGCATGGCGTCGTCGGTCACCTCGGGGCGGTCGGGGTCTGGGACAAAGAGGACCTCGTCGATCACGTGCTCGGTCAGGACTTGCTGAAGCTCCGCCGCGGTGCCTAAATCGGCGCGCTGCGGTCTCCACGCAGAGGTCGAGACAAACCCCACAAACTCGAGGCCCCAGTCACGATGGGAGGAGACCCAATCGTGGGCGGAGACCACACCCTCCCCCGAGCCCACGATGATCAGATTGCGCGAGTTGTATCCGTTGGCCCGGGCCCGCGCCAAGATACCCCGCACCGACAAGCGGGTGACCACGAGCCCCGCCAGCGCGGTCGCACAAAACAACATCAAGAAGGCGCGGCTCGGCGTCGGCAGCTGGAACACGTAGGTCAACGTGACCAACGCGACGAAGGTCAACGCCATCGCCCGCGACAGATCTCCCACGTCGCGCATGGCGCGAATCATCCGACGGGATCGATGCAGCCCCATCCAGCGCGCCGCCAGCACCCAGACTCCCACGGCCAACGGCAGCAGCACCGCCGGGCTCGCAACGCCTGCAGAGAAGATCTCGGGGAACTGCGCTCCGAGAAAGACCCGAGCCTCACGGGCGCACCAAAACGCGCCCACCCAGGTCAAAATCTCTACGAGCATGTAGCCTGCTCCAAAGAACTGTGGGTGTTGTTTAAGCATCAAGCGGAAGATCGGCAGCGGGGGGCGAAGGCGTGGAAGCTCCCACCGCGGGGATATAAGTCTAAGTTCGGACGAACAGAACTCACGGACGCATGCCGCGAGACCGCAACCCCACTCCCTTACAATATTCGCGCCCTCGGTTCAAGACACCGACACGAGCCCCTAGGTCCAACGTTCAGGTGTTCAGCGACAACGACAACGACCTGGCGCACAACGGCGAGGCCAACACGTCGTTTTCGCAGGCCGGCGCCGACCTGCATGCGCCACCGCAAGAAATACGTCGCGACGGCGTCCCGAATTCGTACGAGACCCCCACCGCGCGAGTCGCGATGAAATCTTCGACAGAACACCAAAAGACCCCAAACGCGCAAGGCTCGTCTGAAGCCTCATATTCCTGCCCTTCCATTGTCCTGATGTGAATGCCTGGAAAAGAACCGCGGCGCGTGTATAGTCCGGCCAATGTTGTCCTGGTTTCGCAAGCAGGGGCGCGGAAAAGCCCCATCGAGCGTGGAGGCGATCCAACTCCGCGCCCGCGACTGTCACTCCCACGTCCTCCCGGGTGTGGATGATGGCAGCCGAACCCTCGATGAATCCCTCGACATGCTCCGTTTGCTCCAGGACGAGGGAGTCCACAGAGTGATCGCGACCTCCCATATTTATCCCGGCCGGTTCCCCAATGAGCGCGAAACCCTGCAGCCCGTCTTCGACACGCTCGTGGAATCCGCGTCCGCAGCGGGGCTCACGATCGAGCTCGAGCTCGGCGCCGAGCACTACCTCGACGACTCCCTCGGGCCCCGAGTGGAATCGGGACAACACATCGAATTCGGCCCAGAACGTTATGTTCTGTTTGAAACGCACACGTTTGATCAGGTGCCGACGAGCTTGTTTACAACGGTCGCGACCATGCGAGATCGCGGCCTGACTCCCCTGATGGCGCACGTGGAGCGCTACCAATACTTGAGCGGTGCAGAGGGCTGGGAGGTCATTGAAGACCTTCGCGCGATTGGCGTGAAATTCCAAGTCAACCGGACGATCGGCAAGATCAACGTGCCCGGCGAAGGCCGGCGCGGACGGATGCTCGAGAAACTCGCCCGAGCGGGCTACATTGACGAGGTGGGCAGCGACCTCCACCGGGCCACCCCTGAGGGCCGGCCGTACGCGATGCCAAATGGCAAATAATGCCGTCAACACGCCCTGGAAGCGACATTCCGACGTTGAAGAGATCTGAACGCATGTGCCGTTCGAGCGAGTGAATTCAACTGCTTGCCGCCGCTAGACCTCGCAGCCACCAGACTGGAACCCTCGCGCCGCTCGAGGTGCATGTGAACAGTCACACACAATCAGCGAAAAATCGTCCACGTTCCACTTTCAGATCTTGCGCCATCTACGGCGCTACCGTACATTCTCGGAGCACCAGGATTTCCAATGCACAAGTTTATCGCACCACTCCTTATTGCTTCCTCTTTTGCGCTCACCGCCTGCCCCGCAGATGACGTCGACGCGAAGGTCAACATCCTTGTCGAAGACCTCACCACCAATGGCATGACCATCACCCTCACCGGTGACCTCGGCGAAGGCACCCTGGGCTTCGACGCGCCCGTGAGCGACACGCCCACCAACGAGACCCTCGACCTCTACCTTGAGAACGCGGTCTCCATCAACATCGTCAGCGATGCCACCGGCACCGCTGCATCCTTTGGCGAGATGGGCGTGACCTACGTGGAGGGGACCCCCGCGGCTCCCGGTGAGTACACCTGGGCTCTGAGCGCTGACCGCGACTCCGCCACGTTCACCTTCTTCAACGAGACCCCCGGCGGCGTCACCTTGAAGAACACCGTGGCCTACACGGCGGAGCTTGCCGTTGCGAACAACCCGTACGTGACCGACGTCCCCGCGACCTCAGTCGCTGTCAACGTCAACTAGTTCCTGAAGTGTCGTGAGCGCGCCTCACACACGACAGAGCGAGAGACATCGCGAGTTTCGACTTGCGGTGTCTCTTTGCGTCTTGGCGAGGACTTTTGTGGTCGTCTTGCTGGCTCTCGGGCTTGCCCCCTCGCACGCGCAGGCATCCGAGACCGGAGCGAAGCCCAACCCGCAAGCTCCCCCTCACGATGCCAGCGCTGCGGCGTCGAGATTTATTGATCTCGGGACCGTTCGGTACCTGAACCCGGCGAAACCGAAGGAGCTTTGGCTCGGTCTCGATATCGGGGGCGTGTACATGCCCGACAATGTCATCGCGAATTTTGGTCGTGACATCTGGACGGCCAGAGCCGCGTTCCCATGGGCCCTCGCCCTCACCCCGTGGCTGTCCGTGGGAGGTCGGCATGAGCTCGCGTGGTACGACGCGGAGAACATCCGGGCGCAATACTCCAACCAAGAGGTCTCCATCGCGCTCACGCCCACCAGCTGGCGCGCCCTCCCGGGGGTCACCCAAGACCGCCTTGAGTTCGGTTTCGAGGCTCATGACATGTTCAAGACCACGCTGTTTGGAGACGACGGTTTGCGCCAAGTCCTCCATCTCGGGGGGATCTTCGATCGTGTCCTCTACATGGGCTACGGTATGAGCCACCGCGTGCGGCCGAAGCTCTCCATCGACTGGAACACCCAGGGCCGGTTCGTGTGGCTGTTCATCAACACCCAAAAGCAACTCCGGACGAGCGCGCGGCTCCGCTGGAATCCACGCCCCGCCCACACCGTGTCCATCGAGAGCGTAGGGTTTTTGATATTCCGTGAAAAAGTCCAAGCGGGGAACCTCCTGCCTCGCGCTGGAATCATCGGGCAGTTCGCCGCCCAATACGACTGGATGTCCAGGCGAAAGGTGGGGCTGTTCGCCCGCGCGTGGTTCTCCACCAGCTTCCTCAGCGGCACGTCCCCGGTCTTCGAGATCCGCGAAGAGGCGATCAATCAGCCCTACGGTGAGCTCTCGATGGGTCTGCGCGCCAGGTGGTGACGGTCGCGTCGCGTCGCCGTTAGTTCCCGCTGATCGCGCCGATTGTGTTGGCGGTGTTCGTGGCGCCCTGCGCTGCCAGGCCCACGGCCTGCGCCCCCTGCAAGAACGGCAACACCTGCTGCATGTACCGGCTCGAAGACGAGAGCCCTGTCGGCGCGACCACAACGCGATCGCCGGGACGGAGCACGATCCGGTCGTCGTACAACAGCGCCTGATCCATGTTGATCGTGTAGATGATCGGCTTGGCGAAGCCCCCGCGAATCACCGCGAGCTCTTTGCGGGCCCTGTCGAGCGAGGGGCCCCCCGCCGCCGCGAGCGCCTCCGCCAACGTGATGCGGTTTTGCGTGATGGGGACCGCGGCAGGCTTCATCACCTCGCCGAGGACAAACACTTTTTGGTCCGAGGCGTTCGGGACGAACACCACGTCGCCCTGCTTCATGAAGACGTTGCGGCTCACGTCTCCGCGAAGCAGTACATCTGCGAGGTTGATCGGCATGATCTCGCCATCTCGGACGAAATACGCGGCCTCGAGGTTGCCGGTCTCCTTGACTCCTTCGGCGAGTCCAAGCCCCTCGAGCAACGAGGTGTCCCCATCCACGGGGAACGCTCCGGGTCGCCGCACCTCTCCGAGCACAAAGAACTTTTGGGACTCATAGCGGAGGATGTCCACGCTCAGCTGCGGATCCACCAGATACTTGCCCGCGATCTCGAGCAGGTGGGCACGAAACTCCACGAGGTTCATGCCCGCGGCCTTCACCTTCCCGACGACCGGCATGTAGATGAAGCCGTCTTTTTGGATGACGGTTCCGGAGAGCTCGCCGAGGTTCACCCGCTGCGAGCTCATCTCCGGGTGCCCCACCACGAAGATGTTGAGCGAGTCATTGGGACCGAGCAGGTATTGGTCTGTTTCAGCGCTGAAGTCGTAGTCGACGACATCACGAGAAATGCCCACAGGACCGGCCGCGCCGTCACCGCTGCGCTGTGAGTCGGCGATCAAGTCCTCCAGGGTCTTCATCTCGACCTTGTCCCCCTCCTTCTCGCCGACCTTGTCAAAGCGATAGCGGCTGGACGCGCAGGCGCTGGTACCGAGTACGCAGAGCGCGCATATGAGGGCCGAGGTCTTCACGAGGGGGCACCTTATCCAAATCTAGGGAAATGGCAACCTCACCGCCGATGGCCTGAACTCACCGCCTGTTCCCGACGGGCTACCCTCGGGCCCCGGGCCTCCCCGCCGGCTCAGTCGAACCAGGCGTGCACGGGGAGGTGATCGGACGGGCTCTCCCACGAGCGGGGCTCGGCATCATGCAGGACCCGGGACGAGCGCTGGTAGAGGCCCGCCGTCGCATAGACGTGGTCGATGCGCAGCCCATGGCCGCGCTGGAACGCCGCGTTGCGGTAGTCGAACCACGTAAACTGGCCCGCCTCCTCGCTGTGCTTGCGAAAACAATCTCGGAGTCCGCACGAGAGCAACCCCGCGAGCGCCTCGTGCTCCTCGGCGGTGAAATGGAGGGAATCTTTCATCGCCTCGACGTCCCAGACGTCGCGGGCGTCGGGAGCGATGTTGAAGTCCCCGGTGACGATCACCTCCTGCGCAGCACCACAGGTCGCCTTGATCTCCGCCTCAAGGCGCTGGAACCACTCCAATTTGTAGGGGAACGCGTCGCTGTCCAGCGCCGTCCCGTTCGGCACATACAGGTTGTAGATCCGGACGCCGTCGATGACTGTATTCAAGATTCTCGGCGCCCGATCTTCGGGCGCCGTGCGAAACCCACAGTGAACCTCGCTCGGCGCGGACTTGGAGATCGTCGCGACCCCCGCGTACCCCTTGGTCCCGTGCAACGTGACCGTATAACCGTAGTCCATGAACGGCACCCGCGGGAACAGCCGGTCCTCCACCTTCGTCTCTTGGAGGCACAACACATCCGGCTCGTGCTCGTCGAGGAACGTCAGCACGTTGTCGAGGCGAGCGCGGACCGAGTTCACGTTCCACGTGACCAGGTGCAAAGGCATGAGCGGAGTGTAGCAGCCACAAAAGCCGGGGCGGACGCGCGAGCCAACGACGACTCGCTACCGCGGAGGACCCGCCGGAGAGGGAGGCGTGGCGTCACCCACCCGCGACTGCTCCAGATCCATCAATCGCAGGCGCTCCATCATCGTCTTTCGCGCCGACTCGATATACGCGCGATGCGCTGGATCGTTCGCGTTGAGGTGGACCGACAGCGCATCGAACGCCTGGGTCACCTCTTGATAGAGGGTGTCTTTACGCCGCGGGTCGATCTCATAGCTCCGCGACAGGTTGTCGTCGATCCGTTCGATCGCTCGCTCGAAGCGCGCGAGTTTCTCCTCGGGGGTCGGAACGCCTGGCTCCGCCGCGCCGTCACCGAGCATCAGCTCCGGCGGACCCCCGGCGGGATCTTTGTTCGATTCTGCCTCTCCACCCACGCGCAGCCGCGAACCGAGGGCCTGCTCGCGTGTCTTCGCCGAACCCGGTGGCTTTCGTACCTCGTTCAAGGCGTCACTGTTTGCGGCGGGGGCCGCCAGTTGCACCGGTTCACCACCGCCGAATCGGTACATGGTGTAGGTCAGAACGCCCACGGCTGCGAGCCCCGCGAGCAAGAGGTGCTTGCCTGTCATTGCGCCGGGAGGATACGCAGGCTGGCCAGGGCCCGCCAGCCCCTAACCACCAAAAAGCC
>JBDQGY010000075.1:0-17334 GCA_040265175.1 Nannocystaceae bacterium
CGCGACCGGGGGAGGCGCCGTGATCTCCGGGGCCAATCGCGCCCTCATGTCGACCGTGGGTCGTGTCTGTTATCTCGACGTAGACGTGGAGACGCTGGTGAAGCGGCTCCGCGCCCCAGACGAGGTGTCGCGCAGACCCCTTTTGAGGGGGCGCGACCTGCGTCACGAACTTGTTAAACTCCAAGAGCTTCGAGGGCAGTACTATCGCAGCGCGGAGATCATCGTGAACGGCGCCTCACCGATCCCTGAGGTCGTCGAAGAAATCTTGGGCGCGCTCTGAAGAGGACACCATGTCAGACAATTCGGGAGAGACAGTAAAACAACGCGTGAGGAAGCGGGCGATCGCCGTGTCTGTCAATGTGCCGGCGGAGGCCATGAGCTACCCCGTGCTGATCGGGCAAGGCCGGCTTGAGCGTCTCGGCTCCGAGGTCAAGCGAAGCTCTCATGGTGTGCGAAAGGTCGCCCTGGTTTCCGACGACAACGTGATGCCGCTGTACGGCGCGCAGGCTGTCGCCGCGTTGGAGGCGCAGTCCATCGAGGTCTCCGCGTTCACCATTCCGGCGGGTGAAGCGTCGAAGACACCGCAGCGGGCGGTGGGGCTGGTGGAGTCGTTCGTGGAGGCGGGGCTTGGACGCCATGATGTGGTCGTGGCGTTGGGTGGCGGCGTGGTCGGAGATCTCTCTGGGTTTGCGGCGGCCACCTTCATGCGGGGCATTGCGTTCGTGCAATGCCCGACGACTCTTCTCGCCCAGGTGGACGCGTCGGTCGGGGGAAAGGTCGCCGTGGATTTGCCAGGGGGAAAGAACCTGATGGGGGCGTTCCACTTTCCCACTGCGGTGATCGTTGATCCGGAGGTACTCAAAACCCTGCCGCAGCGCGAACTCTCGTGTGGCATGGCGGAGATGCTCAAGCATGGCGCGCTGTTTTCCCAGGAGCACTTTGACGCTGTTCAGGAGGCTGCGTCCGGGATCTTGGACGATGCGGAGGAGATCCCGGCGTCGCTCGTCGGCGCCTCGGTGGCCTTAAAAGCGGCCTGCGTCAGCCGCGACCCGCACGAGCTCGGTGACGCGGGCAAGGGGAGGGTCGTCTTGAACCTTGGTCACACCGTGGGACACGCGCTTGAGTTGCTTTCGTCATTCGAACTTGCGCATGGGGAAGCGGTGGGTCTTGGGCTGCGAGCCGCGGCGCGGCTGTCAGAGCGGCGCGGCCTTTGCGAGATGGGATTGGAGACTGTGATGACGCGAGCACTCGAGAAGCTCCGCTTACCGCGAGACCTCGACGGGTTCCTGGATCGCTACGATGATCGTGAACTCACCCGTGCCATTCACGCGGATAAGAAGCGCTCTAAGGATTCTGTGAGCTATGTGGGGCTAGAGGCGATTGGAAGGCCGAGCATCTTGGCGCTGAAGCCAGCAGAGATTGTCGGAATATTGCGCGAAGGGGCGTCTGGCTGCTAGCGTCGCTCCGAGGCTGACGATGAAGATTTCTCTGCGTTCCCCCACCGTACTCGCAACTCTCACTTCATGTGCGCTTCTTGCGCTATCTGGATGTGTCGCCGACGAGGGTCAAAGCAGCTTGATCATCTTGGGAGCGGTTCCTCTCGAGGCGGAGGGTAACTGCGTCGCTCCGAGCAGCTCGTCTGTGTGGTCGGCCGGGGGCGTCCTCGACGTGAGCTTCGCGGGCACCGGCATGACACAGCCCATCGTTGTCCAAAACCAGCTCACGCAGAATCAAAATACCGGCAGCGGAGGCAGCTCGATCCAAAACGGCGAGGTTCGCGTGAGTGAGCAGATTACCGAGATTTGGTTCGCGACGGAGGGGGCAGACGCGCTCGGCCACGTGGATTACACCGTACCGCTTGCGGGCACCTCGATCGCCCCAGGGGCGAGCCAAGGCCTCTTTTTGGAGATGCCCTCCTCCATCGTGGACGAGGTGCGGGATCGCGTGATTGCGCAGTTCGGGAGCGAAGTGACCGTGCCGATGCTGATGAAAGCGCGCATCCGAGGCCTGCGCTCAGGCACCGGTACTGGTCGCGAGGTCGACTCGCGCGAGTTTGCGTTTCCGTTCGATGTCTGCTTTGGCTGTTTGCGCGCGTGTCTCTCCACAACCGTCTCTGTGGACGATGGCATGGGCAACAGTATGGACACGGACCTTTGTACCGCCGACAACTGCGCGAACAATCCTGGTCTTACGGGCGGATCTTGCGGCAACGCATACGGCGGCCCCGTGTATCCTGCGTGTTGCACCGGCGTGGCAGAGGACTTCCCCGCGGCTTCGTGCATGTAGCTCTATCGCTCGCGAGGACTGCCGAGCCCCGGGGCACCGACGTGGGGCGTGAAATGCGCGTGCGGCTTGCGGCTTGACCCAGCGGGACCGGGTCTGCGAACCTTCGAGCGCGCCATGAAGGACATATTACAAAAGATCGTGAACGAAACTCCGGGGGCTCGCGCCGCTATTTTGATGGGTTTCGATGGGATCGCGGTGGATCAATACGTAGATCCCGACGTGGAGGATCCAGATATCGAGTCGATGGCCATGGAGTTCTCCTTCCGTTTCATCGAACTCCGCACCGCCGCAGAGAGTCTCGGCATGGGCGCGCTCAGTGACATCACCGTGAAGGCGGAGTTTGGCACCTTCCTCGTGCGAGTCCTCACCGAGGAGTACTTCTCCGCCACGTTACTCGGTGAGACCGGCCATTTTGGGAAGGGTCGCTGGCTGTTGCGCTCGACGGCACCTCAACTCGCTGGAGAACTCTAAGCGGTATCGCTCGCCCATGGCCGCATCGTCCCATCGCGTGTTGGTGCTGCATGGACCCAATCTTGACCGGTTGGGTTTACGGGAGCCGAGTGTGTACGGCACGATGACGCTCGACGAGCTCAACGCCCGACTTGAGGCCTACGGGTCCGCTCGCGGGCTCTTTGTGGAGTGTGCGCAGGCGAATTCGGAGGGGGCGATGATCGACGCCATCCACCGGGCCGCCGAACTGGACGGGTTGGTCATCAACCCTGCGGGATATACGCACACGAGCGTCGCGCTTCACGATGCCTTGCTATCAGTGCCGACTCCAAGTATCGAGGTGCACCTAACCAATCTTTATGCGAGGGAGTCCTTTCGACACACCTCGGTCACAGCCGCCGCGTGCAGCGGCGTTATTATGGGGCTAGGCCCCGCAAGCTACGAACTCGCCCTGGACTACCTGCTCTCCACCCTTACGACGAACAACGCCGAACCTGACCATGTCTGATTCAAAGCTTCCCGATGTCACCTATGTGCGCGAGCTCGCCAAGGTATTCAAGCAGTACGGTCTCGATGAAGTCGAGATCGAAACCGGCGAGCAGCGCGTCTTGCTCCGCAGGGCTGGAGCCGCAGCCGCGACCACAGTGGTGACCGCCGCGGCGCCCGTCGCCGCAGCGCCCGTCGCGGCCGCAGCGCCCGCAACGGCCCCGGCTGCCGCAGCGCCAACGAGTGCGGAAGCATCGGTGGAGGAAGGGGACTTCATCACCTCGCCCTTCGTGGGGACGTTTTATGCGCGACCCAAGCCAGAAGAGCCATCGTTCGTGAAGGTGGGCGACACGGTCGCCGCGGGTGCCACTGTGTGCATCGTGGAAGCCATGAAGCTCTTCAATGAGATCCAAACCGAAGAATCCGTGGAGATTCTTGAGGCGCTTGTCGACGACGGCAAGATGGTCGAGTTCGGCGCAAAACTCTTCAGGATTAGGCGAGCGTGACGGGGCAGATTACAAAGGTGCTCATCGCGAATCGCGGTGAGATCGCGCTCCGTGTCATCCGGGCTTGCCGAGAGATGGGGCTCAAAACTGTCGCCGTCTACTCGGAGGCGGATGCCCACGCGCTGCACGTGCGGTTCGCCGACGAGGCGATTTGTATCGGTCCCGCGGCGGCGCAGCAGAGCTATCTCAACATCCCCAACATCATCGCGGCGGCAGAGATCAGCGGCGCCGATGCTGTCCACCCTGGCTATGGCTTTTTGTCGGAGCGGGCGGAGTTCGCAGAGGTGGTCGAGAAGTGCGGGATGGTCTTTATTGGCCCAACGCCCACGCACATGAGGATGATGGGCGACAAGGTGCGCGCTCGGGAGACCATGATCGAGGCCGGCGTGCCGGTGCTTCCTGGCACCGGGGTCCTTAACAGCCCGGAGGAGGCCACAAAAGCCGCCGAAGAGATCGGGCTCCCTGTGATCATGAAGGCGTCGGCTGGTGGTGGCGGACGCGGCATGAAGATCGTTCGGGACATGGAGAAGATCGGCTCGACCCTGCTCACCGCGCAAGCGGAGGCGCTCGCGGCGTTCGGATGCGGAGACATGTACATCGAGCGCTATGTCGAGAGTCCAAGGCACGTCGAGGTGCAGGTGGTCGCCGACAACCACGGCAACGTGATCGACCTGCTTGAGCGCGAGTGTTCGATTCAACGTCGACACCAAAAACTCGTCGAGGAGGCTCCGTGCGCGACGCTCTCAGAGAACGTACGTGAAGAGATGCTCTCCGCGGCAGTGCAGGCCGCCAAGGCCATTGACTATCGCTCCGTGGGGACGGTCGAATTTCTGCTCGATGGTGACAAGTTCTACTTCATGGAGATGAACACCCGGGTGCAGGTCGAGCACTGCGTGACCGAGATGATCACCGGGGTCGACATCGTGCAAGAGCAGATTCGCCTCGCGAGGGGAGAGGCCCTCGGTCACCTGAACCGGCGTCACAGAGCGCGAGGGCACGCCATCGAGGTCCGGATTAACGCCGAGCACCCGGTGACCTTCGCGCCGCACCCTGGGGTCATCTCCGCGCTTCACTTCCCTGGAGGCACCGGGGTGCGCGTGGACTCCCACATCTACCAGGGCTACACGGTCTCTCCCCACTACGACTCGATGCTCGCCAAGCTGATCGTCCACGCGCCGGATCGAGAGCGCGCGCTGCGGCGCCTGAGACGGGCGCTCGGCGAGTCTGTCGTGGAGGGAATCTCGACGAATATTCCCCTCCACCGGTGGCTCCTTAAGCAAGAGGCCTTCCAGTCGGGGGTCTATGACACTCACTTTTTGGAACTCAATCTCGACGGCGCGGCGATCCTGTCGGAGGCGCACGCTCAGGTGTAACGAGACGACGTGGCATTTCGAAGAGACAAAGTGATCGCGGCGGCAGAGCGCTACTCCGCCAAGGGGCAGCACTCCAAGGCCGCCAAAAACTACCAGACGATCGTCGACAACGATCCCAAAGACACGCGCACCTGGCTCTTGCTCGCAGATTGTCTCGTCCGCGCAGGAGACACAAAGCAGGCGATTGAGAAGTACACGCAAGTCGCGAAATTCTTCGGACAAGCCAAGGACTTTCAGAAGGCGTTGGCGGTGTATCGCCAGGTGCTCAACATCGACGACAAGCGCCTGGATATTCAGATTCGTTGCGCGGAGCTCTTGCGAGAGATGGGGCGGACGGCGGACTCCATCGCGATGTATGAGCGCACGGCGCAGGGCTATATGCAAAACGGCAATAGCACCGACGCGTTCGCCTTGTATCGGCTCGTGGTGCAGCTTGAGCCGACGCAGATCACGAAACGTCTTCGACTCGCCGAGCTGCTCTCCCGAGACGGCCTCGTCGATGAGGCCATCAAAACCTTTCAAGATTGCGCTGACTTCTTGTATGAAGAGTCACGTTTTGACGAGTATGTCCGGGTTTCGGAGCGACTTTTGTATCACGACGCCGAACGACCCGAGGAGATCCGTCGGCTCGCACACGCCTACTTGGGCACCAAGCAACCACGCAAGGCGCTGCTGAAGCTCAACCTGCTCTTGCAATCTCACAACGACGATCCGGAGGGGCTTGAGCTGCTCGCGGAGACCATGTTTGCGATGGGCAAGGTGGAGAAGGCGTGCTCCGTCATCGCAGAACTCGCGCGCAAGCTGTCATCGTCGTCCGCCTCGACCGACGATGTGGAGACGGCCATGAGGGTCCTCGAACGGGGGCTTCAATGGAGCCCAGGCAATTCTGATCTGTCCGCGGCCAAGCGGAGGATTTCGGCGATCCATGGAGTCCCGGGCGCGTCGAAAGCGAAGTCAGAGAGCGGGATGGAGAGCCTCTCCTTTGACGACGAGGACTTTGATGATGACGAAGACGAGCTCTTAACTGGGGACCTCTCCTCTGCGGTGCTCAGCGAGTCCGAGGGCGAAGAGGGGGAAGAGGTCGACGAGATCGAGGAGATCGAAGAGATCGAGGAGATCGAGGAGATCGAGGAGATCGACAGCGTGGAAGAGCTCACCGAGCTCGACGGAATCGAGGCGTTTGACGACCTCGACGCCTACGAGGACTCCGAAGAGATTTCGCTCTCGGATGGGATCAGCATCGACGACGACGCCGAGGAGGGCGCGACAGACCAGTCCGCTGCGCCTGCTGCGGTCGCAGACGAAGGAGCTCTGTTCGCAGACCCGGGACTCCACGAGGTTCACGTGCTGCTGAAGTTTGGACTGTGGAAGCAGGCGAGCCAGACAGCGGAGTCTTGGTCGCGGGCCAATGGTGAGTCACCGCGCGCGCGTGGCCTCACCGGGATCGCGCAGATCAATCTTGAAGACCCACAGATCGGCGGAGAGATGGTGATCGAAGCCGTCTCCGCGCTGCGAGAGAGCGCGCCTGCGATTGCCAAGTTCTTTGTGGACGCGCTCGTCGCGGCCGACGTCAGGGCCGACGAGGCGGTCGCAGTTTTGGGATCTGGCGGAGGCCCCTCGCAAGATTCGGCGCCTGCGGCGGCATCGAGTGAGGTCGAATTGTCACTCGGGGAAGTCGAGGAACTCACCGCGTCGCAAGTCGAGATGGAGATCGAAGATGAGCGAGACGGGTCATCCGGTCTGCTCGAGATCGAGGACCTCGATGACGACAGCATCGTGTCCGAAGTGGAGGAAGACGGCGCGGGCGACAGCCTCGAGGCGTTGGTAGACGACGAGGATGATGACTTCGCGTTGCCTTCCGATGACGATCTCGGCGCCTCCATGACGGCGGGGAACCTAACCCACGATCCCTTCGATGACAGTTTGCCCGATCACATCGATGAGGTGTCTGTCGTCGAGGATGATGACTTGTCCATGACGGGGGCGGCGGTCGCCACCGATGAAGACGAGGAAGTGGTAGAGGAGGCCGTAGAGGAGGCCGCGGAGGAGGCCGTGGAGGAGGCCGTGGAGTGGCCAGACATCTCGGACGAGCTCGAGGAGCTCGACTTCTATCTCGCGCAAGACCTTGAGGACGACGCGCGGGTGACCTACCTAGAGATTGTCCGGCAGCATCCGGGGCACCCCGGTCTCGCGGCGTTCTCACATCTGATGGAAGAGTCAAGCGAGGAGACCGCTGCTCAGGGCGAGGAGTCGCTCGTAGACGTGGACGAAGAGGCCCCGAGCTTTAGCTTCGACGATGACGAGGATGACGGCGACTACCTCGCGGCCATCTTTGATTCTGAATCGACGGAGAAAGAAACTCGCAAGAGCGCCTCAAAGGTCGAGCACAAGGCCCGCGCGGAGGTTAGTGACGCCGCCGCCACCGATCACTACGATCTCGGGGTCGCCTATCACGGGATGGGGCTGAGTTCAGACGCGATCGCGGCCTTTGATCGCGCCGCCGAGGACCCCGAGTGGAAATGTCGCGCCGCGATCATGGTGGCCAACATATTGTCGTCACAAGGTGACGTCGACGGCGCGGTCGCCAGGCTTCAAGACGGCTTGGAGCTGGCACGAAACGACGATGAGACGTCTCAATCACAGTTTGAGATCGCACTGCTGCTCAAGCAACAAGGTGATGACGCGGGCGCGCTCGAGGCGATGGAGAAGGTCGCAGCTGGATTCCGAGACCGTGACGACCGCCTCGCAGAGTGGCGCGGCTAGTCGAGGGGATTGGCGCCGCGTGGGAGCGCGCGGCTGTCACCGGCGCGTGAGGGCGAGCAGCTTCGCCGCGAAGACCTCGGCGGGATCGCAGGAGGCGAGCGAGGCTGCCTCCAAGAGCGTCTCAACATCGGGGATCCCAATCACCTCCGCGTTCGGGCCGCGGGTGAGGAGGCCGAGGGCAGCGCAGGTGCCCTCGGGGAGGCTCATCAATTGACTGTAGAGGACGCGGGTCCGGTCGCGTTGTCCAGAGACGGCCAGCCAGCGCAGCAGGGGACCCCAGGCACGCGAGGTGCCGTCGAGGCCAGCACGGTACAAGATGGTCTCCCCCTGTTCCAAGCTGCCGAGGTGAAAGAGCATGTCGCCTGCTTCCACATGGCTCTCTTGGATGAGCGCGTCGAGTGACCAGGACTGAGGCTCGGTGGGGATTGGGGTGAGCATGGTGGTGTAGTTGGACGGGATCCTCGTGCGCTCGGCTGCGGCGGCGATGGTAGAGAGTCCTAGGAGCGCCGGGTCGATGACCTCGAGGCTCCTGCCCGCGAGCTCGTAGCGTCGGAGGCTTCTTCGATATCGCGCCCGCTCCAACAGCATCAAGGCGAACAGAGCGCGAGAGGTTGGCGGGAGGTCCTTGAGGGAAGTCGTGGACGAGATGGAGGGGGCGGTCAAGGCACGCTCGCTGTCAAAGATGAACCAGTACAGCAAGCCGGACTCGATGGCCCACAGCGGATCCCAGCGGCCTCCAAGACTGAAGGAATCGGAGAGGATACGTTGCCCGGCATTATTCCAAGACACCACCGCAGAGATCAGGGCGTCGTCTTGAATGTCATCGGGCGAGACGATTTCAAGATCGGGACGAACGCCGTGCGTGCGCTGCAGATGGCGGAGCTGTGCGCGAACAGAGGGGTTCATCACGAGGGCCACGTCGCGGGGCGCAGCCAACCCACGCTCCACAAGTCGTGGGAGTGAGGCGATGGGTCGTGCGAGGCGGGCCTCGTCGGTCCAGGGGGCGCCCACTTCAGCCCACACGAGCAAGCCCACCGAGGCGACCGCTGAAAATACTCGTGCGAGGGCGACATTTTTTGTGATGGTGCCTGCGAGCCAGATCCATCCCCCGGCGCACACCGAGAGGAGACACGCCGCTGGCAACCCGCCTCCGAGGGGCTCGCCTCGACATGTCACCACGATGCATGCTGTGGTGATGACGATGATCGTGAGTCCTCCGCGCCATCGCAGCGGCGCGATGAGGACGATGAGCAGCGCGCAGGCGGGGAGGTACAAGCGCGGAGGAAACCCTACGGGAGGATGGAGTAAGCGCTCGGGCTGAAGGTGCACGTGGGTCGCCGAGACGAATTCCGAGGACATCCACGGCGGATGATCCCAGGCCGCGACGATGACGACGGCGGCGGCCATCACGCTCAAGATGAGCACGGTGGGCCAGGGGATGGGACTGACGCTGCGGCGCCTCCCTTTAAATCGCCTCGTCACCGCGCCGGAGATCATCAGACCTCCCAACACGACGCCTCCGTGAAGATCGATCGAGGCGAGGGTGACGGCCGCCGCCGTCGTGTAGACGAACGCCCTACCGGTCACCTTGCCGTGCCGAACGAGGGCTTGAACGATCGCGAAGACCCCGAGCATGGTGATGACGCTAAAGCCGAGGTTTGTCAGCGCGATCGCGGGCTCGGCGTCGGTGGAGGCGACGAGTGCCCACGCAGACTCGGAGGCCAGCAGCGCAGCGATCACCGAGGCGAGGCTGCGGCTCGGCCCCCGGAACAACGAGAGTCCGCCCCGGCAGACGACGACGCTGAGGCCGAGCACGGCCACAAAAATTGCGAGATCGAAGCGCGTGTCGACCGCTGCGATGGGCGCGCTCTGCACAAACTCCACGAGGGGTGATGTCAGCGCGCCGACGAATGGCTCGACTCCATGCCCACCGCAATGGTCGTCGAGCCACCGCTTGGGCGTCACGCCGAACGCCCAACGCGCCGAGACGGCGGCCATAAGGAGCGCTTGCGCGAAAAGCGCGCCCTGGTGGGGGGCTCGGGGGGGGCGCGCTGCGCCACTTCGTGAGGCCATGCACCTAAATCCTAGCAGGAGGAGGCCCCATCTAGTTGGCATCGAATTGGTGCTCTGCTAAGAGACGCGTCCGGGATCGATCCATGGAAAGTCAGCTCGAAAAGATCAGCGCAGTCGAGTGTCGCGTACGCGTCACCATCCCTTGGAATCAGCTTGAAGGGCGATTTCACGGCAAGTTTAAGGAACTCAAAGGCCGCGTGCGTCTGCCAGGATTTCGTCCGGGCAAGGTTCCAATGCCGATGCTCGAGCGCCTCTACGGTTCCTCGGTGCGGCAAGAACTGGCCCGAGATCTTGTTCAAGAGACGTTCGAGACCGCCGTCGGTCAGCACGACACCACCCCGCTCACGAAGCCAGTGATGGAGTCGGGAAATATCGAGCGCGACAGTGATTTCACCTACACGGCACGCTTCGAGGTGGCGCCGTCCATCGAACCCACCGACTACACGGGGCTTGAGGTGCGACGCCGACCTTGTGTCACCGACGACGAGAAGGTGCAGGCGATGTTGGAGAAAAAGCAGGCGGAGCTGACAGAGGTACAGCCGATTCCCGAGGACTCCAAACGCACCAAAACCCAAGATGGTGACATTTGGACCGTGGATATCGTTGGCAAACTGGGGTCGCAGGACATCAACGTGAAAGAGACGCGCGTGGAGCTGGGCTCCGCGAACGAGATTATCCCGGGCTTTGGCGCTCAGTTCGCTGACATCGAGTTGTCTGAGGTGGGCAGCACCAAAACCATGACATTCATGCCGCCTCAAGAGGGGCTCAAGCCAGAGTTCCTCGGGCAAGAGGCGACGCTTGAGGTCGCGCTGCGTGAGGTTCGCGAGAAGGTCGTGCCCGAGCTCGATGACGAGTTTGCGAAGGACACGGGCGAAGCCGAGAGCCTCGAAGAGTTGCGTACGAACTACGCGAAACAAGTGACGGAAGAGGATCAGGCGGAGGCGGAGCGAGAGGCGCGGCTTCGTCTGGTGAAGGATATCCTTGAGCGCAATGATTTCGATCCGGCGCCGTCCATGATCGACCGAGAGGTCGCGGCCCAGGTGGACATGTACCGTCGCCAGCTCGCCCAGCAGGGCCTCGATTTTGACGCCATCGGTACCAGCGCGGTCGCCATGGCGGATCAGATGCGACCGCAGGCCAGCTTCAACGTGAAAGCGTTCTTGCTGCTCGATGCCATCGGTAAGAAAGAGGACATCGACGTGTCCGACGAGGAGCTTGGCGAGGAGATCAAAGAGGTCGCCGCGGAGCGGAACCAGAATCCTGAGCGGCTGAAGGCGCAGATGGAGAAGTCCCAGGAGATCATCCTCATCCGAGCGCAGATGCGTGAAGAGCGGATTCTCGATTTCCTGATGGAGAAGTCCAAGGTGACCGAAGCGCCTGATCCTGAGCCTGAGGCCGACGCCGAGGCTGAGAGCGACTCGTAGATCGAGGAACGTCGGTTTTTCGTCGCTCCTCGACGGCGTCAATGACGCTGTCCCTCAACGGTAATTCGCGCCCCCGGCAGGTCTAGAAGTGGACCGTTAGGCTGGCGCGCGGCCCAGTCCCGCGCATGAGCGGGCCTGTCTTTGCGGTTCCGCGGGCTGCTGCCGCCGAGCCGTCCCGATTGGGCCCTTTGCGGGTCGCTAGGGACAATTGGGAGCACACTCAGGCAATTCAATGCTGGTCATTTCCTCCCCTTGCGCGTTCACGCTCCTCCGGTCAACATAAGGGTTCAGCCCCGCCATGGTCTACGACAAATATACGCAACGCGAGTCCGCCTCTGTCCCCGATACCTGGTCGGCGAGCATTCCATTCGTGGTCGAACAAACCCATCGAGGAGAGCGGTCATGGGACATCTACAGCCGCCTGCTCAAGGATCGCATCGTGTTCCTCGGCACTCCCGTCAATGACCATGTTGCGAGTCTCATCATCGCTCAGCTGCTGTTCCTTGAGTCCGAAGATCCCGACAAGGATATCCGCATGTACATCAATTCGCCCGGCGGCGTGGTGACGGCGGGCCTGGCGATCTACGACACCATGCAGTACGTGAAGTGCGACATCGCCACCTACTGCATGGGCCAGGCAGCGTCGATGGGCGCATTCTTGCTTGCGGGCGGTAAGAAGGGCAAGCGCTTCGCCCTGCCGAACGCGAGGATCATGATTCACCAGCCGCTCGGCGGCGCGCAGGGGCAGGCCACGGACATCGAGATCCAGGCCAACGAAATCCTCCGTCTCAAAGAGCGACTCAACAAGATCCTCGGGGAGAACTGCAGTCGCGACGTGGACGAGATTTTGGCGGACACCGAGCGGGATAACTTCATGGACGCGGGGAGGGCAAAGGAGTACGGACTCATTGACGAGGTCCTCACCCGCCCCGAAGACAAAGGCAAAGATGGCGAGTGACCCATGACCTCGAAGCGTGAGTCCAATACCACCAACTTGAGCTGCTCTTTTTGTGGAAAGAGCCAAAAAGAGGTGAAGAAGCTGATCGCGGGGCCCTCGGTCTATATCTGCGACGAGTGCATCGCCTTGTGTAACGATATCCTCGCGGAAGAGGTGCAAAAAGAAGAGCACCCAGACGCCAGCGGTAAGGTTCCAACGCCACAAGAGATCCGCGTGACGCTCGACGAGTACGTCGTCGGCCAAGAGCACGCAAAGAAAATCATCGCGGTCGCGGTCTACAACCACTACAAGCGTATCAACGCGGTCAGCACGAAAGATGACGTGGAGCTCTCCAAGAGCAACATCTTGCTGATCGGGCCTACCGGCTCCGGCAAGACCCTCCTCGCTCAGACCTTGGCGAGGATTCTCGATGTGCCCTTCGCCATCGCGGACGCGACGAGCCTGACCGAGGCCGGCTACGTCGGCGAAGACGTCGAGAACATCATCGTCAGCCTGCTGCAAAACGCCGACCACGACGTGGAGCGAGCGCAGCGCGGAATCATCTATATCGACGAGATCGATAAGATCGCACGCAAGGGCGACAACCCCTCGATCACGCGGGACGTCTCTGGAGAGGGGGTGCAGCAGGCGCTCTTGAAGATTCTCGAAGGGACTGTGGCCTCGGTTCCGCCCAAGGGAGGGCGCAAGCACCCTCAGCAGGACTTTTTGCAGGTCGACACGACGAATATCCTCTTCGTGTGTGGCGGAGCGTTCGCGGGCATCGAAGAGATCATCGAGACGCGTACCACGTCCAAAACCATGGGCTTCGGCTCAACGGTACAAAAACAAAAAGAGCTTCGTCACTGGGATCTCATCCAGCAGATTGAGAGTACCGATCTCACAAAGTTTGGGCTCATCCCCGAGTTTATCGGTCGCCTCCCCGTGGTGGCGCCGCTCCGTGAACTTGAAGAGGACGCCCTCGTCGCGATCCTCACGGAGCCCAAGAATGCACTCGTCAAGCAGTACCACCGACTGCTGCAGATGGATGATGTCACGCTGACGTTTACGGATGACGCGCTTCGGGCGGTGGCGCGTCGCGCCAAGGACCAGCGCTCCGGCGCTCGCGGGCTCCGCTCGATCCTGGAAAAGGCGATGCTGGATGTGATGTATGACATCCCGAGCGAGGAGAATGTCCTGGAGGTCCACGTCGATGAAGAGTGCGTGACCTCAGGCAAGCGACCGGTGTTGGTCTACGCAGACCAAAAAGAAACGGGCTGAGCTCCTCTGGCTCGAGCGCGTTGGTGGTCTCCACCGACGAAGCGCGGTCTCTGGGGTGCTCAGCGGGCTTGCGCCACACGTCGGCGCTCTTGCTCTCGTGCCTCTTCCAGCCCCTTGGTGGAGAGCACCCACATCCGGTGCGTTCCCACTACATCCTCATCCTTCCTCGCGTGGATCTCGATGAGGTTGTTGCCCGGGGTGAGGGGGATGGTGGCTGCGAAGTCCAGCTTGGTGGCGCGCTCGTCTGTCGCGGCTTGAAAGAAGACCTTCTCTCTCCGGGCGAAGATATCCCGGGAGGGATTGACCACGGTGATGAACATATCTTTGACGCCGTTCTCTCCGATCGCGCTCCCGCTGATCGCGATGTGGTCTTGCTCGGTTCGTGAGACTCGACCGACGACCTCGATCTGCGGTGGCGAAATGGCGAAGTGAAGTGTGTGTGGCGTGGAGCGACTTGCCCGACCACTTTGCACCTCGAGGCCCTCGGCGGGTATGAAGCCTGGTCGGTCTTTCAATTTAATCCGAAGCCAGCCCTCCGAGCGGCCTGTCACCGGCAGGGTTGATTTTGCGGGGACAGAGGCGACCTTGATGGGCTCGCCGAGAGGACTCGCAAAGAGTTCGGCGTCCTCCGCGAGGGTGACCGCGCCACGGATAGGCTCAAAGTCGACTGTCTCTGGATGTACCGCGAGCTCAAACTTCTCAGCGAGGTACTCACCAATTTCGTTGTCAGTGACTGTGAGGGAGAGCTTGGCCACGTCATCCGAGGGACGGTTGCGGATCTCGAAGTCGAGCGTTGCCGCGGCGGAACGGTTTCTGTCTAGCTTCTTGAGGTGCTCTCGACCCTCGTGAATGAACACGGCGTCACCCGAGAAGCTTCGGAGGTGTACCCACGTGTCGAGGGAGGCTCCCTCACCATCATTTTTCACTGTGGCGCGGAGTTGAACGCGCTCGCCAAGCTGAAGCGCTCCGTCTCCGTTACCTTCGATCTCATCGCCGTAGGAGGGATCGTCGATGATTTGGAAGCCGTAGGAGAAAGACGGACGGGGCAGCCCGAGAGACTCGATATCGAGGGACGGGGGCGCGCCCGTGAGCACGACGGGGCCGTTACTCGTGAGGATGTCGAGGTCAACACGGTCTGCGCGCGTGATTTCACTGGCGCGGACGTTAACTTCCACAGTGGCGGTCTTTGACTCACCGGGGGCGATCTTCCCGACAAAAAACTCGCGTTCATCGAAGGCGGCGTTGTCGCTGTCGCTCATGGCTCGGACTTGATGTGCGGGCCTGTCGCCGAGGTTGGTCACCGTGAGCTTGAGCTTGCCAGACTCGCCGGCGCGCAAGATGCCGCGGTCCGCCTGAAGCACCACGCTGGCGCTGATTCGGTCTGGGTCTGTTGTGGCCGGTGCATCGGCGGATGCGCGGTTCCAGTCGATGCCTTTTTTCTTCAGGCTCGTGACGATGTTGGCGAGCTCCTTTGTCCGTTGCTCCGTGACGAAAGAGGACAAGGCAGAGAGCGCGGTCGAGCGGCGAGGGCTGTCCATCTGGAGCACCAGGTCTCGCGCGATCCGTATTTCACCGTCGCGCAGAAGCTCCTTCGCGCGTCCGAGATCGACGCCTTCCATATTCTCCTCAGGGAGACGGGGCTCCATATCCTCTTCTGCCAGGGAGCCTCGCTGGAGGAAGTACAGGGGGGGGAGTTCGATGGTGTCTCGCTGGGCGGCGCCGTTCTTGAGGTGCTTGGCCAGGGACTCCTCGCGCACGAGGTCAATCCACTTGCGTCCATAGTACCGAGAGAAGTCTTTCCCGATGTATACGGGGATGGTCTCGATATCCGGGCTTACTCCAACAGATTGGATCGAGACATCGCCCGGGATCAGGTACTGCGCAATGGTCAGTTTTAACGCGAGTTCTTTGTCGCTGAGTCTGCGGTCATGAAGCACCTGCACGGAGCCCTTGCCAAAGCTGCGACGTCCGACGATGACTGCGCGGTCTAAATTGCGCAGCGCACCGGCGACAATTTCAGTGGCGGACGCGGAGGACTCGTCGATCAGCACCACGATGGGGACCGGTCCGAACTTGTAGCGTCCGTCGGCGCGATTCTCTTCGCGGCTGGCGGAGGCGCCGACCGTCGCGACGATCGTCCCTTGGTCGACAAAGCTGTTTACGACGTCGACGGCCGCTTGAAGCAGCCCGCCAGGGTTCTCGCGCATGTCGAGCACGATTCCCTTCACCCCTGCGGTCCCGAAGCGGTCGAGCTGCTTTCGGAGTTCGGAGGCCGTGGTCTGCGAGAAATTTCGCGGGATCTGGACTAGGCCAACTTTCGCGGGCGCTCCGGTAGCGTCGACTGCTGGGAGGATGTCTCCGGTGACACTCTCAAGCTTGATGACGTCGCGAGTGATGTCATATTTGGCGGGGCGCCGGAGACCATCTCGGGTGACGTAGATGGACACCGCAGTACCTGGGGCGCCGCGGAGGCGGGCGACGGCCTCATTGACGGTCATGGTCACCGCCGACTCATCGTTGATCTGAACGATGCGATCTCCCGCTTGGAGACCGGCGCGCTTGGCCGGGTTGCCGTCGAGCACGCGGATCACCGTAATCTTCCCGTCTCTTGTGCTGATCTCGATACCGAGTCCGCCAAAGCTCCCCTTCGTTGACGTCTTCATATTCTCGAAGTCGTCTGGTCGCAGGAGGTTGGTGTGGGGGTCGAGGGTCTCAAGGACCGCTTCGACCGCCGCATACTCCGCGTCTTCCCGGGTCTCCTCCGTGAGGGTCGTGTGGTCACCGATGTAGCGGAAGACCTCACGGACGTGCGGGCCCACCGCCCACAGCGCTCCCACCGTGAGGTCAAAGACCTGCTCGGACACACCCACGCGCACCTTGACCGCGCGGCCCTCGTTCATGGGCAAAATGAGGACCTCTGGGATTGTCTCCTCGAGCGCTTCCAACGCCGCGAGGGCCATGCGGTTGGGCTCGACCCGCTCGGGGTCGACGTAGTACTTGCTCACGTTCCACAGCGCCCAGTCCAGGACCCTCAAATCCACAGATTCGGGCTGCGGAATCCGCTGCATTCGATCCCGGGGATCTTGGAGATCCGCCTGGGCGGTGGGATTGCCAATGGCGGTCAGTCCCAGCGCGGCGAGCAGAGAGATCGTGACGATCGCCGGGGTCGTCCAGGTTTTTCGCGCTCTGGTGAGGCTCACATTCGCCACGTACACAGTGTAGCTTTGACCGGGCTCGTGGGCCAATGAGTCGCCATAATTGCGTTCGAGGCTCGATTGTTTACTTTTGGAGCGGTCACTGCACGCGGGTTGTTAGATCGCCGCCGTGGTGACGTACACTTTGCGTCGATGAGCAAGGTCAAGCAACGCGGGGGAGGGAGAGCGGCGCCGGCGAAGGACCCTTCCCACGCGGACGAGCGGGACACGGACCACCGGCGTGAGCGCCGCAAGGTCGTGCTCCAGGCGGATGTGATAGACGCGCCCGTAGACACCGCGGAGGTGGACGGCGCGCAGCGTGCTCCTGAGGACTCGGCCATCATCGACGCGGAGCTTGTCTCGGCAGAGCTTGTGGATGCGGACGAGACCGCCCGACCGAGCGACAGCGGCACGTCCCTCGTGACACCTGCGCGTGAGCTGCCAGAGGAGGAGGAGGTCGACCCGCTCGCAGAGGTGGGTCCAGTGTCCGACGACGATCTCGACGCCATCGCACGGGAAGTGCTCTCGGGCCGTTCCGCACCCGCCGGCACCGCGGCGCTGGCC
>JBDQGY010000076.1:0-17237 GCA_040265175.1 Nannocystaceae bacterium
CGCCGTCGCCGTCGCCGTCGCCGTCGCCGTCGCCCATGTCTGCGGATCCGGACTGGGTCTCCTCAGACGCGGTTTCGTTGGTGTCCATGGAAGTATCCGCGGTAGCCCCCGTGGAGCTGTCCTCGGACGATGCGGAAGTGGAGGCCTCCGTAGGATCTGCGCACCCAACCGACAGCGTCACCAAGAGTGAGGCGAACAACGAGAAACTACGATTGCGACCATACCAAGCAAAGTTCATGGGCCAGCCTAGCGCCGTCGGTGCCCATGCTCAACAACTCTTCAGGCCGGCCGGTTCGACTTCCAAGAATGGGCACTATCCTGGCACCAGGGGGCTGCATTAGCGCCTTTGAGAAACGGACGGGCGCGCTAGCCTCGTCTATGGGAAACTGCGTTTGATGAGCCGGTTTGCACTTCAATCATGCATCTTTTTTGTGGCCGCGCACCTCGTAGGATGTGGCGGCGTGACTGAGGGTTCCGGAACCGATGAAGGAGCTTCCGAGGAGGGGGGGGACGGGATCTACACCCTCTCAGGGACGCTTCAAGGGCTTCAAGGAGCTACGGTGGTGTTGACCCAGGCCAACGGAGATGAACTCACCCTCGACGCCAACGGGACCTTTGAGTTCCCCACGCGTCTCGTTGATCAAGAGGGCTACGAGGTGCTCGTGCAGACGCAGCCGATTGATCCCGATCAAACCTGCGAGGTGACGCTCGGGAGTGGCGCGATCGATGGCGCGAGCGTTGGCGAGCTCGTCGTCGATTGTGTGACTCCGATCCGCCACGTCGTAATTTTAGGAATTGACGGTCTTGGAGGCTTGTTCGTGGAAGAGGCGGACATGCCCAACCTCGACGCCCTGATGGAGGAAGGCACGTGGACACTGAGCATGCAAAATGCGCTCCCTACGTCAAGCTCGACCAACTGGATGTCGATGATCGGGGGCACCTCGCCGGATCAGCACGGTGTGCTCAACAACGCCTGGCAGCCTGGGGACTCGAACCCCCCTCCGACGCTCTTCGCGGTGGTACGCGGGCAGCGGCCGGATGCGAAGAGTGGAATGTTCCACGACTGGCAAGACTTTGATCGTTTGGTGGAAGAAGGGGTCGTGGATCGGCGGCAGCATCCAGGGGACGAGCAAGAGACGATGGACGCGGCGCTGGCGTGGGCCGACTCGAACGCACCCGAGCTGTTGTTTATCCACCTCGATCACGTGGACCATGCCGGACATCTAAACACGTGGGGCTCGGACGCCTACTTCGCGTCAGCGAAAGTGGCCGACGACCTGATCGGTCAACTTCGCGCGGGACTCGAGAGCAACGGCATGTGGCCCTACACCGCGTTGATCGTGTCTTCCGATCACGGTGGCGCAGGATTCTCCCATGGCGCAGACACCACGCCCGAGCGCCCGATCCCGTTTGTGGCGCGTACGCCTCAAGGACAGCCCACGGTGATCACTCGCGAGACTCGAATCTGGGACATCGCGGCGACCGCCGCGGCGCTCCTCGAGGTGACGCCGCCGCCGGAGTGGGTGGCGAGCCCGGTGATCGAGGTGTGGGGCCCCACCGAGGCGCCGGTCGAAGATCCGCTCCCGCAGGTGGAGGTGGAGACGCTGGAGCTCTTGTACACCGACGACGGTACGGGCAGCTTCTCCAACGTTTCATTTTGGCGACCTGCGGTCCCCGTCGGCTACGTCTCCTTGGGTGACATCCCGGCCGACAGCTACACCTCACCCATGGTCACCGGGTACGCGGTGGCCGCCGATCACCCTGCGGTCACCAGCCCCCGCGGCTACGAGAAGATTTGGAGTGACGACGGCGCCAACGGCAACATGATGGTGACCTTGTGGAATCCAGTTCCGCCGGCGGGCTATGTGTGTCCGGGACAGATCGCCAAGGCCGACTACGGCGCCCCCCCGGCGCTCGACGAGATCGCCTGCGTGCGTCAAGAGTATGTGAAGCTCTCGGGAGTCGAGTTTGTGTGGGATGACACAGGCAGCGGCGCGACATGGGACGGGAGCGTGTGGGGCTGCGCACCCGGTGGAGAAGGAACCTTGGTGCATCCGACGTTCTTGAGCCGACGTCATCATGATGGGCCTGGGTACGGTGAGTGCATGGGTCTCGTCCAGTCCATGACCACCTCCGCGGGCGGGTGAGTTCGTGGACGGTTGACGGCCTAGCGGCTGCCCTGAGCCTCGCGCGATAGGGTAGGCTTGGTCCATGAGCGCGGCCGCAGATGTGGAGTCAGGAGCGGGTGGAGTGCGCCCGCCCTACGCGAGGGCGGTCGAATTTCGCGCGCGTTCGGAGCGATGGTGGCTGCTGGCGATCCTGCTGGCTGCGGCGCTTCCTCGCTTGGTGGGACTTGATGCCGGCTTGCCGCTGGTGCTGAATCCAGACGAGCTCATGAGTCTCGGCTTTGCGCGGGCCATCGACGTCAGCGGCGATCTTCGCGGGCAGCCGTGGCGCTACCCGCCGCTGCTCGGTGACTTGATGTACGGGCTGATGGTCACCGTGCGCGGGTTCGGGGCCTGCGAGGGGACATGCACCGATCCTCAGGTGCTCATGTTGGGCCGCGCACTCTCAGTGCTCGTCTCCTCCTTGGGGGTCGTGGCGATTTATGTCGCGTCGCGCTTTGCTGGGGTGCGTCCCACGTGGAGCGCGGCGGCGGCCTTGGTGCTCGCCTGGTCCCCGACCTTCGTATTCATGGGCCGCTATGCCACCCCGGACGCCCTCGCGACCGCGGGGGTGTGCGCGAGCGTGATGTGCATTGTGGCGCTCGTCCAAGGCCGAGGGCGCGGATGGTATGTGGCCGCCGCCGTCGCGCTGGGGATCACGGGGGGCGCCAAATACAACGCCGGGCTGATCGCCAGCGCTGTCGTCGTTGGTCATTTTTTCTCACCCTGTCGTCGCGCGTGGCTGCCGTGGTTGGGGCTGACCGCCGTTGGGGCGTTCGCGGTGTTTGTGGTGACGCTGCTGCCCCCGTGGGCCGGGGTGGACCCCGTGTTGGAGGGCTTGGGCTATGAGTGGCGGCACTATGGACGTGGACACGGCGGGTTCGCGTCCCCCGACGCGGGCGCGGACGCCTTGCGCTATCTCCTCACCTTCACGTGGGGGGTGGTGCCGAGCGTGGTGATGGTGTTTGGAGGGTTGCTTGAGCTCTCGCCAGCCGCGGGGGCGGCACGAGATCGGCGCGGGGTGTGGGTGTCACTCTCGCTGTTCGTGGTGGGCTACCTCGTGATGGTCAGCCGAGGCGACATGTTTGTGGATCGGGTGTTGGTGCCGGTCTTGCCCGCCATGGCCGTGCTGCTCGCGCTCGCGACGCAGGCGGTGGTCACAGCGGGGGAGGTGAGACTGCAAAACCGCAGCCTGATGAAGGTGGCAGGTGTGCTGCTCGCGGCAGGGCTCGTGGCCGTCTCGGCGATGCGAACGGCGCGGCAAAGTGAGGCCGTGGCCCGCGAGGACACCCGGCTGCAGGCGCAGCGATGGATCGCCGAAAACCTCGATCCCAAGACCACAAAGATCGCGGTGCTCCCCAACAGCGCGATGGGGCTATTCAAGGGGCTCAAAGGCTACGACATCCGCGCCGTCAAGCGGGTGAGTACGGGCGGCTTTCGACGCGCCGGGTTCACCCATGTCGTCTTCGGCATCGGGAGCTACCAACGCTACGCTCGGTCCCCCGAGCGTTTCCCAAGCCAAGCTGCGGAGGTCGACGAGCACCAAGCCGCGCTCGCCGAGGGCGCGACGCCGGTCCTCACCTTCCAGGCCCCGCTCCCCCCAGGAGCAGAGCGCTTCGGCACAACCACCTCCATCTATCACCAATACGCCGTAGAAATTTGGGGGCTTTGAGGAGGAGGAGGTCGCTGGGCTCTTTGACCACGAGACGGACATCGAGAACTTGGCCTAGCGGTCGATGACACGGTGTTCAGGATGGTTTCTAAGAGGTGACCGCGAGACCGTGCTACGATCAATTTGTCATGTCATCGAGGGCACGGATGTGTGAAGGATTTCGCCTCGGCGCGATCGTCGTCGCTCTGGGTATTTTGGCCGTGGGCTGCGAGGGGTGGTCGATGATGGGCCAGGGGAGCGACGGCGTCATCCGGGGGGCCCCTGAGGACGCGGATCTTTGGCTCGTCCCCCCCAACGTTTGCGAGACCCCCGTGGTGGATCACAAGTTCAAGGAATCGTTTGAAGTGGCGAGCAGCGTGATGAATGATTCGACGAGCTTTGGCTCAACAACGTGGCGGTGCGACATCAAGATTCGGGCGAAGGTAGGCGTGACGCGGCGTCGAATTCGTGAGCGCCTCTATGATAAGAACAGGAAAGTCATTCACGAGGATCGCTGGTATGTGTCAGCGGCGGCAGACGAGATGGTGTCCCACACCTCAAGCTCGTTCAAGGGCAAGGACGGGATCGTCAAATTTGAGATGGTTGTCGAGCGTTAGCCCGCGCGTGATGTCCCCGTGCTGCGCTGCGCTGCGTGTGCGCGAGACTGCTCTCGCACAAAAAACGGGGCCACCGGCGTTCGCCGCGGCCCCATTTTTTGAGTGGGACTCGCCCGCCTAGTTGCCGTAGATATCGACGATATTGACGAGGTTGTTCCAGGTCTGACCGTCTTCGAGCCAGAGCCATTTGAGCTCCTCATCGGTCGTTTGGATCGTCGGGAAGACTCCCAGGGGGCCCATATTCGCGAACAGGGCGGAGGGATCATCCACGGCGACCACGGAAATGTGCTCGTTGGGATACAGGTTGTCCCAGTTGGTCGCGAGCGCAGGATCTGTCGTCCACGAGTTGTCGTTGGCCTGTACGACCACCGTGACCCAGCGGGCCTGGTCGTTTTCGAGGAGGCCCCGCAGGTCTGCACCAAGCGTTCCGCCAAAGACGTTGCCGCAGGTGGAGTCGTTGCCGGCCATGCACTCCGACACCATGTGGCAAGGGCCACACCACTCGGCGAGGATGTCGATCACGCCTGGCTTCCCGCACCAGTCGCCCATGTCGAAGGCTTCGCCGAAGGCGTCCGTTCCTTGGATGTGTTTGGCGGGGGCACCCACAGCGAGGCTTCCGTACCCGGGATCTTCACCGCAGTGGGTGTCGCCGTCGCCGTCGCCGCTGGTGGAAGAGGTGGTTTCATCGTCGCTGGTACCCTCGTTGTCGCTGTCGTCGCCTTCGCAGGCGGTGACGGTGAGAGCGAGTCCGAGCGAAAATATTGATAAAAAACGGAGGGTATTCATGATTTTCCATTCACCGCCGGACCATGAGCGTCGGCGCGAGAAACAGACAATGACGCAGCCGCGCCGAAAAGTCATGTGTTTTTGCCGGAGAGGGTCGGCGCGAGTTTTCCCAGCGCGGAGTGAGTCGCAAGGAGCGGCTCCTAATCCCACAAAAACACCGTTCTAGCTCCATTTCAGGATTTCCGGGGACCTTTGGAACGCCGCAATTTCCTGCTGGTGATTCCTTGCTCTCTCCCGGATGCTTGGGTGCAGTGTGGGTCAGTAGATCAAGCTTTGTGCGGAGTTTCGAGCGCCAACAAAGGCGTCGCGCGGACCGGATGGCGGCGTGGTCCCTAGGTGTCATTGCGCTGGTGCTCGGCTGCCGAGATGTCAGCCCTCCGCTGACTGCGGAGGCTGACATCGAGCCGCTCGTGGAGGACACCTCGCCGTCGGTGGAACCGGTGCCGCCGCCGCGGACGTCAACGCGGGACGAGGCTTCGATTGCGACGGGTCCTCGGCTCCGAGTGCTCGGTGTCGCCCAAGACGCGGGGGTGCCCCAATTGGGGTGTCGATGTCCTCGGTGCGAACGGGCACGGGCCAAGGGGGACGGCAGCTTCGCAGCCAGCATCGCCGTCGCCAACCCGGACGGGCACGTTTATCTGTTCGACGCGAGCCCCGACATCCGCGACCAACTTCCGCTGGTGAGGTCGCTCCTCAATGTGGACCGTCGAGACGCGGCGCGGGTTCGTCGTCCAGTCGACGGTATTTTTTTGACCCATGGTCATATGGGTCACTACGCCGGGTTGCTTCAGCTCGGATTCGAGGCGGCCCACACCGACGCGATCCCGGTGTTTGGGACGCCCCGCATGGTCGAACTTTTGTCCACGCAAGCGCCGTGGAGCCAGCTCGTTGAGAAGCGAGAGATCTCCGTGCGCGCGCTGGCTGAAGGTGCACCGACCCAGCTAGGTGATGTGATTGTACGCGCCGTGCATGTGCCGCATCGGGCCGAGTTTACGGACACGGTGGCCTACCGCATCGAGGGGCCTCGCAAGACCGCGTTGTATCTACCGGACGTCGCGCGGTGGGAGCAGGTGCCGGAGATGTCGGCGCTGCTCGCGGGCGTGGACCTGCTGCTTCTCGACGGCACCTTTTATTCTGGAGACGAGCTCCCCGGTCGCGATCTCTCGCAGATCGGTCACCCCCTCGTGACGGACTCCATGACGCGACTGCAGTCGAGGGTGGACAGTGGCAAGCTCGAGGTTGTGTTCATTCACCTCAACCACAGCAACCCGCTGCTTGAGGAGGGCTCTCCGGCGCGCGTGGAGGTAGAGTCTCGTGGTTTCAAGGTGGCGCGGCGCGGCGCCGATTTTTGGCTATGAGGTCCGAGGGGCGACAACACAAAGTCGTGTCCAAGGGCGAGGCGCTCCGGTATGATTCTGCCACCTGAGGATCGCCCCATGCACGTCAGCTATTTTTCCATGGAGATCTGGCTCGCTGACGACATCCCCACATTCAGCGGGGGTCTCGGCGTCCTGGCTGGAGACACGCTCCGCGCCATCGCAGACAAGGGGATCGCGTGCAACGCGGTGACCTTGATGTACAAGGGAGGCTACTTCCGACAGAGCATCACGGCGGAGGGCACACAGCGAGACCACCCGGTTGTGTGGGAACCGGCTTCGAAGCTTGAGCGGCTCGATGTGCGCGCGAGCTTTGAGCTCGAGGGGCGTACGGTGCACGTAGCGTTGTGGCGCTTGCAACTTGAGGGGGTGGGGGGACATCGGGTGCCTGTGTATCTTTTGGATACGGACCTCAAGGAGAACGATTCGGAGGATCGGGGGCTTTGCGATCGGTTGTACGGGGGCGACGGACGGCATCGCCTCCGCCAAGAAGCGGTGCTCGGACTCGGGGGAGTCGCCGCGCTCGACGCCCTGAACGAGCGAGGGACGATCGTGCACATGAACGAGGGGCACGCGAGCCTGCTGGCGTTGTCGCTGTACGCGGAGGCCCGCGAGGCGGGGCACGACGTGCAGGCCGCGGCAGACCTCGTGCGAGCACGTTGTGTCTTCACCACCCACACGCCCGTCCCGGCGGGCCACGACCGGTTCCCCATGGCGTTGGTGGAGCGCCACCTACCCCCCCGAAATATCCAGTACATCGCAGAACTGCCGGCTACTGAGGATGGACAGCTGAACATGACCCTCCTCGGCTTGGCACTCGCGGGCTACGTCAACGGTGTGGCGGAGCGACACGGGGAGGTGTCGCGGGAGATGTTCCCCGACTACGAGATTGACGCCATCACCAACGGGGTGCACGCGGTGAGTTGGACCAGCGCACCCATGGCAGCAGTGTTTGACGAGCACTGCGCCGGGTGGCGTGAAAACAACAAGCGTCTGCAGGCGATGGCGGAGGGGCCCGTCGAGGACCTCCGCGAGGCGCACCGCGCAGCCAAGGAGTTGCTGATCGACGAGGTGGAGCGTCGCGTGGGTACGCGTCTGTCTGCAGAGCGATTCACCATCGGCTTCGCGCGGAGAAAAACGCCGTACAAGCGAGCGCTGCTGCTGCTGTCCGATATACCGCGCTTGGCGGAGATCGCCGAGCAGCACGGTGGGCTGCAGATCGTCTACGCCGGGAAGGCACATCCCAAGGACATCGCGGGACAATCGTTGGTGAGAGAGATTCACGCGCTCCAAAAGACCCTCCCGGACAGCATTGGGCTGGTGTTTGTGCCCAACTATGAGACCGATCTTGGACGCGTCATCACGGCCGGCGTGGATCTATGGCTGAACACGCCTCGCCCGCCGATGGAGGCCTCGGGGACCTCCGGGATGAAGGCCGTGCTCAACGGGGTGCCCAACCTCAGCGTCGACGACGGGTGGTGGTGTGAGGGCTACGTCGCTGGCAAAACCGGGTGGCGCATCGACGCCAGCATCGTGCATGGACGAGCGCGGTCGGGAGCTGTGTCCGCCGAAGATGCCCGCGACCGTTCCGAGGAGTTGAGCAAGCTCAGCAACGAGGACGACCGCCTCGACGCCGCGCAGCTATACACCTTGCTCGATGAATCGGTGCTCCCCACCTTCGCCGACACCGCGCGATGGGGAACGATGATGCGCCACTGCATCGCGCTCGGCGGGGCGCGGTTCAACGCCCAGCGCATGGTGGAGTCGTACATGAAGCGCGCCTACCGTCTGGGCGAGATGGTCGCTGGAATCCCAGAGACTTCGCCGTGAACGACGAGGGCCACGAGGTGCTCCAAAGAGAGGAGCACGCCGTGGCCTCGCGCGCGGCGTCGTCACCGTGACATCACACCGCGGACGACTTAGGGACAGTCCCCGGCGTCGAGACACAGCACCGCGCCGCCCGCGAAGGCTGGCGTGCAGCACTGACTGAAATCGCCGTCGCACTCATCGCACGGACACGCGTTGCAGCCGGACGCGGCCTCGAAGTCCTCACATCCACCGTCGACGCAGACCTGGTCGTTGTCGCAGCCGTCCCCGCAACCGCCGCAGTTGAGGGGGTCGGTGTCGAAGTCGACGCACGCGTCTCCACACTGGTCAGGGAAGTCGCCACAGTCGCCGACGCACATGCCGTCACCGCAGGCGTCGCCGTTGCAGTCATTTCCACACGCTCCGCAGTTTTGGGAGTCATTGCTCGTTTGGACGCACCCGTCGTCGCCGCAGTCGGTGAACCAGGACAGGCAGCCGCAGGTCCCCGCCTCGCAGGTCTCCGTGGCGCCGTCGCAGCCATTGCCACACGCGCCGCAGTTGTCCGCGTCGGTCTGCGTGTCTACGCACCCGTCGTTGCCGCAGTCGGTGGTGCCGGGCGGACAGACGCAGATGCCACCCTGGCAGACGCCGTCGCCGCACTCGACGCCGCACGCGCCGCAGTTGTCCGGGTCCGTCTGGAGGTCCGCGCAGGTGTCACCGCACGCCTCGAGCCCCGCTTGGCACATGCACATGCCGGAGTCACACGCTTGTCCCGCGCCGCAGTCGTTGCCACAGCCGCCGCAATGTTGGGGGTCGGTGGAAGGATCGGCGCAGTCCATGTCACATTGGATCGTGCCGTCCGGGCAGGCGCCCACGCACGCACCCATGGCGCAGTACTCACCGTCAGGACAGGCGTCGCCGCAAGCCCCGCAGTGGTCCGCGTCCGAGTCGAGGCTGACACATTCGGTGCCGCACAGGGTCGCTCCTTGGGGGCAATCGCCGACGCAGATGCCCGCTTCACATGTCTCTTGGTCGCCACAGTTGTCGCCACATCCGCCGCAGTTGTCCGGATCGCTGGTGATGTCGACGCAGATGCCGTCACAGAGCACGTCTCCGCCGCTGCATCCCCCGCCGTCTGCGCCCCCCGTGACGCCGTCGTTGCCGCCGTCGGCGGTGGCGGTGCCAGCGTCCGCCCCGGTGCCGGCGTCACCTGCGGAGGCGGTCGCGGTGCTCGCTTGGGTGGCATCATCTCCACACGCGGGCACGGCCAAGGTGAGGGTAAGAGCGAGCCAATGTCTTGATCTAATGAAAGCTAACATAGGGCAAAACACTAGCACACGTGACCCGTGGATCGATCGACGGCGTTCGCAGTGATGCATCCATGACGTGACATGACGACCCGACGCACGCGGGCGCGCGCGCAAATATGCGCACGTCAAAATGAGATCAGGTCGGGCATCAGCCCTTCACACCGCCGGCTCCAAGTCCGGCGACCATATGTTTTTGAAGCAGGTAAAATAGCGCCATCACAGGAATCGAGACCACCAGCGCGCCCGCGGCGAAGGCCTCCCATTGGGCGTCGTACTCGCCGATGAAGCGCTGGAGCACCACGGGGAGCGTGAACATGGACTCGTCCGACAGCAGCGTGGCTGCCAAAATAAACTCGTTGTACGCGGTCATAAATGCGAACAAAAATGTGACGGCGATGGCGGGCTTGGCCACGGGTAAGACCACCCGCACGAAGGCCTCGAAGCGGCTGGCGCCGTCCACCATGGCGGCCTCTTCGAGATCTACGGGGATGGTCTCGAAGGCCCCCCGAAGCTGAAAGATGGCGAACGGAACCGAGGTGCTCGCGTAGCAGAGGATAAGCCCCGTGCGGGTATTGAGCAGCCCCATGGCCTCCAACATGATGAAAAGCGGCACCGCGCTCGCGACCGCGGGGAACATCTGCGTTGCGAGCAGCGTCGCCATCCCGCCCGATTTTCCGACGAACTCAAAGCGGGCGAGGGCGTAGGCCACGGGGATCGCGACGCCTACGCCAACGAGCGCGGTTGCGATGGACACGAGCAGCGAGTTCGCGAGCTGCTGGCCAAACAGCCACGCGGTGCCGCCGTCGGGGGTGGGTCTCGTGGTCGACACCACCTCGCGCAGATGGTCCATGGTGGGGGCGGTGGGTACGGGTATCGCGCGCGCGCCAGGGGTGGTCTCCCCGGAGAAGGCCAGGGCGATCACCCACAAGACGGGGTACAGGGCGAAGGCCACCGCTACCAGCAAGAGGCCGTGCGAGAGCGCGTTGTTGAGGATCTGCTTTTTGTTCACGCGCGCTCCTTCGAACGATCGATCCACCGCGCGCCCGCGGTGCTCGCTCCCGCGAGGATGAGGAAGATGAGCACGGCATAGGCGGCGGCGTAGCCGTAGCGTGCCTCTCGGGTGAACGCCCAGCGATAAGCCTCGGAGATCAAAATATCCGTGGTGCCGTCGGGCTCCCCGCCCGAGACCAAGAACACCACGTTAAACATGTTGAACGTCCAGATGGATCCCAGCACGGTCGCAGGGATCATCGTCGGCTTGATCATGGGCAAGGTCACGTGCCACAGCCGCTGTAAGGGCGTGGCGCCGTCGACCTCGGCCGCCTCGAGCACGTCTTTGGGAACCGCGGTGAGCGCCCCGAGCGTGACCACCATCATGAACGGGAAGCCGAGCCAGACGTTGGTGGTCAAGTTCGCCGCGAAGGAGGTGCTGAAGGTGGCGAACCATGCGATGGGTTCGAGGTGCGTGCCGAAGATGTCGTTGAGTCCTTCGATGATCCCGGTGACCGCGCCGAACTGGCGGTGGAACATACCCTTCCAAGCGAGCGCGGTGACGTAACTCGGCACCGACCACGGCACGATGAGCAGAACACGGTACACGGACTTGAGCTTGAGCAGCGGTCGCGAGAGGACCAGCGCCAGGGTGACCCCGATGGCCAGGTGCAAGACCACGTTGCAGGCGGTCCACGCTACGGTCACGATTAAGACGAGATAAAATGACCCGCTGGCGAACAGGGGACCCGATCGGGCGGTGAGGATGTCGACGAAGTTATCGAGACCCACGTAGTACATTTGGTGGGGCTGCCCGGCGAACAACGCGGTGGCGGCGCCAACTAGAATCGGACCGAGGACCAACACGCCCACCAAGAGGACGCCGTGGATCACATAGCGATAGGCGGGAAGACTCGCGCGGAGCCTCGCGCGCATCGCCGGCCTACGCGCGCGATGGACGAGGGTCAGCGCGCCGAAAAGGCTGAGGGCACCAAGGACCGTCAAGAGGACCGTGGGATCTTTGGGCGGGGGTGGAGGACGACGCACGTCTCGAAAGCGACGGGCCGCCTCCTCGAGCGCCCGCTCGGGGGCCATGTCTTGACGCAGCGTTTTGCGGATCGCTCGGGAGGCCGGTTCCCACACGGCCCGCATCGCTCGCACCGCAGGCATCGGTGTCGCGAGCGATGCTTGAGCTTGGAACGCGCGCAGAAAAGCGTCGGCGGAGGGAGGGGGGGCGTCGGTCCGGGCAGAGAGGGCCCGGGCGTCACGGGCGCGACGCCGCCCAGCCTCCGCGGAGGTGAGGTGGGCGAGGAGCGCCGCCGCGCGAGGGTGCGTGGCGCCACGGGGGCTGATCATGAGGCTCTCCACCGTGAGCAGCGGCCGCATCAACGCCGGGGCGTCACCCTCACCGCGTGTGCGACCCCTCGCGGCGTCCGCAACCGCGGGGAGGTCTCGTACCTCGTAGTGCAGGGTGTCTGGGAGGTCGCCGGCGAGCCACGGCCCGGAGATGACCGCGGCGGCCTTTCCCGAGCGGAATAGGTCTGTGACCAACGCGCCGTCGGCATCTTCCGGTAAGACCCCGGCCTTGAGGAGGTTCAAGACCAGCGTCAATGAGCGCTCGGCGCCGTCACCTCGCATGCCAAACGTCTCCTCTTCGGTCAGCAGCCCGATCCCGTACGCGCCAAGGATCGCGGCGTGGGCATAGGCGCTGTTGGCTTCCCAGGCGAGGGGAAAGACGCCCTCGGGGAGCGTCTCGGTGAGTTCTCCGAACCCCTCAAGGGTGGCGGGCGCCTCTGGGAGAAGGTCGGTGTTCACATAGAGCGCGAGGCTCTTCATGGACAGCGGGGCGCCCCACCGGCGCGGACGCCCTTCGGTGTCTGGGAGTGTCACGGCAGCGAGGGCCTGCGGGGCATAGGCCGCTTCTTCTAGGGTCTCGGGTGGGAGTGGGGTGACCAGCCCACGATGGATAAAGTCCCCGAGGCGCTCGTGCGAGTCGATAAACAGATCGGGACCCTCACCTAGCGGGATCGCAGCGGCGAGCTTCGCTCCAAACGCGTCGTACGGGATCGCGAGGACATTCACGTCACCATCGAAAGACGCCACGAGCGCGTCCAGGGTCGCCTGCTCTACCCCTCGATAGGCGTGCCAGATCGTGACGGGAGCGGTGGCGTCCGGCACCGGTGGCGACGTGGCGCGCGCGGGGGAGATACCGAGCGCGCTCGCAGCGAGGAGAAATGCGAAGGCTGCGAGCCATCGCCACGCCCGCAGGCAGATCATCGGAGTGTCGCCCCTGTCGCTTGATCAAACAGATACAGCCGGGTTGGACGTACATGCACCATGACACCCCGCGCGAGCCGGATCTCGGCGGAGACGGCGACCACCCCTTCGTGCGCGCCGAACGTGCCGTGCGCGTGAATCTCGGGGCCCAAGGTCTCCAGGATTGACGGGGAGAAAGGGAGGGAGTTGTTCGACTCGGTGACGACGTTTAGGTCGTGTGGGCGCACTCCCACGCAGACCTCAAGGTCCGCCAGCTGCGCGGGAGCATAGGTCTCGCGTGGCGTGAGCGTAAGCCGATGTTCCCCCACGTGTACCGCAGTGCCGTCGGCGGAGACGCGGCATCCCTCGATAAAGTTCATGGCGGGACTCCCCACAAACCCCGCGACGAATCGGTTGGCGGGGTCTTCATAGACCTCAAGAGGACTCCCCGATTGCTGCACCTCGCCCTCGCTCAACACGAAGAGCAGGTCCGCGAGGGTCATGGCTTCGACCTGGTCGTGGGTGACGTAAATGCTCGTAGCGCCCAGCCGATCGTGTTGCTTGCGGATGTCCACGCGAACCTGGGTGCGCAGCGAGGGATCGAGGTTGGAGAGGGGCTCGTCGAACAAGAACAACTTGGAGCGACGGACGATGGCGCGTCCCATGGCCACGCGCTGTCGCTGCCCGCCGCTGAGGGCGCGCGGGAACCGATCGAGGAGCGGCTCGAGTCCGAGCACCGCGGCGGCCTCGTCGACTCGGGCGGTGATAACGTTGGAGGGGGTTTTGCGCAGCTTGAGCCCGAAGGCGAGGTTGTCGCGCACGCTCATGTGCGGGTACAGGGCGTACGACTGGAAGACCATGGCGACGTCGCGGTCTTTGGGGGCGCGCGTGGTGACGTCCTCACCGCCGAAGAGGATCGTCCCCTCGCTGGCCTCCTCCAACCCCGCCAGCAACCGCAGCAGGGTGGACTTGCCGCATCCACTGGGTCCCACGAGGACCGCGAACGCGCCCTCGGGCACGCGCAGGTCGATCCCCTTGAGGACTTCGGTATCGCCGAAGCTCTTACGCAGTCCTTGGGTTTCGACGTTGACCACAGATCGTCGGCGTTCCTAGTCGAGAGAGGTTACGTCACCCTGGGGCACGAGCACCATCGCGCTGGAGGCGGGGACGGTCACGTCGAGTTTTCCGTCGGTGGACACTGTGAAGCTTTGTTGCGAGGGCCCGAGGACATCCACCAAAACAGTCCCGGGTGGAGCGATCACCGACATCCTGTTCCCCTCAAAACCTGTGTGGCTCTCTTTCGAGCGGTGGGTGTTGAGGACAACGAGCGCGTAGCCGTTGGTCTGATCTCCGCCGTTGCGCTGGTACGCGAACATGCCGGCGTCTTCCTCGTCGCCGGTGCGCGAGGTGGACCAGACCACCGAGAGGTCCCCGCGACGAAGTGCGGTGTAGCGCTTTCGGACTTTGATCAGCCGCTGTATCCACTGGAAGGTGTCGCCGTCGGTGGAATATCCGGAGGTCCAGAGGTCCTCACGGTTGGCCGGGTCGTTCCCGCCGTCAAAGTCTTGCTCCGTGCCGTAGTACAAGCAGGGGATCCCCTGAGCTGTGAACACGAAGGCAAGGGCGTTGTGCATCAAGGCGCGTTGGACCGGGGCTGGCTGGTCTTGGACCCCATACAAGAACCGCGCGACGTCGTGGTTGTCGAGGAAATTTACGACCGCCTCGGTCGGAGGGATCCCGATGCCGCCGGGGACAGCCTGGGTCCCATAGTTGACGCTGCGGTCGGCCCACAGCTGTTCGATGCGATCAGTGGACTGGGCGTACTGAAACACGTCTCGGATGGCCTGAAAGTACTGCGGGAAGTAGAAGACACCATCCACCTGCTCTCCCGTGATGGGCTGGCCGTCGGTCTCGCACGCCTCTTCGGAGGGCTCGGCAGGGAAGGTCTTGGTGAACGAGCCAACCAGGTCGTCGCGTCCATCGAAGGCCTCGCCGAACATAAAAAAGTTGGTTTTGCCGTTGGCAGCGAGTCGGCGCCGAATATGCGGGGCGAAGTATCGCCAAAACTCATATTCGACGTGCTTGATGGTGTCGATACGAAATCCGTCCGCGTCGCTGAGCTCGATCCAGCGGGCGTAGACATCGACGAAGGTCTGCTTTACCTCACAACGGCGGGTGTCAAGGTCCTTGAGACCGCCGGGGAAATCTCCGCGCAACAGCTGGTCTTCGTCATCAAAATCGAGGGTGCGGCCCTTGCGGTTGTAATTCTCGACCTTGCGAAACGCCGCGGGGTTGGGCGGCATGTGGTTGGTCAGGGGGTCGTTGCCGAAGATGATGGGCGCGGGGCCGGCCTCGCCGAGCGAGGTGAAGGCCTGGATGCCGCGCGCGTCAAAGTCAGGATCGTATTCGTTGATATGGACGATTGGAGAGTCGATCCCGTTGCCTTGGATCAGCACGTCGGCGCTCCCGTTCATGTTGATGTCGTAATAGAAAGCTTGACCCACGTGGTTCGCGACGATGTCGATGATCACCTTCATCCCGCGCGCGTGGGCGGCATCGACAAGCCCTCGAAGCGCGGCCATGTCGCCAAAGTGGGGGTTGGTCGCCTCAAAGTCCTGGGCCCAATACCCGTGGTACCCGTCCACGTCCGCGTCGGTCTCCACGTTTTTGACGACCGGAGAGATCCACAGGGCGGTGACGCCGAGGGTATCGAGGTAGTCGAGGTTGTCCACGATCCCCTGCCAGTCGCCGCCGTGGTAGCGCGCAGGAGCGTTGGCGTCGATGCGGTAGTCGTTGCCTTCATCGCCGTTGGCGAATCGGTCGACTAGAATTTGATAGATGATCTCGTCGCGCCAGTCGTCGACGTGGGTGGTGATGTTGATCTCTTTGTCGACCCCGTTGAAATCCATGCAGGATCCGGCGCCCATGAGGAGGGAGAGGCTCGCGAGGAGATGCTTGAGGATACGCTGCTTCATGGGATGATCGCTCCGCTAGTCTCTAAAGTAGCTCGTAGAGCCAAACCACCACTCGGCGCCGAATCCGATGAAGTGGTCGGTGTTGCGCAGGGACATGACGTCGTCGGTGGCGTACATGGCGCGCGCGGCGTCGTTGCGCATGGTGACGGTGTAGATAAAGCGCAGATGAGGGCGGCTGTACGAGCCACGGCCTGCGATGGCGAGGAAGGGAACGACGCCGATCTTTGCGACCGTGCCCACGAGGGGGCGCAGATCGTCTTCGCCGGGAGGGTTCCACAGCGCGCCGCGCTGCTGCACCTGATAAGAACCCTCAAGGGCCAGCCCAAAGATGTCCTTGAGCCAGACTTGCGGCCGCAACAAGACGATGCCCTCGTCGATGTCGTCGTAGTCGAGGGCAGGGCTCGCATTTCTAAAGGAGCGGAAGTAGCTCCCGAGCATGAGCGCGAAGGGACCCACCTCGTAGTTTCCGCCGAGCGCCACCACGAGTTCACGGGCGCCTTTGGTGCTGTTGTCGGGAGCGGGTTGGGTTGGTCGCGCGAAGTCCCCGTAGGCGGCGAGCCCACCGGCGTAGCGCACCCACGCGTTCAGGTGGGTGCTGCGCTTGCCCGTGAACAAGGAGAGCTCTCCCCCCGCGACGTATCCGAACTCGCTCGGGAGGTCTTCGAAGGCGTTGTCGTCCACCTCTCGCTGTCCGGCGCGCATGTGATGGGTCTCCCCGTAGGCGATGACCTTGACGCCGCCAGTCTCCCCCACGTTGATGACGTGGCCGAGTTTGAGGCTGTTGGTGATCTTTTGGCGGTCGAGGATATTCACCGGGATGGCGCCCGGCATCTCGAGCGGGGGGCTGCGGGTCACGGTCTGCACATAGAAATCGCTCTGGGGCTGGTTGATGCCGCTGTGGATCTTGACGAAGGTGCCTGTCTTGAAGCGATAGGCCGCGCCTCCTCCCAAGGTGTTGAGGTTGTCGAGGGGCCACCAGTCGAGCACGTAGATGTCGTCGCCGCGATACATGCGAGAGCCGGCCCACACGCTGAGGCCCTTGAGCCCGAGCCCTGTCTCTTCCAGATAAAGGTTGCGGATGGCGATCTTCGCGTCGAAATTGGCGTCGTAGTGAAACACCGGCGCGGCCATGGCCATGGTGGCCACGATGCGGGTGTAGGCGCCCACGGACTCCCAGGCGTCCTCTCGTCGAAGCTCAAGCTCCGCGTAGGTGGACTCGTCGAGGCGAGATCCGTGCGCGACGATGTCCGTGTTTCGTCCGGGCCGGCCACGGCCGTCTCCCGCCACCATCACGCGGCCATAGGA
>JBDQGY010000077.1:0-16916 GCA_040265175.1 Nannocystaceae bacterium
CTACGAGCCCAACCCGATTCGTGGAGCGATCATCGGCGATGGACCCGCGGACCTGCTCCCCGAGTGGCAGCATGTCCACGCGGCGGACGAGGCACGCGAGGCCTTTGGGCTCGCTCCCGACACCACGGCGCTCGTGACGGTGGACACGGAGGGGCGCCTGGCGTTCCTCGCGGAGGACTCCTTCCCCTTTTGGCAGCTTGGGCAAGCCCGCGAGAGCGTCGGCCTGCGGGACATCCCGTGGGAGCGATGAACCGCCGCCGTGCCCCCTCCGCACGCGCCTTGGCGGTGCTCACCTTGCGAGACATCCAGCGCCGTGAGGGCTTCTCCAACCGCATCTTGTCGGAGCGACTTGAGCGGTCCCCCGCGCTCTCGGTGCGCGACCGAGGGCTGGTCACCACGCTCGTGTATGGCGCGCTCCGTCACCGCGCCCGCCTTGACTGGCACGTGAACGCGGCCGCTCGCCAACCAAAAAAAATCAAGGGGACGCTGCGCGAGACCCTGCGCGTGGCCGCCTTCGAACTCCTGGAGTTGGATCGCCCCCTGCGCGTGGCCGCCTCGGAGGCCTGCAAGACGGCCAGTTCGCTCCAACAGGGTGGAAACCTCCGGGCCCTGATCACCGCGATCCTGGCGGAGATCGAGCGCAGCGCTGGAGCGCGAGAGCGCGAACTCGCCGAGGGCGGCGACACGGTGGCGCGCCTCCAACACAGGTGGTCGATCCCCTCGTGGATCGCGACGCGCTGGACCGACACCCTGGGACCTGAGGCCGCCTTGAGCCGCGCAGAGGTGCTGTCCCAGCCTCCCTCCATCGACCTGCGCGTCGACAACCACCGCATTCAGACGCGAGACGCCATGGAGGCGCTCCAAGCCGAGATTCCAGACGCCCTCGTGGAGACCGTCGAGGGCTTCCCAGGTAGCCTCCGGGTCCGAGGCGGCGGTGACTTATTTTTTGGCCCGCTCCACGAACAAGGTCTGATCAGCGTCCAAGGCCTCGGCAGCCAGCAGGCCGCCAGGCTGCTCGCACCGCGCCCCGGGCAGCATGTGCTCGACGCCTGCGCCGGTCACGGCGGGAAGACTTCGCAACTCGCGGAGCTCATGGAGCGACAGGGATCGATCACCATGGTCGAACCCAATGAGCAGCGGCTGGAGGCGCAATTGGCCACCATCGCGCGCGCCCACCTCGACGCAGCGGGTCTCTCTATCACCCGTCATCACGGCGTCCTCGCCGAGATGCCACCGCCCGCGCGCCCCTTCGACGCGATCCTTGTGGATGCGCCCTGCACCGGGCTCGGGGACCTCGCCCGGCATCCGGAGCTAAGATGGAATCGGCGAGAGGAGGACCTCGCGCGCAACGTGGCGCTGCAACGCTCGCTACTTAAAACTGCGACCCAACACCTCGCCAGGGACGGGACCCTCGTCTGGTCCGTGTGCAGCCTCGAACCTGAGGAGGGGCTCGCGCTCGTCACCAGAGACGCAGACGGGCTCGGACTCCTCATCGAAGACACGGTCGCGCTCACCCCCGAAGCGCACCACTGCGATGGATTCTTCGCGGCGCGGCTGAGGAGACGAGCGCCGCCCTGATGGCGCGCGAAGCGGCCTTAACCGGCCTTGCTGGGGTCGCGATGACGCTGGAGGCGTTGCGTGTTAGACCCCTCCCATGACCCACCACGCCCCGATCATCGCGCCATCTATCCTCAGCGCCGACTTCGCCCGTCTCGGCGAGGAGATACGGGCGATCGACGAGGCCGGCGCCGACTGGATCCACGTGGACGTCATGGACGGGCACTTCGTGCCCAACTTGACCATCGGCCCCTTGGTGGTGAGCGCGCTGCGACCGACCACCCCCAAATTCATGGACTGCCACCTCATGATCGAGTCCCCAGAGCGCTACGTGGAGGCCTTCGCGGACGCCGGCGCTGACGGGATCACCGTGCACGCGGAGGCCTGCCCTCACCTCCACCGAAACCTCCAGCAGATCGCCAGCCTGCGACACCACGGGGGCGGCAGCGTCGGCGTCGGTGTTAGCCTCAACCCCCACACGCCAGTGGAGAGTATTTTCTCGGTGCTCGAACTGTGCGATCTTGTCTTGTTGATGACGGTCAATCCCGGCTTCGGCGGGCAGGCGTTCATCCCCCAGGTCCGGCCCAAGATCCGCGCGCTACGACAAGAGATCATCGCCCGCGGGCTCTCCACCCGCATCCAGGTAGACGGCGGCGTGAGCGAGAGCAACGTGCACGAATTGGCGGCGGACGGCGCCGACAACTACGTGGCGGGCTCCGCAGTGTTTAAGAGTAAAAGTCACCCCGGAGACTACGCTGGCGCCATCGCGGCTATCCGCGCGAACGCGACCGCAGCCTACCGCGCCTGAGCGGAACAGGCCGGGCACCTCCTCAAGGCGCATGTGACGACCCCCGCGACGTCCCTCCCTTGCGCGGCGCCCCGCACAGCGAGACAATCCCGCCAATGGACAAGTCCTCTCCTTCGGCCGCCCACGCCATCGAAGGCATGCACTCTGGCATGACCTTGATGTCGGGCGGATTTGGCCTTTGCGGCAACCCCGAGAATCTCATCAAAGCCATCGCCGCGGCGGGCCATCGAGACCTCGATATCATCTCCAACAACTGCGGCGTCGACGGCGTCGGACTCGGGCTGCTGCTCGATCAAGGTCAGGTCCGTAGCATGACCTCCTCCTACGTGGGAGAGAATAAAACCTTTGAGCGGCTGTATTTGAGCGGTGAACTCAAGGTCACCCTGGTCCCGCAAGGGACCCTCGCAGAGCGTATCCGTGCCGCCGGGGCGGGCGTCGGCGGCTTTTACACCCCTACTGGGTACGGCACCCCCGTCGCCGAAGGCAAAGAGGTCCGCGAGATCGACGGCATCTGGTACGTGCTCGAGCTGCCGCTGCGGGCAGACTTCGCGGTGATCAAGGCCTGGAAGGGAGACCGCCACGGGAACCTGGTCTTTCGACACACGGCCAACAACTTCAATCAAGTCATGGCCACGGCCGCGACGGTGACCATCGCCGAGGTGGAAGAGCTCGTGGAGCCGGGCGAACTGGATCCCAACGAGGTCCAAACTCCGGGGATCTACGTCAACCGGATCATCCAAGGTGAGCGCTACGACAAGCCCATCGAATTTAAGACCGTAAGGAGCGCAGCATCATGAGCCTCACCCGAGATCAAATCGTCCGACGCGTCGCGCAAGAACTCAAGGACGGGTTCTATGTGAACCTCGGAATCGGGATGCCCACCCTCGTCGCCAACCACATCCCGGAGGGGATGGACGTGGTGCTCCACAGCGAGAACGGACTCCTCGGAATGGGTGAGTTCCCCCTGGAGAACGACGTGGACCCGGACCTCATCAACGCGGGCAAGCAGACAGTCACCGCCCGTAAAGGTGCGTCCTTCTTCGGCAGCCACGAGAGCTTCGCCATGATTCGCGGGGGCCACCTCGACTTGTGTGTTCTCGGCGCCATGGAGGTCTCTGCCCAAGGAGACCTGGCCAACTGGATGATTCCCGGGAAGAAGGTCAAGGGCATGGGAGGCGCCATGGACCTCGTGGCCGGCGCACGGCGGGTCGTGGTCACCATGGAACACACCAGTAAATCCGGGGCTCCCAAGCTCCTCGAACAGTGCAAACTCCCGCTGACAGGACGCCGCGTCGTCCACGAGGTGGCCACGGATCTCGGATACTTCGCTTGTTCAACGGAGGGCCTCAAGCTGCTGGAGATCGCCCCAGGGGTCGACCTTGAGCAGCTTCGCGCCAAGACCGGTTGTCCGATCCTGGTGGACGGCACCCCCCGCATCATGAGCGTCTAGTCGGTCGCGGTCGCCGCGCTCAATGGCTGAAACAACTCCAGCCGGTGAAAGTCGGGGGGACCATGGCCAGGAGATGCGGCCGCGTAGGCCCGCACGCTCCCATGCCCCGTGATGCGATAGGCATTCGCGGACGCCATACCCGGCGGGAGCCACCGCTGCTCGAGCGCCAGCACCCCCCGCCACCGCGCCCCCTGGATCGTCGCGGCGTACCGAGTCACGGGCACATCGTCACACACGCGCACCCGTGGCCCGTGAAGCAAGAGCGCGAGGTAGTGACCGTGCGGTCCGCACTCCACCTCAAGGTAGCGTTGGTCATCTCCGCACACGAAGAGCTCAACGACCTCGTAGTTCCACAACCCATCGCAGCGCCCGGCGGGCGATTGCGGCGCAGGATCTCCTGCATATGGCGCGTCCACACGGATCTCCGCCACCCCCTGGTTGCACACGAGGGACACCTCCGCGATCTCCTCCGCCGCGAGCCGCTCACCGCCCCAGGCGCGATCCACTCGCCAGCGCCAGCGCGCGTCGCTGCTGTCCGCGCCACCCCTCCGAGCCCCCTCAAGTTTGCCGGGCGACATCGCCGAGACTCTAGCATCTGTCCGCCGCTCCGCGCCGAGCGGCGGGGCGATCCTGACCACCGAGACCTGGGACCGACGCTGCATCATTTGCGACGCGAAGACCCCCGTTACGCCACCCGACACCTCCCCTCGCCGCCACGTCTCACGCCGCGTCGCGGTCATTTTCTGGGCGCTGCCCTGGCGGGCCTCACTGGAGCAAAGCGTCTCCCCACCAGGGAGCGCCTACGGGCGCACGTGCGCCCACCTGTCCCTCACCGGGCCACCGCGATCCCACGAGTCGAGCAGTCGGTCCATCCCATTTTTTTCCGTTAGCTCCGGCGTTCATCGGTCGATACTGAGAGGGTGACACGGCGACTCCCGAGAGTGCTCATTTGCGAACCCAACGCCGAATTAAGAAGGGAGGTCATCGCCGCCCTCCCCGAAGAATTCTACGAGGTCCTCAGTTTTCGTGAGGAGAGCCGAGCCAGAACGACCCTTGACGAGCTCGAAATTGAGGTGGTGATCGCAGGCTCGCGGCTGAAAGGCTGTAGCGGGATTGAGTGGCTCACTGAAGTACGGCAGGCCGATCCCGAGACGAACCTCATCTTGATGCTCGGGCCGGACGAACCGCTCGATACCGCCGTCGACGCCATCAACGTGGCGGGAGTCGCCAAGGTGATCTCAACACCCATCGACCCTGACATCGTTCGATTTGAGATCGACCAAGCCATCGTCATGTTCGGGGATGAAATTCACCGCCGCAGGAAGCTCGCGCTCTCGAGCGTCAAGGTCCGACGCCTCACCCGCAGCTACGAGAAAGTCTGTCGGGACCTCGCGAGTAATCGACGACAACTCCGGGCCGTACATCACCGAACCCCGCGTCCGCCCGCCACGACCCCCACAGCGTCCTTGGCCCTCGGCAGCACACTCGTAGGGACGACGACTCCCAACGATCCCCTCGCCGACGCCAACCTCCCGGTCTTCTTCTCCTTTGGCATGATCGAACTCCTCGCGGAGTCCATGGAAGGAAACCACAGCGGCGAAGACGTGCGACGGGCTCGCCGGTTGACGGAGCGGTGCGCCCGCGCGTTGGCGTGGAGCGAAGAGGAGATTCGCGAGGTCACGTTGGCCGCCGCGGTTCACCACGCCCTCTTGTATCAGTTCCCACAAGAGACTCACATGATCCACGGCAAGGCGTCGCACGCGAGCACCCTGGCCGATCGGCTCGCCGATGTCCCTGGGATGGACTCGATCTCCATGATGATCCGGCATCATCATCACCGCTGGGACGGCCGCGAATCCTTGAGCAATGTACCCCGTGGGACCTGGCTCTTGCAGATCCTCTCCATCTACGAGCAGCTGTTCTCGGACCCCGCCCTCGCGCGCCTTGAGCAGCGTGACCCCCTCGTCCGCTTAACCCGCGCCACAGACCGCTGTCTCCAAATGGCGGGGACTATTTTGCATCCGGATCTGGCAGAGCGGGTGCTTAAGGAGTTCATTCCCTCGTTTGAGAAACGCAGGGAGTCGTGCCTGTCGCTCGAAGAGCTTGAGGAAGGGATGGTCCTCAGCAGAGGTTACTATGTGGAGAACATGGTGCTCGTGGGGACCGGCACGACAATCACCGCCAACCACCTCACCCGGATCGAAGAGGCCGCCGGCAACACGGGACAGCGATGCTGCTGGGTTGAGGGAGCCCCGCGCCGCGCGAAATCGGCGAGGCGACGGACCGTGGACGAAGCTCCCGCCGCCGAGGCGTCGCGCTCCGGCGTGTACTTGACCCCGGTCGAGCTGCCTGGCTAGCCCGGACCTGCGCTGCTCGCGAGGAGCAGCCCCCCCAACATCCAGGCGCCCCCCGCCAGCATCCACAACGCGGTGTAGCCCACGATATCGCGGGCCCGAACGCCGGTGATTGCCAATAGCGGCAGCGCCCAAAACGGCTGCAGCATATTCGTCCACTGATCTCCGTAGGCCATGGCCATCAGGACCGTCTCAGGGCTCACCCCAGCCCGAATCGCCGCCTCCATGATGATCGGTCCTTGCACCGCCCACTGGCCTCCGCCGCTCGGAACGAAGAGGTTCACCGCGCCCGCGCTTAAGAATGTCAGACCAGCCAGCGCGTTGGCCCCGGCTCCCGCCACGAGCGCGGTCAACTTTACGGACAGGCCCGACACTTTCATGAGCCCCATGATCCCGGCGTAGAGGGGGAACTGGATCAAAATCCCGGCGCACCCTTCGATCCCACGCTGGCACGCCGCCAAAAACTGCCGCGGCCCACGGTGGAGCACCATGGCCAAACACCACAGGGTCAAGTTCACAGTGTTGAGATCCAGCCGCGAGACACCGCGGCGTACAAAAAACACCCCGAGCCCCGCGAACATCATCAGCGCGAGGCCCCGTGTGAACACAGCGCTCGACTCGACGCGATCGATCCAGCCTTCCTCGCTTGTCTCGGCAGCAGCGCCGACATCTCCGATCTTCGGCGCCGGTGCCGTCATGGCCTGTCTGTCGGATCCCCCGGGCGGGGTGAGCGCCATGAACATCAGCGGCCCAATCACCAAGAGGCCACCGCTCACCATGAGGTTCAGCGGAGAGAAGATGGTTCGGTCGAGCGATATGACGCCAACGCGCCCAGCCAAGTCCGCACCTAGTACCTCTGCCACGTCGCTGGCGTTGGTGACCTTGAGTGGGGCCGTCCCGCTCAGGCCCCCGTGCCACACCATCAGCCCGGCGTAGGCCGCCGCACACAAGATGGGGTAGTGCAGCGACCACCCCTCCTCACGCGCGCGGCTCCCGGCTGCCTTGGCGAGCAAGGCCCCGCCGATCAGGCTAAGACTCCAGTTCACCAAGCCGAGCGCGATCGCCACCACGGCAGTCAGCCCCACGAGCGCCCGCGGCGTCCTCGCGACCCCGACGAGCCCACGAATCAAACGCTGAAACACAGGCGTCTCCGCGAGCGCTGTGCCGAGCACGAGCATCACACACGCCTGCATGGAGAAGGCGAGCAGGTTCCACACCCCCGACCCCGTCCACGCGAACGAGAGTTCGAGCGCTGCGACGCCGCTCGGGCCCGCGGCGGTATCTCCAAACACCAGCGCCAGCACCAGGGTCAACATGGTGAGTCCTGACGCGAGCACGAACGGATCGGGCGTCACGCGTCCGAATCCGCGACGAGCCGCAATCCCGAGCCGCGCCAACGGGTTCATCACGCTACGATGGCACGAAGGCGCCACGAAACTCAACGCCTCGCGGAGTCAGCACCCATCGCCACCGAGCGAGGCGTTACGGAGCGAGCGGAGCGATGGCCGCCCGGAGATCGTCGGGCAGCGGCATCGACGAGCGGTAGGACTCGTGGAGGGGGTCGAGATCCATCACCACGCAGATGGTCGTGCCCCGGAGCCTCGGCGCGGTCTCCTCGTCTGCCCAGATTTCGTAGGCAAGATGCAGCGACGAGCGCCCCAGCTTGGCCACGCTCATCCGCACCGTCAATCGCTCTCCAAACACGCAGGGCGCCCGAAAGTCCGCCTCGGAGTGCACCGCGGGGAACCCGATCTTCCGGCCCGTGATGAGCTCCGCGTACGGGAACCCAAGCGAGCCAAACCACGACTCCATGGCCTGATGGAAGACATCAAAGAACCTCGGAAAATACACGATCCCTGCGGGATCGCAGTGCCCGAAGCCGACGTGGAAAGGGAACTGATACGGATGACCCTGGCTCACCACCTCAGTGTATGCTCCCGACATGTCGAGGGTCGACTACACTGTCTCCGAGGGGATCGCGCTGCTCACGCTAAACGTCCCACCTGCCAACTGCTACTCCTACGAGTTGATGCAAGAGCTAGACGCCGCGGTGCTGAAAGCGCGTTTTGACCCGAGCGTCCATGTCCTCGTACTCACCGGCGAGGGCGAAAAGTTTTTCTGCGCCGGGGCCGACATCAACATGCTTCAAGGGGCCGACCCTTATTACAAGTACAATTTCTGCCTGCACGCCAACGAGACGCTCCTGCGCCTCGAGCACACCCCCAAAATCGTCATCGCCGCCATCAACGGACACTGCGTCGGCGGCGGGCTTGAGGTGGCGTTGGCCTGTGACTTGAGGATCGCCCGGCGCGGGCGGGGCAAGTCGGGGTTGCCAGAGTCCAAGCTCGGCGTGTTGCCGGGCACCGGGGGCACTCAGCGCCTCGTCCGGATCGTCGGACGCGCCAAGGCCATCGAACTCATGGCGCGTGCCGAGGTCTTTGAGCACGAGCGCGCGGTCGAGTTGGGCCTGTTCAACGAGCTGTTCGACGCGGACTCCGCGGAGGATTTTTTAGGTCAAGTCCTCGACTACGCCCGCACCTTGACCCCGCCCCACGCGGCGTCTCGCGCCAACGGGTTTATCAAGCGCGCGGTCCAAAGCGGCGCAGACCTCCCGCTCGGCGAGGGGCTCGCCCTGGAGCGTGAGCTGCAGCAGCGGCTGTTTGAGGGCGAGGACGCGAAGGAAGGGCTCGCCGCCCACCTCGAAAAACGCGCCCCGAAATTTTCAGGGAAGTAGCCGCTCCAACGTCATCCCGCCTCCACGAAGCGGCCCCCACGAAAGTCCTCGACGGCCTGAACGAGCTCCTCGCGCGTGTTCATCACGAAGGGGCCGTGGCGCGCCACGGGCTCGCGGAGTGGCGCGCCGGCGAGCACGATGCACCGACACGCGGCGTCCCCGGCCGCCAGCGCGAGTCGGTCCCCATCCCCAAAGATGACCAGCTGACCGCGCTCCACAGGCAGGTGCCCCGGACTCGGCGTCAGCGCCCCAGTCACCCCGTAGCACAACGCGGTGTGACCTCGCGGGACCAAGACTTCACAGCTCGCGCCAGCGTCCAAGGACACGTCGAGGAATAAGGGAGAGGTGGAGACGCCGGTCACGGGGCCCTCTACACCTGCGAACGATCCCGCGAGCACCTTGACCTGCGCTCCCTCGAGCGTCACCTCGGGGATTTGGTCCGGGGGCACATCTTGATAGCGCGGCGCGGTCATTTTTTGCGCCGCGGGCAGGTTCACCCAAATCTGGAACCCCCACATCAAGCCCCGCTCTTGCTGGGGCATCTCGGAGTGGATGATGCCCCGACCGGCGGTCATCCACTGCACCCATCCAGGTCCGAGGTTCCCGCGATTTCCCACCGAATCGAGGTGCTCCATGCGCCCCTCGAGCATGTAGGTGACGGTCTCGAAGCCGCGATGGGGATGATCAGGAAACCCGGCGAGGTAGTCGGCTGCGTCGTCGGAACGGAACTCATCGAGCAGCAAAAATGGATCCAATACGTCGAGGTCAGGGAGCCCCACCGTGCGGCGGATGCGAACACCGGCCCCCTCCGAGATGGCGCGCCCACCGTGCAACCGTCGCACCATCCGGACACCGGGCGCGGCGCCCCCGTCCCCTCCGACTTGTGAATCATTCATGACTCAATGGTACAGCAGCAGCCGCGGTTCCGGACGTCGCGGGCTGCACCCCGTGCCTCTCACCGGCGCCCACCGCGGACACAGGGCGCAACGGGTGTTTCTCGCCTACACTGCGGGCGTGCACGAGGCAACGATCACCCTGATCCGACACGGAGAGACCGCCGGTCAATCTTCCATCCGTTTGTACGGAGCCACCGACGTCCCGCTCTCAACCCTTGGGCTCGCGCAGGCGGACGCCACCGCGCTGCACTTTTCCACAAGACCGGTGGATGCGCTGATCTCGAGCCCGCTTCGACGCTCCCACGCCTTCGCCGAGTCCATGCAGCGCCGACACCCCAACAGCCCCGAGATCACGGTGGTCGAGGCCTTTCGTGAGGTCGACTTTGGCGCCTGGGAAGGCTGGACCATCGAAGAAGTACGCGCGCGCGACCCCGAAGGCTACGCGCGCTGGCAAGCCGAGAAACACGAGTTCACCTACCCCGGCGGGGGCTCCCATCGACCCACCTTCACCTCCACCATTCGAGACGCCGTGCCCGCAGTGTTCGAACCGAACGGCGCCGCGCGGGCACCCCACGTGGTGGCCGTGCTCCACAAGGGGGTCATCAAGGTGGTGCTGGCCACCTTACTCCGCAGCGAACAATCTCTCAACGCACCAGTAGACCTCGCGAGCGTCCACGTCCTCAAAGGACGCGCGGGCGCCTGGAAGGCGGTGGCGTCGAATCTAACGAGCCACCTTCCGCAAGCCCTCCACATCCCCGACATCCCGACCTGATCCGTCGCGGATCCGCGCGCGACTAGCCCTCACGATGCTCGGGGTGCTCGTTCAAAAACGTCTGCAGGCTCTCTTCGGTCAGCTGCACGACGAGGTCTGTCTCCTTCACGCGTACTTGGCAACCGAGGCGACTGTTGGGCCGCACGTCGAATGCCATGTCAAGACGGTCCTCTTCCGCATCCGAGGATTCGTCGAGCGAGTCCCCCCCCTCCAAAATCCACGCGTGACACGAGGAGCAGGCGCACACCCCTCCGCACGCGGAGCCCAGCCGCGCGCCGTTCTCCTCTGCGATCTCAAGCAGGGTGAGACCGGGCTGAGCCACAACCTCCACCACGGTTGGACCCCCAATAAATTTCACCTTAGGCATGCTGATCTCCTTCGCCGACGGTCTCGGCCTCGTGGGCACCTCGTCGAGGCGCGAGTTTTTGTTCTTCATCCATGGAGGACTCCACCTGGGAGAGGGTCTTTCCAGACATCCCCGCCAACAAAGCAGCCTCCATTCGGCGGCGTGCAAGCGGCTCGCTCGCGCTCTCCAGGGTCTTGCGCGCGGCGTTTAGCATCTTCGCGTCGGCGCCCCCCGTGTCCATCACAGACCTTGCTCCCACGAGCGCCTCTTTCGCCGAGCCCACGTCGGGATCTGCGGGCGCTGCAGCCTGGGCTCCATCTTGAGGCGTCAGTTCCTCGATGGCCGCCTCCACCGCGAGGATCACACGTCCAAGCTCCACCCGCGCCTCAGCGGTGCTCCGAGCGGCATAGTCGTCCCCGGCGTAGTCGTAGCTCTCCTCCACCATCTGTTCGATCTCGACCTCCGACAACCCGTAGGTGGGGACCACCTCTACCGTCTGCTTCACCTGCGTCATTAACTCTCTCGCCGTCACCGTCAGCAGCGCGTCTGCGTCGAGTTGAAAGGTCACCTCCACCCTCGCCATGGACGGCGGGAGCCGCGGGATCCCCTGCAACTCAAAGCGCGCGAGGCTGCGGCAGTCATCCGCGAGCTCGCGCTCCCCTTGGACTACGTGAATTGACATGGCTGTCTGCTGCTCCGAATAATTGGTGAACACCTGCCGCGCCGCGATCGGGATGGTGGCGTTCCTGGGCACGATCTTCTCGACGATGCCGCCCATGGTCTCCAGCCCGAGGCTCAACGGAACCACGTCGAGCAAGGTCACGTCCCCGCGAGGGTTCCCGGAGAGGATGTCCGCTTGGATCGCCGCGCCCATCGCCACGACACGGTCGGGATCGATGTCCGCCAGCGGTGGGCGCCCAAAGAACGCCCCCACCTCACGGGCCACAAGGGGCACACGGGTGGACCCACCCACAAGCACCACCCCGTCCAAATCTGAGGTCACAACCCCCGCGTCCTTGAGCGCTTTCCTACACGCACGGACGCTGCGCCTCACCAGCGGCCTGATAAGCTCCTCCAAGCGCTCCCGGGTGACGTCGACGGCCACGCCGAGCGCGTCGTCCCTGGCGTGTACCGATTCCGCGTCGCTGAGCGCCTCCTTCACAGTCCGCGCTAGCGCCTGCGCCGCGGAGATCTGGGCCGACGTCGGTGAATCCAAGCCCCCCTGCTCCAGCAGGTGTCGCGCGAGCGCCCGGTCAAAATCGTCACCACCGAGCGCTGAGTCGCCGCCTGTCGCGAGCACCTGGAACACACCGTCGCGCAGACGCAGCACACTGATGTCGAAGGTGCCGCCGCCGAGATCGTAGACCGCGAAGCAGCCCTGCCCGCCCTTGTCGAGGCCGTAGGCCAACGCCGCTGCCGTAGGCTCTGCCAGCAGCCGGTACACCTGCAACCCCGCGAGTCGTCCGGCGTCCTTGGTCGCTTGACGCTGCGCGTCGTCAAAGTAGGCCGGCACGGTAATTACGGCACCCTGCGGTGTCTCGCCGAGCGCCGCGCTCGCTCGCCCCGCGAGATGTCGCAAGATCTCCGCCGACACCTCTACGGGACTGACGGTCTTCGAGTCCCCCCCTACGACGATCCGCACGACCTGCTCGCTCGCGGCGTCGAGCGTGTACGGATGCGAAAAATCGATATCCTCCACGCTCCGCCCCATCATGCGCTTAATGCTCGCAAGGACACGCGACGGCGCGACGGCTCGATCTTCAAGCGCCACCTCTCCCACGCTCACCACCTCAGACGCGTAGGACACGACGGAGGGAACGAGCGACTCACCGTCTCCGAGCACCTTCGGAGGCGACCCGTTCGGCGCGATCGCGACCAGGGAATGTGTCGTCCCTAGGTCGATCCCGATGGCGCGACCAGGGATCCGTCTCTTGGACGTGGACGCGGTTGGCTCCGCGATCTGAAAGAGCGTCCCGGCGCCCTCAATCTCAACTCCCTTGGTGGTCATGGTCCTTCGAATTCCCGGCCGCCGCGATGACGACGGCCCTTAAACGTCGTCGAGCGCCTCCTCGAGCGACTCGACGAAGCGATCGAGGTATCGCACCACCACCAGCGCCTCGGCGGCCGCGGCAGAACCCCCCGCGTCGAGGGCGGCCACGGCGCCCTGAAAGGTGACCCCTCGTTCGCGGAGCACCTCATCAAGCAGCGCCTCTCGCTCCGCGTCGTTTTGGAGCGACTCCGCTGCGTCGCGGCGCTCCATCATCTCGAGCAAAAACGTCTGCGAGGGTGTCGGGGCCCCGCCCGCCTCGCCCGCGCCATCGAGATCGAAGCCCGCGAGCTTCGAGAGATAGGTGGCCCGCCGAAGCGGATCCTTGAGGACATGATGCGCCTCGTTGATCAAGCTGCTGTGCGTCCGCGCCCGCGCCTGGACATTGGGCGGCGCGTCGGAATACTTATCCGGGTGCACCTCCTTGGCTCGGGCGACAAAGGCGTCTTGAAGCGCGCCACTGTCGAGGGACCAACGCCGAGGGAGCCCAAGGCGTGCGAAGTGGTCCAACGCGGGGTCGACGGCAGCCAAGGACACGCTAGAAACTCACTGACTCGCCGCATCCGCAGGCATCAGACACGTTGGGATTCTCGAACTTAAAACCGTGACCACGAATACCCGTCTCGAAATCCAGGGTCGTCCCACGAACGAGCGTCATGCTCTTGGGGTCGACCAGGACGCTCACGCCGTCCTTCTCGAACACGTGATCGCTGTCTCGTTTTTGATCCGAAAACTCAAACATGTAGGAGAAGCCTGTGCAGCCCCCGCCGCGGATACCGAAGCGTATGAACGCCTCTGGCGTTCCGCGGCTCTTGAGCTGGTCGCGCATCTTCTTCGCCGCGCGCGACGTGATGTCCAACGTGGCCGTTTCTACCGCGCCGTGGCGCTCCTCCCTCGTCGACGGGGTCACCGCCGTCGCAGCGACGGTGTTCACCCCTCGTCGCCCCCCTCCGCTTTGGAGCGGAAGTTCTCAATGGCCGCCTTGATCGCGTCCTCCGCGAGCACGGAGCAGTGGATCTTGACCGGCGGGAGCGCGAGGTGCTCCGCGATTTGGTGATTTTTGATCTCGGAGGCCTCGTCGATCTTCATGCCCTTGACCCACTCCGTCACGAGGCTTGAGCTCGCGATGGCGCTGCCGCAGCCGTAGGTCTTGAACTTCGCATCCGTGATGACGCCGTCCTCCACCTTGATCTGAAGCTTCATCACGTCGCCGCACGCCGGCGCCCCGACGATTCCCGTGCCCACGTCCTCCGCGGTTTTATCCAAAGACCCGACGTTGCGGGGGTTCTCGTAGTGATCAATAACTTTTTCGCTGTACGCCATGATGATGACTCCAAACTTGCTGCGGGGTTCAGTGGTGCGTCCACTCAATGGACTTCAAATCGATACCTTCTTGTTTCATCTCCCAAAGCGGAGACATGGCGCGGAGGCGCTCTACCTGGTCACGGATACGATCCGCGACGGAATCTAATTCTTCACGGGTCGTGAAGCGGCCGATGGAGATGCGCAGGCTCGAGTGGGCCATCTCGTCATCGAGGCCCATCGCCTTGAGCACATAGCTCGGCTCGAGGCTCGCAGAGGTGCACGCCGATCCCGACGAGACCGCGATGCCCTTGAGGCCCATGAGCAGCGACTCACCCTCGACGTACGCGAAGGAGACGTTAAGGGTGCCGGGGAGACGCTGTTCGAGCGAGCCGTTGACGATGGTATCTGGGATCTCAGCCTCAAGCCGGGACTGCAGATGCTCACGCAGCTCGATGGTCCGCGCGGCCTCTTCACTCATTCGGGTCTGGGCGAGCTCCGCGGCCGCACCGAAGCCGACGATTCCTGGCACATTGAGTGTGCCGGAGCGGTTGCCGCGCTCGTGTCCGCCGCCGTGGATCTGGGGGGTGATTCGTACGCGGGGTCGACGACGGCGTACGTACAGCGCCCCCACCCCCTTGGGACCGTAGATTTTGTGCGCGGAGATGCTCATCAAGTCGATATTCATCTCGTTCACGTCGATGGGCATCTTGCCATAGGCCTGCACGGCGTCCGTGTGGAACATGATCCCCTTGCTGCGACACAGCGCGCCGATCTCGGCGATGGGCTGGACCACACCAGTCTCATTGTTCGCGAACATGACCGACACCAGCACGGTCTCGGGTCGAATGGCGTCGGCAAGGGCTTGCATGCTCACCAGCCCTGAGGAATCGACCGGGAGGTAGGTCACCTCCGCGCCGTTGCGCTCAAGGTGCTTGCCAGTGTCGAGGATCGCCTTGTGTTCGGTGACCACGGTGATCACGTGGTTGCCTTTGTCCTTGAGGAATTCCACGACGCCCTTCAGCGCGAGATTGTTCGCCTCGGTGGCCCCGCTGGTAAACGCGATCTCTTTGGCGTCGGCGCCGATCACATCGGCCACCTGACTGCGGGCTCGGCTGACTGCCTCCTCCGCGTCCCAGCCGAAGGCGTGGGTGCGGCTCGCTGCGTTGCCGAAGTGCTCCGTAAAAAAGGGCAGCATGTGCTGCAATACGGTGGGGTCCACGGGGCACGTGGCCGCGTAATCGAGGTAGATGTGTTCTTGTTGGTTCATCGTCAGCTCCGCTCTCTCGAGGATGCGAGGCCCGCGTCGTTTCGCAGGTGAATTCCGGCGACGAGACTTGACTCAGGGATGACGTGCCGGTCGCTGCGACACTCCCCACACGCCGACTCCACAGAGACCGCTTCGTCACACGTGCGACAGGCTTCGAGGTACGCGAGACTCTCTTCCAAGTCACGCTCAAGCCGCTCAAGCCGCTGGAGCTGCTCGCGCGTCTGCTTGAGCTTTTCATCAAAGATTTCTCGGACGCCCACCATCGCGGCGGGCGCCTTGTCAGCGGTTGCCACCGCGGACAGCAGCCCAGAGATCTGCGCGAGCTTAAAGCCGAGATCTTGGAGCTTGCCGATCCAATAAACCCGCGCGAGCTCGTCAGGCCCGTACAGACGAAAGCCTCCCGCCGACCGACGCGGCTGCAACAGCCCCCGCTCTTCGTAAAGATGGAGCGCGCGGACCGTCTTTCCGGTCTTTCGGGAGAGTTCCCCGATTTTCATGAGTGTTGGCATGGCGTCGACCCAAACCTTACCCTTACGTGAGGGTTGGTCCTTCTTCGAGCATGCGCGCACCTCGTCCGCTCGTCAACCGCTACCGGCCCTCGAATCGACCCCTGCAAACGTTGGAATGCTCGCACCCGGGGCATCTTCGGATGCGCGGATCACGCGCACGGTCTGACAGCTGGAACGCAAGGGCCCTCCCACGCCAGCCCATGAGACGTCTCCGCCCGCGTAGATTTGGCCTTCGACCTGTCGTAGCGTTCCTAGGCTGTGATCGGATTTTCGGAAAAAATGAAGGACAGTCTCGGAGGCGACGGCGCGAAGGTGTTGGTGCAGACCAACAACGCCATGGTCGGCCGTGGCAGCGAACTCGAAGTCAACGTGGTCGTGGAGGGTGGAAACAAGGCCGCCACGGTCGACGCGCTGATCATGCGGGTGCTCGAAGCGCGACGGCACTGGGTAGACGCCGACGGGAATATCGTCCAAGACAGTGACGCCGCGGAGGCCAGCCAACGCGGCGCGCTCCTTCCCGAATGGACCCAACGTGTGCTCAAGGAGCACACGGTCGAGGTCGGCCAAGAAGTGTCCCCGGGCGCCTCTGCATACCTGCCCGTGATGGTGGAGATCCCGGAGCAATGCGGACCCACGGGAGACGCTTGCAAAGTGACGATCAACGCGCAAGCAGACATCAAGCAGCAAATCGACCCGTCGGGCAACGGCCGCATCGTCGTCAGCTGACGCGGCACCAACGAGCCCATCAAACGCTCGGACAGCGCGCCAACCCCGAGCGTGGCGCTTTGCCACAACATCGCCTATGTTCGCACCGATGCGTGACCGAATTTTCCCACGCGCCCGCACCCGCGGGGTGACTTGTGTGGTGGCA
>JBDQGY010000078.1:0-16737 GCA_040265175.1 Nannocystaceae bacterium
CTGCTCATGGGTGTGGGGCCGCTTTTGGCGTGGAGAAAAACCTCGACGGCCAGCTTGCAGCGGCAGTTCATGGCTCCGCTGGTCGCGGGTGCCGTGACCACGGTCATCTCCGCGTTTGTGCTGCTCGATCCCATGCTCACGGCTGCCGGGCAGACAGAGCTTGATATGTCGAACCTGCCGCGCGGGTTGAAGTGGGGGCTCGCATGCTTTGGCCTGTGCGGCTTCACCACCGCGACGATCGTACAAGAGTTCTGGCGGGGGATCAGCGCGGTCCGGCGGGGGACGCCGGGGACCTCCCTCGTCGACGCGAGCATTCGTCTTTTGCGTCGGGCGCGGCGTCGCTACGGGGGGTACATCATCCACCTCGGCGTGGTGCTGATGTTCTTTGGCTGGGCTGGAAACTCCTACAAAATCGAACGCAAGGCCAACTTGCGGCCAGGCGACGCGCTGACCTTGGGGGACTACGTCATCGTTCACGCCGGCCTGCGCACGTCGGAGGACTGGCAAAAAGAGATGATCACCGCGGACGTGGAGGTGCGCGTGGACGCTGCGGTGGAGCCGGGGACGCGCTCACTCGCGCGGCAAGGAGAGGTGGTCGACACGCTGGAACCTGCGCGCTGGTGGTACTTTCAACTGCCCGATCAGCCCACCACCGAGGTCGCGCGCTACATGACCGCGGGCGCCGATGTCTACGTGTCCATGCAGACCGTGGACATGACCAGCGGGTGGACTCAGTTGAGGGTGTTTTACAACCCGTTGGTGAACTGGATTTGGATCGGCACATCCGTGATGTTGCTCGGCTGCGCCATCTGCATCGGGACGCGCCGGCGGGACAAGGATCAGTCCCATGTGTGAGCAGCAGGCGGTGCGGAGGAGCCCGGCGGGTTTATGAGTGAGCGTGGACGGTGGCTGCTGCTTTCGGCGACCCTCGCGGTGACGCTCGCGGGTGGGTTGATGGTGGGGATGGGCGCGGAACTCGACGCCTCCGTGTTGGTGCTCAGCATGGCCGGCGTGGTGCTGCTCGCGACGCTCCGACAGATGTTCGCCGTGGTCACCGCCCTCGCGGGTGGAGATGACGGCGCCCTCGCGCGTGCGGCGGGGTCGCCAGGCGGGGTGGAGCGCTCCGAGTTGGCGCAAGAGCAACGCCGGGTGCTCCGCGCCATCAAAGAGCTCGACTTTGATCACGCCATGGGCAAGCTGTCCACGGCGGACCACACCGCGATTTTGCAGCGCTACAAGCTGCGAGCTGTGGAGCTTATGCGCGGGCTCGACAAGGGTGGTGCGCTCCATCCGCTCACGGTGACCGCGCTCGAGCAGGGCGTGAACGGCTCTCCAGAGCAAATCCCGTCCTCGGCTGATTGTGGCGCCTGTGGGGTCCGCAACGACCCTGATGCCCGCTTTTGCAAGGCCTGCGGCGAAGGATTCGCGGAGGGACAGTCTTGAGGGCGTACAGCGGGCGGATGCGGGGCTTCCGGTCGCTTCGCGGGGCCGTGTTGGCGGCGGCGATCGGCGCCGGGTCGGCGCTGGTGACACCGTGGGTGGCGAGCGCAGCCCCCGGCATGCCCGATCCGATCCAGATGTCTGGGATCCCGCGTCCCGATCCCGCTGTGCCTGCCGACCAGCTCACAGTGCGCTGCTTGCTCGGTGGATTTTCGGAGCCGGCGGTGGGCGTGGAGGTGACCCTCAGCGCCGCGGATGGAGGCCCACCGCTGGCGTTGAACGCGACCACGGATGCGGCTGGGCGCGCCACACTTACGGGGCTCTCGGGCTTCGTGGGGCGCGTGGTGAAGGCCTCGGCCGTGCTCGGCGAGGCGCCCGTGGAGACGCTCCCGATCCAGGTGCGCGCGGACATGGGGTCACGGGTGCTGCTCGTGAAAGGTGCCACACCGGTCGAGCGGGGCGGCGCTGCGGTCTCGCCGGCTGGGGCGCCCGCTCACGGCGCCAGCGCGCCCGGTGCGGCTGACGTCGACTTTCGAGAGGGAGTTCCATTTGCGCTGCCGGCGGACGCCACAGGCGTTCGGGGGCCGGGCACCTTGGTGGTCGGACTCATTGAGCCCAACGCCCAGCGTCCTCAGCCTCAAGCGGGGCAGGCCATCACCATCGAGATTTGGCCTCCCGGAGAAGACCGTGGGGCACCAGCGCTCCGGGAGACGGTGACCGACGCGGACGGTCGGGCGTTCTTCAAGGGGCTGACGGCGCCAGCCATCGAGACGGGCAGCACGATCATCGTGGTCGCACAAGTCGTGGAGGGAGAGCCCCCCCGACGCAGCGTGCCCTTCACCATGGGGGATACGCCGATGGCGGTGGTGTTTACGCCCTCCCGCGTGCTCGATCAGCCTCAAGCGTCGCCGCCTACTCCCACGAAGGCGGTGAAGGCCCAGCCGCCGCGATTCGATCCGAGCCTTCCACCCGGCACGTTGGTCGGCCAAGCGATCGACGCCACCGGCGCGCCCGTGTCGGGACTCGCAGTGACGGCGGAGCGCCGTGACATGACCGGACAAAAACAGCGCTGGTCTGCGAGGACCGACGCGCGAGGGGAGGCGAGATTTGACGGGCTCCCGACGGGCTCCGAGGGGCTGTACTCGCTCGTCATCGAGCGTGACGACGCACCGTTTCGTTCCTCATTTTTTGAGCTGCTCGACGCAGCAGGACTGCGCACGCAGGTGCGAACCTTCCCCGTCTCCAGGGACCGAAATATCCTCAAGTCAGCGGTCCAAATCGAGGTCAGACCGCTCGAGAACAACGAGTCTCAAGTCATTCAGATCTATGAGGTTTTTGCAGAGGGCGAATTTGCTTATTGGCCTTCGCAGGAGGTGCGAATTTATGGAGCATCCCGCGCCCATGGGCTGCAGGTAATGCCCCAGGCGAAGCGGTGGCTCACCGAGCAGGAGAGCGCTCCGTTCGCGACGCTCGCTCGACCGATCGAGCCCGGCGAGATCGTTCAACTTTCGACGGCCTACTTGCTGCCCCACGACGGCGAGGCGGTGTACGAGTGGACGGCGCCGTTCCCATTGGTCCAGGCCACGGCGGTGCTCGCGCCAGACCTGTCGGTGTCCAAGGGGGCCGAGGGTCCCGGGCGCGCGCCGCCGCACGAGGAGGGCGCGGCCCAGGTGAAGCTGTACGAGCTCAAGATCGGCGATTGGGAGGAGGGGGACTGTGGATCCGCCGGGGAAGGGTGCACCGCCGACAACTGGGCCGACACCGGCGCCGGGGTCGAGGTCACCGTCTCCAACTTGCCCACGAGCGCGCAGTGGGCGAAGCAGCTTGGCGTGGGTTTGATCGTCGCCTTCAGCGGATTGATCGGCGGGAGCCTGCTGTTTCGTCGACGGCTGTCGGCGGCGGGCGCCCTCGAAGCTCGTCGTACGTCGCTGCTGGAACGCATCGCCGCGCTGGACGTGAACCCGGACGCGGGCGACGTGGCCGCGCGCAAAGCAGCGCTCGTGGCAGCGCTCGATGAGGTGTGTCGAAAGCTCGACTCTCTGCGAGACGCCGGGCACAATCGAGGGGCGTGAGCGCCTCGATCATCCCCTGCGAGCTTCGCTCCGTGGTCAAAAGCTTCGGCAGGACCGCGGTGCTTCGCGGGGTGTCCCTGACGCTGGGTGCCGGGCAAATTACCGGGTTGTCCGGCATCAACGGCGCCGGCAAGACCACGCTTTTTCGGATTCTCGCCGGGCTTGAAGACGCGGACAGCGGCGAACTTATTTTTGGTGCTTCGGGGCAGGTGGGGCTGCACGAGGGGGTCCGCGAGCAGGTCGCCTTTGTCACCCACGCACCCCAACTCTATCCACTTTTGAGCGCTCGCGAGAACCTGCGGCTGTTCGCCGACCTACGCAGCGCCCGCGGGCTCGAGACCATGTCGGCGGGTGAGGCGCTCATGACCGTCGGACTTGAGGCTGTGAGCGACCAGGCGGTCCGGACCTTCTCGCGCGGGATGGCACAACGGGTGGTGCTCGCGCGCGCGATCGCGGCGCGGCCCTCCTTGATGTTGCTCGACGAGCCGTTCACCGCGCTCGACATGGATGGCCAAGAACTTGTCCGTCGCGTGTTGCAGGACGCGAAGGGGCGTGGTGCGAGCGTGTTGCTCTCATCGCACGACCTCGAGCGGCTGTGCGAAGTGTCCGACCGGGTCGTTCTGCTCCAATCGGGGCGACTGGGGAGCCCGCTGGAACGCGGCGTCGACGAGGGGGCCGCGGGCTTGAAGACGCGGCTGCAGGAGTCGAGCGCAAGCGGGCCCCGCTGAAGGTGGGCGCCCCCGTTGACGCCCCGGGGGCGCAGGTCGCCGACGACGCACAGTCTCGACGACTGGCACGTTGGCGCCTGAAGTGGGGCTGGACCGCTCTCCGTGCTACAAAATGCCTCGGTGACGGCGCTTCGTCAGACATGGATCCTCGCCCGCAACGACCTCCGACAGGAGTTGCGAGAGCTTGAGTTGTTGATCACCTCGGTCTTCTTTACGGTCGTGATCTTGGCGTTGTACGCGGTCAGCTTCGCCGAAATGTCCAAGTCTGCCCAGCCCAAGGCGGTGCCGGGGATGCTCTGGATCGCGCTCGCGTTCGTGGGTGCGCTGACGCTCACGCGGGTCTTCGAGCGCGAGCGAGAGGCCGACACCTTCGGGGCGCTGCTCGCGGCGCCCGTGAATCGGGTGGCTATCTACGGCGCGAAGTTTTCGGTGACGTTGTTGGTGTTGTGTGTGTGCTCGGCGGTGCTGGTGCCCGGCCTGATGGTGGTGTTCCCAAGCAGCGGGGTGGAGGGCTGGTCCGCGCTTGAGATGCTCGCGACCGTCCTGCTCGGGTGCGCGGGATTCGCCGCCGTTGGTACGCTCTTCGCGGCAGGGTTGGCCCACGGCGGCGGTAAGAACGTGCTGTTGTCGGTGGTGTTGTATCCGCTCACGACGCCAGTGCTCATGATGAGCCTGGTCGCGACCCAGCGGGTGCTTCAGGCCCATCCAGGCGCGTGGGATATCCTCGCGAAGATCGCCGCTGTGGACGTGATTTTGCTGATCGTGGGCGGTGCCCTCTTTGAGAGCGTGCTCGTCGGTGGCGCGGCGCGGGGTTCTGGCGGCGGCGACTCGTCCAGAGGTGCGGGCGGGGCGCGTGCTCCGCGAGGAGGAGAAGTGGGTCCGAATATGCTAGGAGACGACTCGAGATGAGTGCTCTGTCCCGATCGTTCGGGCGCCCCGGCGTCCTCTTGTGCACCGCGCTGGTGACCTTCCCTTACGCGCTTCAGCGGGTATTTTTGCACACGCCGATCGAGTCGGAGATGGGCACGGCTCAAAAGATCTTTTACTTTCATCTACCGATGGCCTGGGGCCTCATGCTGTTCGCGATGATCTCCGGGGTGGCGGCGGTGCTGCAGCTGCTGCGCCGCTCCGAGCGCGCAGAGGACGTGGCGAAGGCGGCGGGGGAGGTGTGCGCGCTGCTCGGCATCGGCGCGCTGATGTCCGGTGCGATCTGGGGCGACGCGACATGGGGAACGCCGTGGACGGGCGACGCGCGCCTGGTCACGACGGCGCTCCTTGAGCTCGTCTTCATCGCCTATTTGATCGTCGCAAAGTTCGGTGGACCCATGGCCGCACGCCTCGCCGCGGCGCTCGCGGTCTTTGGCGCCCTCGATGTACCGATCATCTATTACTCCGTGAAGATTTGGAAGACGACGCATCCCAAGGCGCAGGTGGTGCAGTCGTTGCCCCCAGAGATGTGGGCTAGCCTCTGGCCGTGCTTGTTCGCGATCCTTGCCTGCAGCTTCGCGCTGTTTGAGCTTCGACTGCGGCAAGAGCGGGTGGGGCGTCGGCTTGATGAGGCGTGGCTCGCGCTGTCTGCGAGCGACGTGGCGCCACCGGAGCACACCGCGCCCTCGGGAAGGTCAGCATGAACCCCACAATTCCTACGTCCACAAAGACCCCTCCCACCGCCGATCAAGGTGCGGTACCCGCCCCCGCCCAAGCGGAGGACGGGTACGAAGCTGTGACCGGCCTCGACAAGGAGACCGTGGCCCTCAAACGCACCTACGAGGCGGAGGTGGAGGCGAAGGTCGCCAGCGATTACAGCCACATCGTGTGGGCCTATGGGATCTTGTGGTCGCTGTTTTGCGGGTTCGCGATCGTCTTGCTGGTGCGCGGCGCTCGGCAGCAACGAGATCTTCAGGCGCTGCGGCGAGAGCTCGAACGGCGAGGGGAACAAGCTGTGGACGGGCCATGACGCTCGGCCACTTCATCTACATCCCGGGGATCCTGCTGCTCGGCGTTGTGATCGGCTACGTGCTCGGGGGACGCGCCGCGGTCGTGGGGGCCGAAGATGCGCACGCGCGCGACCGTCGCCGCGCGGCGCGAGAGGCACGTCGCAAGGCTCGCGCTGCGGAGCCTCCCTCGAAGGCCAAGTGAGCGGCGCTCGAACGCCATCTTTGCGTGCGTGAGAATTTTGCCCCGCGGTCGCTTGCGCCGACGCGTATGCGGGGATACTCATCCATCGGGTACGTGTTGACGCGACACAAGTCGCGACGCGCGCCAACGAGAGACATCATGTTCAATCCGTCATTTTCCGAAGAACAAGAGCAACTGACCGAGGCCGCCCGCAAGTTTGTCGCGGAGCGAGTCATCCCTGGCGTCCACGAGTGGGACGAGACCGAGACCTTCCCGGTGGAGGTGTTTCGAGAGGCGTGGGAGTTGGGCTTGATGAACGTGGAGGTCCCGGAGGAGTTTGGAGGCCTCGGCCTGTCCACGGTGGAGGGCTGCCTGATTTCGGAGGAGTTCTCCTACGGCTGCGCCGGCATCGGGACCTCGGTCATGTGCAACCACCTCGGATCGTTGCCGCTGATGGTCGCTGGTACGCCCGAGCAGAAAAAGAAGTGGCTCGGTCGCTTGATGGATGAGTTTTGCTTCGTGAGCTATGCCTGCTCAGAGCCGGACGCGGGATCCGACGTTGCGGCCATGAAGACGAAGATCGTCAAGGACGGCAACGAGTGGGTAATCTCGGGCCAGAAGCGGTGGATCACCAACGGGGGACACGCAAGCTTCTACACGGGCTTTGCCACCATGGATCCGGCCATGGGACACAAGGGGATCACTGCCTTCGTCGTCGACCGCGACACGAAGGGGGTGTCGGTCGGCAAAAAAGAGAAAAAACTCGGCCAGCGGACCTCAGATACCACCGACGTTATCTTCGACGATGTTCGGATCCCCGAGGACCAGCTTCTTGGCAAGCCGGGCGGCGGCTTCTACGTGGCCATGGAGGTCTTCGACAAGTCTCGACCGATGATCGGTTCGGGCTGTGCGGGGATCATTCGCCGTTGTCTCGAAGAATCCAAGCGCTACGCGCTCGAGCGCAAGACCTTCGGAGTCCCGATCGCGCAGCACCAGGCGATCCAGATGATCCTCGCCGACATGGCCATCGCCTACGAGGCCACGCGCTTGCTGTACACGAAGGCTGCATGGGAGGTAGACCAAGGCCTCAAGCGGCCCATGACTTCTTCACTCGCGAAGTGCTACGCGGCGGACGCCGCCGTCCGCTGCGCCACAGATGCGGTTCAGGTCTTCGGCGGCTACGGCTACACGCGAGAGTATCCGGTGGAGAAACTCTACCGAGACGCGAAGCTGATGCAGATCTACGAGGGGACCTCGCAAGTGCAGCGAATGGTCATCGCTCGCAATCTCTTGCGAGGCAGCTAGCGGGTCACGCGTGGACCCGCGAGCCATCGGCGTATTCGACTCGGGGGTCGGAGGACTGACGGTCCTCCGCGCCCTTCGGGACGCCATGCCCGGGGAGTCTTTCGTCTACCTTGGGGACACCGCTCGACTTCCGTACGGGACGAAAGGTCCGGAGACGGTCCGGCGCTACGCTGAGCAAGCGGCGGCCCACCTTGTCGCGCGGGACGTCAAGATGGTCGTTATCGCCTGCAACACCGCTTCGGCGGTGGCCGTGGAGCACCTTCGCGCGCGCCTGGCTCCAGTGCCGGTGCTCGGCGTCATCGATCCGGGGGCGCGGGCCCTGTGCGCCGCGACGACGACGAAGCACGTGGCGGTCCTCGCGACGCCTGGCACCGTCTCGGGGGGGGCGTACGACGCCGCAATCGCAGGCATCGAGCCATCTGCGACAGTGACGTCCCTGGCGTGCGCGCTGTTCGTCTCGTTGGCCGAGGAGGGGTGGGCGAGCGGCCCAGTGGCCGAGGCGGCCGTGCGCGCGTATCTGCAGCCGCTCATCTCTCCGGAGACGGGCGCCCCCACGGTGGATGCGCTCGTGCTCGGCTGCACCCACTTCCCGATTCTTCGTGGCGCGGTGGAGACCTTCCTAGGTCCAAAGGTGACCGTGGTCGATTCGGCGGGGACCACCGCGCTCGCGGTTCAGACGGAACTGCGCGCGCGTGGCCTCGAAACCGGGTCTGCGCGGGGTCATGTCCGCTTTCTCGCCACGGACGAGCCGCGACGATTCGCCCGCGTGGGGGCGATTTTTATCGGCGAGAGCCTGGCGGTGTCCGACGTTGAGCGTATCGACTTGTGATAGGGTCGCCCCATCATGAGGAAAGCTCCCTTGACCGTTCTGGCATCGACGCTGGTGGCGTCCCTCTCATTTCCTAGCACCGCGCTCGCCGGCGATATGCAAGGCACCGCGCAGCGCGTGAACAGTTCGCACGAGCCGGCGGCGGAAGGCGCGGAGGCGTCGACCACGGAGGAAGCCCCCGCGGAGGCCACCGCGTCGGACGAGGCTCGCGCGGCCTACAAGGCGGGCAAGACCGCGTTCCGGTTGGGCCGGTTTGAGGAGGCTATCCCGAAGTTTGAGGAGGCGTACGCGCTGTCGGGAAACGCAGCGGTGTTGTTCAATATTGCGTTGGCCTACGAGCGCCTCGGCGAGAACAAAAAAGACGTGCAGGCGCTTCGCAACGCCAAGACCGCCTACCAAAATTACCTCGGCGAGATTCGCAAGAACGATTTGCTCGACCCGGATGCGGCGAGAGAGACGACGGAGAAGATCGAGGGGACCATCGCGCGAATTGACGGACAGATCGAGGTGCTTGAGGCCGAATCAGAGGCCGCACGTAACGCCGCAGAAGGTCCAGAAACGGGCGCGGCGCAGGTGCCCGACGATCGTGAAGAGCGCCGCGCGGCGCTCATGAAAAAGAGCAAACTCTGGCTCGGCGCGGGCGCGGGCGCCGGCGGTGTGCTGCTCGCGGCCGGCGCCGCTCTCACAGTTGTCTTTGGACAGCAGGGGAAGAAAGCATCCGATGCTCTCGCGGAAGACTTCGACGCCTACAACGCGAACAACTGTGGGACCGCGAGTCAGATGGGCACCAGCTGCCAAGACACCTACAACGACATCCAAGATCACAAGACGGAGGGGGACCGCGCGAACACGATGCTGTTCGCTGTGGGCTTGCCCGTCACGGTTGTCGGGGCGGCGGTCCTCGGCGCCGGAGTTGGCATGGGGCTCAAGTTCCGCAAGCAAGCGGGCGCGCTCGGCGAAGAGACTCCGTCGGTGTCCGTGTTGCCATCACTCGGCGGACTCGTGCTGCAAGGGCGCTTCTAGCGGATCTCGCTGTTTTGGGGTTGTCCTCTCACGGGGGGAGGGTGCGATCTCGGGTTCGGACGCCGCGGAGTCGGCCGGTTGATTGTCCCTGGGGAGGGCGCTGTGCTCCCCGCGAAGAACCGGTCAATTCGGGGTCCCAGAGGACCGCAGCTGCCCGCATGATGGGCGCGGCGCACCGTGGCTGGCTGAATCGCACAAGTGGCTGTTTTACTTGGGGATCTCCCCAAGCCTTCACGGTCGAATACGCGCGACCAATCGCGTGTTCTGGCAGGCGGCGCCAACTGCGAAGCAGCGCCACGGCCGAAGGAAGCGCGAATTGGAGAGTTTCGGGCGTCGGCGTGGGCGGGGGTCAAGGAGAGCCATACGAAGAACGCGCCAACCTCGCGCCTAAAGCGGGAGATTGAGGCACTCACAATCGAGCGAAATTTCTCCCGTAGGGTCGGTCACGGGTCCAAACGCGATGATCCAGGGGCCCCGGCTGTGATATAGCAGTGCTTCGAAACGCGTCATCTTTGACGTTTAGGAGAATCACGCACGTGAAGCGCACCGTCCTCACCTCTTCGCTCTCGCTTCTCATGGCTGGCCTTCCGGCGGCCTTCACTTTGCTGTCACCGAACGCAGCCTTTGCTGCAGACGACGGAGAAATCCGCGGTCGGGTCACGAACAGCACGGATCGTCAGCCGCTCGCGGGAGCGCTCGTCATCGTGCAGTGCTCGTGTCTGAGCAGCTCGCTCGAGGTCACGACGAACGCCCGCGGCATTTATCGGTTCTCGAATTTGCCTCCAGGCAACTACACCATTCAGGTGCTGAGCGGTGAAGCGGACGTGTCAAAGGTGACGCAGCTTCCGCGCTCCGCCCAGTTCCGAGCCGACTTCAGCCTCAACCCGAGCGTTCGGTTCGTGGAGGAAGTGGTCGTGGAGAGCACCGCGGTCCGCCAAGACACCGCGTCGGCCACCAAGCTCGACATGGAGGCGGTCAAGAACCTCCCCGTGGGTAGCTCCACTTCGCGCGACTTCACGGCAGCCGTGGACATCGCCGCCACGGCGGGACGTGACTCCGCAGGTATTACGCTCGCGGGGACGACGGGTGCGGAGACCAAATACACGGTCAACGGCGCGAACGTCTCGAATCCGGCCTTCGGTACGGTCGGCGCCTCCATCATTCAGGAGTTTGTCTCCACCATCGAGATTCAAGAAGCAGGGTACGACGCCGAGTTTGGTGGGGCCTCGGGTGGACAGGTGTCTGCGCGACGGGTCTCCGGTACCAACACCTTCCGTGGTGAGGCCGGCGTCCGCGTCGCACCTCGTTTCGCAAATCCGCGCTTCATCACCGGCACGGACGAGGCGCTCCGAGTGACCGCGGTCCCAGACCTCAACGCGCAGGCCTACGCCGTGGTTCGTGGCCCGATCATCAAGGATAAGCTGTTCTTCTCGGTGGGTGTCGCCCCGGCGGGGACCCAGACGACCCTGCGTCAACAGTTCTTCAAGCGCAAAGACGTCGACAACAACGGCGCCTACGAGGACTGCCCCTACGAGAACGGAGCGAAGGACTGCGCAGAGGGAGCGGACTATATCGACAGCGAGAAGTTCGCCGAGCAAAAGTTCCGCACGGCGAACGTGGGCGTCCAGTACCTCGCGGGCCTCGACTACAACATCAACCCCAAGCACACCGTTGGGGTCACCTACATCGGGGCGCTCGGCTATGATCGCACCACCTACCGTTTGCCGTTCAGCAGCGATCCGCTCGCGTTCGGGACCAACCCGCTCACCAGTCCTCTCGGCGGTGCGAGCCGCGTCGCGACGGGTGTCGTCAACGACCACTTTGGTTGGGATCGCGGCCAGCAGCACACCGTCTCGTTGGAGTATGCGGGCCGCGCTGCTCAAGATACGCTCGAGATCGACGCCAACGTCAGCTACACCGAGTTCAAGAGCGAGCGCGCGTGGAAGGTGGACAACCAGGAGAACTACAGCCTGACGGCGACGCAAGAGGTGGTCAGCGGACTCAGCGACCCCCGCAACCTCTTTGAGTTCCTCGATCGCAACGGCGCGACCAACCTGGTGGAGGGCGTGGATGAGGCTTGCAACGACGCGGGCCTCCCCGGCGTGGCATGCCCAATTCGTAACTGGCTGTCGGGTGGCCTCGGCGAGTATGGCACCAACGCCGCGCGACGTGTGCAAGGTGACTTCGCCCTGACCCACTTCTTTGAGGCGGCAGGCTCTCACCAGCTCAAGTACGGCGGCTTGATGTCGTACGAGACCAACAGCATCTACTCCAAATACTCCGGGAGTAACTCCGCGGACTTCTACGACAACTGCGGACCGGGCCAAACCGGTGGCGGCGAGTGGTGCTACGACCCTGCCTCCGACAGCTACGACGTGAACTACTCCAGCGCGGCGACCCGCGTGAACAACAACCGGTTCATGCTCGTCAACCCCAACACCCCGGACAGCATGGTGTCCTTCGGCTACGGGCGGGTCCGGAGTGAGCAAGACGACCTCCGCGCGCTCGCATCGTCAAGCGGCGACGGTGTGCGCGTCGAGGCGTACGACGAGACCACTTCCACATACAACTACGCGCTCTTCTTGCAAGACAAGTGGGCGATCTTGTCCAACCTCTCGGTGAACTTTGGCGCGCGCTGGGAAGTCCAGGACATGCGCGACATCTTGGGTCGCAACCAAATCACGATCCTTGACAACGTCGCGCCTCGCGTCGGGATCCTCTACGACTGGACGGACGAGGGGCGCAGCCGCCTCTTCGCCTCGTACGGGTGGTTCTTCCAGCCGCTTCCCTTGCAGCTCAACAGCCGTGTCTTCGGTGGACTGATCAACGTGCGACGGAACTTCACGCGGAGCAGCTGCCAAGGCAAGACGACCACGGCGGGCGGATCCGTGAACTCTCGCTGGACCGACGTGGGAGATCAGCCCACGGAGTACTGCGTGGACAACACCTCGGGGAACTCGGCGTTCACTACGGGCCTCACCGAGGGCAACGTGGTCCCCAACCTCAAGGGGAACTACAACCAGCAGTTCCAAATCGGCTACGAGCAAGAGGTCATTGAGGACCTCGTGCTCAGCGTCCGTTGGCTCCACACGGATCTCGGTCGCGCCGTGGAGGATGTCTCCGTGAACGGTGGGCAGGATTTCATCGTCGCCAACCCCGGTGACGGCGTGAAGCAGTCCGACATCAACGCGCAGCAGGCCACATGTGACGGGCTCCGGAGCGAGTTCGACGACCTGACGCTCGAAGACGACAACTTCTACAGCGTGTCTCGCGAGCTCCAACGATGCGAGTACCTGGTCGACGCCTACAAAGAGATCAACACCCTCTTTGACCGCCCGACCCGCAACTACGACGCGTGGACCCTGCAACTTAAAAAGCGCTTCGCCAAGAACTGGCTGCTCATCGCGAGCTACACCTACAGCCGCTTGGTCGGCAACTACGACGGCTTCGTTGACGTCAACACGGGCGCCATCAACATCGGCGCGAGCACTCAGTACGACATCCCCGAGCTCGTGCGCAACAGCTATGGTCCCCTGAGCGCCAACCGACCGCACGTGGCGAAGCTCGACGGCTTCTACAGCTTCGACCTGAAGAAGGCCGGTCGCATGACGGTCGGCACGAGCTTCCGATACCAGTCAGGCGTGCCCGTCAACGTGCGGGGTAGCAACTTCCGCTACAACAACGCCGTGTTTGTGGTCCCACGAGGCTCTGGCGGACGGATCAACGGCTCGTACCAGTGGAACCTCAACTTCGGATACGCCTACCCGCTCAAGAATGACCTCGAGTTGGAGTTGACGGCTCGCGTGATCAACCTGACCAACAGCAAGGCGACCTTGCGCGTGGATGACATCTACAGCTTCCAAGCGACGCGCCCAATCGCCGGCGGTGACTTGAACGATCTCAAGCACGCCCGACCCCAAGACGGTGCGAATCCGAATGACTTCTACAGTCGGAGCATCCTTATTCGTCAAGGCAACTACGGTGTCGCCACGAGCTTCCAGCAGCCGATGTCTGGACAGTTCGAGGTGAAGTTCCGCTTCTAAGAGACCCGTGCTCTACGCTCGACAACGGTGAACCTCTGCGAGGACTCACCGCCGCTGAAGTACGTACACATACGGCTTTACGGGCGCTTACGCTGAATGAGGGCGGGGAGGTTTTGCCACCTTTGGATGGCGGCGGCATCGACAGGGTCGGCGCCTTGGAGGAAACGATCGAGGTGGGGGAGGGAGTCCACCCCCCAAAACAACTCCCCGTCGACAGCCATGGAGGGGACACCAAAGGCCCCCGCCGCGATCGCCTCCGCTGTCGTCTCTCGCAGGGCGGTCTTCACCTCGACAGTGGTGGCCCGCTCAAGCAGGCGCTCTCCCTGGAGGCCGATCTGAGCGGCGAGCCGCTCAAGCACGAGGGGGTCGGTGACTCCGGGCCCCTCCGGACCCCACGTCGCTGTAAAGAGCTTCCCGACGAGCTTAATTCTGGCCTCAATCTCTGGCTCTGCCAGACACATTCTCAGCGCGAGCAGTGAGTTGAATGGATGTCCTGGGGGCGGCGTAAGCGGTCTCCCGCGGTCGTGCGCCAGACGAAGCACATGCTTGAAGGTGTAGAGGCGCTTGGAGGGGATCTCGGCGGGGCCTAGGTGCCCGTGATGACTGAGCATCGCACCAAGCACGACGGGGACCGGGACCAGCTCCCGTTGATGCACCTCGCAGAGTTTGAGCACCTCCGGAAAGGCGAGGTAAGCGTAGGGCGAGATGAAGTCGAAGAAAAAGTGGAGGCGGCGTGGAGAGACCATCCGGGGGATGGTAGCGCGGAGTATCATTGATCACCCGAGGCGGAGATGTGGGGGATCCCTGCGCCCGGCGAGGAGCTAGAGAGGAGGCATTCCGAGGCCATCCATGAGGCGAATGACCCGCTCATCAAGGGCGTCTCCTTGGAATCCGTCGGCACGGACCACCTCCGCGCGATCTCGTTCAAAGGCCATGAACGCCCCATCGAGGCAGCCAGAGACGCGGACGGCTGCGAGGTCGAGGGAGTCCTCAAGCGTCGAGGAGAGCAGTAACCCGTCATCGTCACAGTCGTGCCAGGCTTCGATTTCTGCGATGACGCGTCGTCGATTTGTCGCGTCAACTTCAATCGATGAGATCCCATTGTCGAGGAGCCGGTGAAAGACCGCTTCGGAGTCGGCGTGTCGGCGTGCGCGCGCCGGTTGCACGCAGCTGGCCAACGCGTCGAGCAGGACTACCGGGTGGATCGGGTCGAGGTCGATGATCGGCGCGAGCCCTAGCCCGACGGCACACATCGCGCGCGCGACTCGAAACCGCTGTTCGCGTTGCGGCTGCTCATGGAAATCGGGGTGGACGAGGAGGCGAGGCTGCGAGGTGTTGTGGAGCGCGAGCATGCCCGGACCAAGGTCTTCGGACACAGCGGACACGTCGATGTCCATGGCCGCGGAGGCGTGGAACTGCGTGAGGATTCTTCGGACGGCGCTCGCGGCTCGGCGGCCCCCCTCGTCGTGAAGATCCTTGCAGTGCTGGTGAAAGCGAGTGATGCCAAAGGTCGCGATCCTCGCCCGTTGCAGGAAGCGGGCGAGGGGGCCACACCACATCGCGGTCTCACCTTCGCCTTGGACGATCGCGTCGAGGGGCAAGAGCTTCGGCCGCAGATGATCGCTGAGCCCTTGGGCCCGGCCGCCTGGGGACTGCCGCGAGGCGACCTGATAGGACCAAAACGCGGTGTCTATGTCGCGTGCTCGCTCTGCCAACCTCCCGCTCAGGAGGTAGTCCCCCGCGGCGCGGCAGCGTTGGAGGCTTGTCCACTGACTGAACAAGGCGAGGAGGCTGCGGTCGTGCTGGTCGGCGACCGCCGAGGCGACCGTAATGATGGCGTCGAGTCGAGCGAGCGGGCCCTTGACGCAAAGTTGATCGGCCGCGCGACTCATCGCGCGACACAAAAGAGCGACACGCGTCGCTGTCGGAGGTCGGGCACGCAACACGAGGACCACCTCCGAAGATGGGCCCATCACGAGCGCCTCTGAAATGGCACCTAGAACAAGACGGTCATCAACGTCGCCGCGGGTCCTCGCCACGTCCCGAGCGACCTCTGCGGCGAGGCTGTGCTCGCCACTCTCAAAGGCGCATTCGATCAAAAGAGCGGACACCTCGGGGGCCCCGGGCTGGAGTGTGTGGGCTCGCTGTATCATGGCGAGCGCCCGTTGTTGCTGAGTGTGGCGATCCCTCAGTGAACGGGAGGTGCGAAGGAGCAGCGCGGCGAGGTTCGGGTGCTGTGGACGCTCAGACTCATGGAGTGGCGCCATGAGGATCTCAAGGACCTCGGGCTCGGTCCCGGCCATGTCGAGATAGATGCGTTCGAGCTCGGATCCAGACCCCACATCTGGCAAGGCGGCGCGACACTCTTCGATCGCCCGCTCTCGGTCTCCCGCGTCGATGAGCACGCGCACCAAGCGGATGGTGGCCTCTTCTCGCGCGCCTGCGCCGTCGTGCGCTCGCAGACAACCACGAATTCCTCGCAGGATGACCTCTCGTTGGTGGTTCTGGACACACATGGACAAGGCGGCTTCCAACCGGTCCTTGATCCACGCCGCGGGCTCCAGTGCCTGGGTGAGTCGCTCGATTCGTTCGATCTGCTCGGCATGTCGCAGCGGCGCCAGCAGCTCAGACCGGGTGAGCTCCGCGCACAAGACGATCAGCAGTTCCTCTCGTCTCATGGGGGTCGGGAGCAGCGCGACGAGCTCCTCTGCGACCAGGGAGGTGTGGTTCGCGAGCAGCCGGAGCACGCGGCTAGTCTGCTCGTGGTCCCCGGGGCACGCCGAGAGTGACGATCGAAGCAGCGGCGCGATGAACCGTTTTGACGCGCCGTACCTGCACAGTCGATCCAAGGCGTCGTAGCGCAGTTCCGCCAGCCCCTCCGTGGAGGAGGCGCTGGTGGCTGCAGCGTCGACCGCGTCGACGAAGACCTGAAACTTTCCGTTCCGCAACTCCCTCATCTCAAGGACGTCGAGGGACCGAGCGCGCTCTTCGACATTCGCGAGCCCCTTCTGGGTGAGGAGCGCCACCCACGCATCCACCGGCCAGCTGGCGGAGGCGTCGGCGTCGCGCGGCGAGGCGGACTCCACATCTCCGTCGTCTACGACCTGGAAGCTGCCGGTGCTCGCGGTTGCTCTCTTGGCTGATGGGATCGGGAATGACGCGAGGGCCTCCTCAGCGGC
>JBDQGY010000079.1:0-16735 GCA_040265175.1 Nannocystaceae bacterium
CTCCAGGCTCACCCAACTGGCAGAGTCGCAAATTGGCGACGCTCCAAACCGTTCGCGACAGGTCGATTCGACGAACTTCGCCTCCATGCCTTCGCCAAGGCCGTAGCGACTTCGAGGATATTTGGAGAGGCACTCGTTGACCCTTGGATCGTCGGGACTCAAGTCATGAACCGCGACGGCGGGCATCACCTCTGCCTCCGCATCGCGGAGCTCGCATCCAACGACCGATGCCACCGTAAACAGCACGACGCTGAGGGTTGGCAACGTCGCGTTGCTCGGTGTCGTTCGCGACGGGTCGGGGCTCACCTCTTGTTTGTGGGCCCTGATCGGCCACCCGTCGCGGTGCGAAATCGTGCTCATCTACGTTCCCTAATGAAAGCACTAGGTGATTTCAATAGGCGTGGATCGCGTGGTCGTCGCGAGGATTGGCCAACGATGTCGGTGCTGGCGACGGTTTGGTGGTCTTGGCGTGTTGGGCGCGCTCCGTCCACGTCTGATCGGTCCATCAGCACGGCGCGTAACGCGCTAGTACGCCACGCCGATCTCCTTCGAGTAATCCCGCACGGAGTCGAGCACCTTCTTGTCGAACGTGTCTTTGCGCGATTTTGCCGCCTCGCGCTTGAGATACGCATCCCGTTTCTTCGATGCTGAGTTGATGGCCTTCAACACGCGCGCGCGCTCCTTCGCATTGGCCTCCAAAATCGCCCGCTGCGCCTCGGGCTTCTTTCCCTGGAGTTCGCTGGGCAGCTCTTCTTCTGCGATGGAATCGAGCTCCACCGAACCGTCGTTGAGCGCGGTGACGAGGTCTTCGTGGTGCATGCGGCCCGCCTTTCCCCCAAAGCTCGCCGCGTCGGCCGCCACTGATGGCGCCATCGCCTTGCGTCGCTCCATCTTCAAGCGACCTTTTGCTTTGCTCTCGGCAGCGCCGTAGTCAAGGGCAAGCTCGGCCAAGGAACTGTTCAACTCCGCGAGGTCCTCGTCAAAAGGTGTCGCCACCACCGACATGCCTCCATGAGCCGCGATCGCCACGTGTGCTCCGCCGGCGGCGCCCGACAACGCCGCGAACGTTCGGGCAGTCTCAGGGTTGCTCCCGCATTGCACGGTGTGTAGCAAGATGCCGCGGTTCTTCGCCTCCGCCGCCAATATCGACGAGGTCATCTGGGGGTCGTAGTCGTCGTGCGGAGGCGCGTCCCCGACCACAAACACCATCTTGAGCGCGTTGGCCTTCGACGACCAGCCCGTCTCACGCAGCGCGACGCGGACGCCCTCGTTGACGTCCTCTGGAAAGTCACCACCACCCATGGCTTGAAGCTGCAATAGCGCGCTGTAGACCTCGTCGAGGTCCTTCGTGAGAGCGGTCGATCGCGTGATGTAGCTGTCGCCACGGTCTCGGTAGGCCACGAGGCCAACCCGCACCTCAGGTCGCGGCTCACCCGACGCGATGGTGTTGGCGATGGACCAGATCTTCTTTTTTGCGCCCTCCAGCAAATCCGACATGCTGCCCGTGGTGTCGAGCACAAATACAATGTCGATCACCGGCGGTTCTTGGGCATCCTGAACAGCGGCGGTCGTCAGCTGCGCGACAGGCTCAACCCGTGACGGCAAAGGCACCCCATCCCCCCCGAAGACCCACGGCCGAGTCAAGAGGAAGACAAGTCCGCTGCCGGCGAAGGCGAGGGCACCAAACAGTTCTGTCCTTGAGCGTTGCACAAGTCCGCCCAACGCCCGTGTGGCCCCGTGGGTTTAGAGAAAATATTTTTTTTCGAGGTGACCGCAGGATCGCGCAGATGTGGCGAGTCTCAAGAGAATTGCCTCAGGCCGCGAGCCAAGCGCGCAGCGAAGCCTCACCCCCCACTGGAACGATTTGGTATGGTTCGACCATGGTGCTCCAACGGGCGACCCCCCTGTTCTTCGCAGGCGCGCTGGCGAGTCTCGCGCTCGGAGGTGACGCTCACGCGAACGGACAAGCGTCGCACGTGTGGATCTCCAAACAGGCGATGTCCGAGCTCCCACAAGGAGAGCTTGACACATTCTTGACGGACCCCGCCGTCACCGTGATGCTCCTCAACGGGAGCATGTATCCCGACGGCGGATATGGCCCCGTCGATCACCCCAACGCGCATGAGGCCGCTGAGTCCGCGCACTGGGAGCCCTATCAAGACGCCTATCGCCGTTGGATCATGGACACCTATGATCAGCCGTGGTCCTCCGAGGCGAAGGAGCACATCGCCTTCTACCTGGGAATGAGCGCGCATGGCATGGGCGACCAAGTCTTTGACTCCATGTTCATGCAACGGTCGGCCGCCTTCGATCCCAGTCCTCTCGACGATTTCGATCAGTTCATGGACTACATCCTGGTGGACCGCGCCGGCGATACGGAGGTCCCGCAAGATTGGGTCCCCGAGGAGTCACTGCTCTTAATCTACGACAGCATCGGCTTGGCGTACACGAGCCAGGCGATCTTGGACGGCCAAGCCGTCCTCCGCGCGGCGATCTCACTCATCAACGCCGCCGCGTCGGTTCCCGCCAACATCACCAACGCCGAGGACACCTACCCGTGGGCGTCGGCCAACCTCCTCGAGGTGAGCGCCGAGGGGTCGCCACCGGTAGAGGCGGCGGTCGTTCGCCGCTACTGGCAAGTCAATTGGGATCTGCTCCATGACCGGGAGCTGCGGCGGCCCGTGCTCTACACCTTCCCCTATGATGGGACCGCGAACCACCCCACCGACTCTTCCAACCTCGAGTCGTGGATCACCATCGTTTTTTCTCGAGGCTTGGACGCCTCGATGGTGGGGAACGACTTCTTCCTCGTGGTGGATCAAGACCAAAATCCCATCCCCACGAGCTACCAATTGTTTTACGGGAACGACTCTCACGTAGTGCACCTCAAGCCCACGCAAGATCTGAGTCCAGACACGGTCTACACCGTCACCGTAGACCCCGGACTGACCACCGTGCACGACGAGATCCTCGAAGGGTGGTCCTTTCGATTCTCCACCGGTGCCGTCGCGCCGGATCCCATCAACGACGATGACGACTGGGACAACCCAGACCCGCCACCCGATCCACCCGATCCTCCCGGCCCGTCAGAGACAGGAACGGATGACGGCGCGGAGACTGGCACGGCGCAAGACACCTCCGACGAGCAGGGATGCGCGTGTTCCACTCGCCGCTCGTCTCCCTCGCCGTGGCTGTTCGGAATTGTCGCGTTGCCGCTCGCTCGCCGACGTCGTCGGCACCGCTGCTGATTCGTCTCGCCGCGCCAAACCGCGACGCTATCCCGCCGGCGGGACGTATTCATCACAGGCTGTATCGATGATCCCAACCGCGTCCGCGAGGACGTCCGCGTAGTTCGGCGCGCACACCGAACCGCGATAGGAGTTGGGAAACGACTCGATAAATTCTCTCAGGCGCACCGGGTCTTCCGCCTCTGCGCCACAGATAGAATCTGTCACGTCCGGGTCGTTGATAAGCCCGATCATGACGATCCCGGTGCCGTCGCCCCCCTTTTGCGCGACCACGTTTGTCACCCAGCCCTGAGGGGAGCCCGCCGACGAGGAGTCCTCTTCGTCGGTGATGATCGTGACCACCAAGATCGCCTCATCACGCAAGAACCCCTCATTACATCCCGCCGGGTCGTTGAGCGTGTCACTCAACGCGCCTGTCAACGCCTCCACCGGACGCTCATCTCCGCTCCCATCCGTCCCCACCTTGGCGATACATCCGAAGCTCGCGCCCAAGTCCGGATCGGCGGGTGTGATGTAACGATCTTGACCAGCGAGCGGACACAGCTGACCGCTCGAGTCGCTGCCAATGGGATAGGTAACGCCGGCGCCCATGATCGTGTCACACATGGAGGGCGCCCCGGTCATGCAGGGGTACTCGGGAATGTCGGGACAGATCCCAAAGAACGCCTGACATAACAGGGGGCAATCGCCTCCCCATCCCGAGTCGGTTTTGGCGACCATGATGTGATAGTCGGAGGCCTCTGCCACAGTGTTTTGGATCGCTTCGATGAACCCGGGGAAGCTGTCCACGAGGTTTTGCTGGTTGTCCCCCATGGATCCGGAGTTGTCGATGATGAATAAAAAGTCGACCGACTCACACCCCGTCCGGTCGCCTCCATCACCCCCAGTTGTCGGACCACCATCCCCCGCAGCCACATCGAGGAGCTCTCCTCCATCACCCGCCGAGCTCCCGATGGACGCCCTTCCATCCTCGCCTCCGCTACCCGTCGTGATCCCGCCACTCCCCACGGTCGCCGTCTCGTTCGCGCTGGGCGTAGCCCCGCATCCGACGAGGCTCAACGCTATCGGGCCCATCCATCGTAAAGCCATAGCACCTTCTATCACACACGCCGACGCCGCATGAAGCCCCGTTGCCTTCCCTCTACACCGCTGCGAAACGACATACTGCACCCGCACGCCCCCCCAATCTGTTTCTTGCGCGGGGGCTTTTTTTCGTCGTGCGAGTCCGCCAAACTCTGTCCCGTGACGCTGCTCCCAAATGCACTGACAGACAAGAGAGACGTTCCGCGGGCCTTCAACGCCATCGCGCGAAGCTACGATGTCTCCACCGCACTCAACCCCGGCTACAATCGCCACCTGAGAATGAGCGCCGACCGACTCCGGCTGCCACCGCGAGCCCGCGTGCTCGATTTATGCTGTGGAACTGGCTGTTCGACCCAGGCACTCGCGGACGCCTACCCCGACGCAGAGATCATCGGCTTGGATGGATCGGAGGAGATGCTGGCTCGCGCGAGACGAAAGCCGCTGTCTAAGCGGGTCGACTTTGTCCTCGGCGACGCCATGGACCCCACGCAAAGCGCCGGCATCGAGGGGCCATTTGACGGGATCTTGATGGCCTACGGCATCCGAAATATGAGCGCTCCAGATCAGTGCCTCCAACGCATCTACCGCCTGCTCGCCCCCGGTGGCGTCATCTGCTTCCACGAGTATTCCGTAGCGGATTCGAGTCGAAGCCGCATGCTCTGGAACGCGGTGTGTTTTGGGATAATCATTCCCATGGGAGTTGTCACCGCCACCCGTAGCCCGATCTACCGCTATCTACGAAAGAGCGTGATCAACTTTGACGGTGTCCAGCAGTTTGAGAAACGACTCATCGACCACGGCTTTGTCGACGTCCACACTGAGCCCATGGACGGGTGGCAAAAGGGAATCGTTCACAGCTTTCTGGCCCGGAAACCGGCGTAGCCACGCGGTTAGAGCGATCAGCCGTTGGCGATCACGCCGCGAACTTCGCCCATCACCTCACGGAACGCCTCCTTGAGCGGCGTCCCAGCGTCGGCCCTCGAGCGGACGCGAGAGGCGAGCATCAGGTGGGTCAGCCTCTCCCCGTCATCTTCTCCTGCGACATCAAAAGCGACCTCTTCGCCTTCCGCGAGGGCATCAGCCGCCGCGTCGAGGTCTGCTTGTGGGTGCGACTCCGCGAGCTTGCGAATGACCCCGGCTTTCATGAAGAACCCTCCAAGTGCTGGTCGAGGAACTCCACGAACGCCTCTTCTTTGCTCGCCGACTTCCCCGCGATGAACTCGCCTCGCCGATAAATGGCAAAATAGGGGAGGTTGTCGATGGTCACGGACTTCCGTGCCTCGGGCGCCTCTTCACCGTTGAGTTTAAAGAAGCTGACCTTTCCAGCGTAACGCTCGTCCTTGGACAGCCGGCGGAATTTCGGCGCAAACATCCGACAAGGACCGCACCACCCCGCGTAAAAGTCGACGACTGCGAGGTCCGCAGCCCCTAATTCGCTCGAAAAATTTTCGTCAGTGAGATCGTTGACTGCCATGGTGCTCTCCCCGGGATCAGCCCGAGACCCTTGAACGTAGTCTAGTGGCTCTTTGGGACATGTAAAGAGGGCTGATGGTGTCGCGGCCCTCCCAGCCCATCCTGGCCAGGATGAGCAGCCCCCGCCCCTGTCGCCCCGTGCTTGGCTGCCGTTGTATTTCACTGGGAGGTAAGCGACGATACAAACAGGAGTCCGATGGCGTCTCTTCCACCGCACCATTCGACCGTTGATGCCGGCTCCACGGAGGGCGGCGAGCGGGAGACGGTAACGGAGCACGAGCTCCTCCACTCCACGGTCGACTTGCCGGAGGGGACAAGCTTGGGACGCTATGTGGTTGGCTCACGGGTCGGGGCTGGCGCCATGGGCACGGTCTACGAGGCCGTCGATCCCGACCTCAACCGCAAGCTCGCCATCAAGGTGTTGAAGCTGACATCCTCCTCGGCGGCCCACCGGCGCACCGCGATTCAACGAATTCGACGGGAGGCGCAGGCCCTCGCTCAACTCAGTGACCCCCACGTCGTGACAATTCACGACATCGGTCAAATCGAAGGCTCGGTCTTTGTGGTGATGGACTTCATCGACGGACGAACACTCCGCGCCTGGCTCGATGAGAAACCACGGACGCCGAAGGAGATTTTAAGGGTCTTCGTCCTCGCCGGGAAAGGGCTCGCCGCGGCGCACCGCGCGGGACTGGTCCACAGGGACTTTAAGCCTGACAACGTCATGGTGACCCCGAGGGGGCGGGTCTATGTCCTCGACTTCGGGCTCGCTCGTTCTGAGATCTCCTATTCGAACGCGGCCGCACCGTCGAGCGGCGCCTGGGCGGATGCAGAGCATCAAACCGATGGATCCGCGCGAAGCCTCGCCGACATGTACAGTACCGACTCCCAGTCGGTGTCGCAGGGGGTCACTCAGGTCCAAGAGGCGTCCGCATCGAGCGGCGAGTCCTACCCCGCGACCGCCGGACGCGCCACGATGGTCCTCCACGGCGACTCCACGCTGGACTCCTCGACCGCCACGCACACTCAAGTGCTCAACTCTGAGGTCCTCCACGAGCAGTTCACGCTGGACGGTGCGATCGTTGGCACTCCCGCCTATATGTCTCCCGAGCAGCATCTCGGGGAGCGGACCGATGCACGTACGGACCAGTTCTCATTCGCCGTCGCGCTCTATGAAGCGCTCTTCGGAGCGCTTCCTTTTGGTGGAAAGAATATCCGCGCGCGCGCGGTCAATGTCATCTCTGGCGAGCTCGGAGAGGTCCCTCGGCGCAGAGGAGTCTCAAACATGGTGCGACGCGCAGTTGTGAAGGGACTCGGACGCTCTCCGGAGCGCCGCCATCCCTCTATGGAGAAGATGCTCAAAGAGCTGTCTCCCTCCACAGCAAGGTGGCCTCAGTTTGCGTTTGTCGGCGGCGTTGCCGCGGCCGTGTCCGCGATGCTGATGCTCGCCGTCCCGGGGGATGACGGAGCGAGCGCATGCACGCGGAACAACGAGGGACTCAACAATATTTGGAACCCCGTGATCTCCGAGGCTTGGGCGCGAAAAATTGAGGCCGAGGATAGCGCAGCGCTCCCCACCGCCAACTATCTGCGCCGGGCGCTCGCCACCTATGCGACCGCGTGGAGCGACGCCGCGACCGAGTCTTGCGGACGAACCTACGGCGCGAAAACTCAGTCGGAGGAGCTCTTCGACTTGACCATGCAGTGTCTCGCGACGAGACGCAGCGCCCTGCGCACGCTGGTGACACAACTGTCCACCACGGAGGACCTGCTCTCAATCAACCCCGTCTTAGCGGTACATGGGCTCCCAGAGATTGACGACTGCAAAGACGCCACCACCTTGCGGCAACGCTCGGGGAGGGAACTCACTCCCACGCAGCTTGAGCGCTATCACGAGATCATGCAGGGGGTGGCGAGCGCGGAAGTCCTCGTAGATGTCGGAAAATCCGAGGAGGCGCTGCTCATCCTCCAGCCCTTCATGGCCGAGTTGGAGCACGACACCGCCCCCAGTCTCAGGGCGCCGGTCGCCCTCGCCCAGGGGATCGTGTTGGAGAGTCTCGGTCGATATCAAGAGGCCAACACGGCGTTGGAGCAAGCCTCCATCTACGCTGAACTCGCGGGAGATCGCATCCTCACCGCCCGTGCGCGAGTCGCCCTGACGACCCTGACAGGTGACCGCCTCGCGAACGAGTCCGTCGGCATGCTCTGGTCACGCCTCGCGGCCGCGGCGATCGACGCGGCCAATCTTCAAGGTGGCTCAATCGAAGCGCGCCTCCACTCCAATATCGGGCTCGTTCTTGAGAAGGCGGAGCGCCACTCGGAGGCCTTTGAGCGTTTTCGACACGCTCTGTCCATCGCCGCTCAAGCAGACTCTCCCGAGCCTGTGCGCTCTATCCTCCACAACAACTTCGCCAACTCCCTCGCGACGCACGGAGAGTATGATGAGGCCCTCAGCCAAGCCCAGCTCGCCCAAGACCTCGCTGCTGGATCTCTCGGGGAGGACTCCGTCGCCGCGCTCGCAGCGATCGCGACCACCGCCTTAGTCTGGGACCTACAGGGCGACTACGAGCGCTCTTTGGCGATCCTTAAAGACCCGATCGCGGCGCTCGAGGCGAAACACAAAGCGTACGCGCCGCTCGCCGTCTCTTTGCGTGGAAATCGAGCGGTGTTGCTCGCGAAGCTCGGAAGGCTACGAGAAGCGGAGACAGAATTCCGATTTGTCCTTGAGGCACGAACTCGCACGTTCGGCCGCAACCATCCGGACGTCGCAACCGCGCTCACCAACCTGGCCGCGTGTCTGCGAATGGATGGCAGGGTGAATGACTCGGTCCCCTATCAACAGCGCGCGATCGAGGTCCTCGGCGAATCCCCTTCAACGAACGCAGGCCGGCTCGCGTTGGCCCTCTCTGGACTCGCCAACAGCCTTGAGCGGCTCGGGCGTGTGGACGAGGCGCTCCCGCTCCGTCTGCGGGTGCTCGAGTTGCATGAGACCAGCCAGCGAGGAGTTGACGCGAACTTTATTGTCGACCTCTCCAACGCCGTTCACACGATGGCCCTGGTCTCAGATCCTCGCGCGATGGAGTTTTCGGATCAAGCGATGGCGTACCTACGGGACCATGACATCGATGATGCCGCGCGTTCGTATGTGGAGATCACCCGTGCGCGGGCCATGCTTGGTTCGCCCAACGGCAGGCTCCCCTCCACGCGTCAGGAGGCGCGGGCGCTCGTCAGCGCGGCCTGTGAGCGACTACCCAGTACAGGGTCCGAGGCCGAACGAAGGGTCGCAGCGGAGATCTTTGCGGCCCAGCGATGGCCGCTACCCAAAACCTGTGACGTGCAAGACGTTGATTCTGCGTCGGGCTGACGCGAAGACCGCTCCGGCTACCAGCCCCCACGCTCCTGCATCACCGAATCGATCGGGTCGCGACTTCCACGAACTCACGACGCTGCGCGGGGTCGCTCTTGAAACATCCTGTCACGTGGGTCGTCACCGTGGTCATGCCGGGTCGCTGTACCCCCCGCGTCGTCATGCACTGGTGCTCTGCGTCGATGAGGACGGCGACTCCCTTGGGCGAGATCGCCTCTTCGATGGCCACCGCGATTTGCGAGGTCATCGCCTCCTGGATCTGAAGCCGACGGGCGAACACATCTACGACGCGAGCGATCTTGCTGATGCCGACCATCTGCGCGTCGGGCACATAGGCCACGTGCGCGACACCAACGATGGTGATCATGTGGTGTTCGCAGTGGCTTGAGAAGCGAATGCCGCGCAAAAGCACCATGTCGTCGTATCCGTTTGCCGGCTCTACAGCCTTGCGCAAGGTGGCGACTGGGTCTTCTTGATATCCGCAGTAGAACTCGTCATACGCCCTCAACACTCGGTCCGGCGTCCCCACGAGCCCCTCGCGGGTGGGGTCGTCGCCGGCCCATTCAATCAACGTCCGGACTGCGCCCTCGGCTACGTCTTTGGAGGGGCGCACACCGGTCGCGGGCGTGCTCTTCGGCGTCATGGGTGCGTCGTCTCTGCTCATACGAACTCCCTACAGCTTCGTGGGGTTGGGCGCGTCTCCGTAGACGGCCACCGGGTCAAAGGTTTTTTCTGACTCGCGGCTTTGAAGCACGACGCGACCGCCATCCTCCGGCACCCCAACGGGCACCTCGCGAAAAAAACAGGAGCGATAGCCGACGTGGCAGCTCGCGCCGCTCCCCGCGACCTCGACGCGGAGCCACACGGCGTCTTGATCATCGTCGATGCGCAACTCCACCACACGCTGCACCAGCCCGCTCGTGGCTCCCTTGTGCCAGAGGACCTGCCGACTCCGGCTGAAGTAGTGCGCCTCACCGGTCGCGATGGTCCGCTTAAGCGCCTCCTCATTCATGTAGCCGAGCATGAGGACCTCGCCGCCTTCGGCAGCGGTCGTCACCACCGGCAGCAGGCCGTGCTCGTCGAACTTGGGCGCGAGTTCGTCGCCCTCCTCGACCTGTTCAATGGTCGTACGTGCTGAAAACTCGATTTGCTCGTGGATAGACAACGGGGGGGGCTCCAGGTCGGCGGGAGTGAAGCATGCAGGCCGTGGGCTTGCAACACCAGTGGGGCGCGAAAGTGGGGCGCGGGTGGTGTCCAGGGCGGGACACCTTGGCACCGTCGCCTCGGGCGCCACGGGCTCCTCTGCGCTCACGCCAGGCAGGGAGGCGCTGGGCTTTGCAGCACGCCTCTTCCAGATGCGCCGGCTCCGCATCTCGCGCGCAACTGCGGTATTCGCGACGACGAGTGACCATGCTCACCGTGGCCGTGGACGCGCGGCCAATTGCCTGGGTCGGCCGATAAGGGACGCCGTGAGGCGGCAGCCCCGATGCCGTGGCCGCCGGGCTATGACCGCGGCGCGGTGGCCACACGCGCGCCACGATGCGACGCTTCGACCATGGCAGCCTCTCATCCCTTCGACGTCGATTTTGTGCGTGAACAATTCCCTGCCCTGCGAGATGACTGGGCGCTCTTTGACAACGCCGGAGGGAGCGTTGTCTGTCAGCAGGTTATCGGGCGCGTGACCGCCTACCTCGAGACCTACGGGGTCCAGCTCGGCGCGAGTTATCCGCGCTCACTCGAGGCCGCGGAGCTGGTGCGCCAAGGCAGGCAGGCCGCGGCCGATCTTATCCACGCTGACATCAACGAGGTTGTCATCACGGGCTCGACGACCATGAGCGCGTACGTGCTCGCGCAAGCGCTCGCGCCGGGCATGACCGCGGGGGACAATATCGTCGTCACCGACATTGACCACGAGGCCAACATCGGGGCGTGGCGAAGGCTCGAGTCCCGCGGCGTCGAGATTCGTGAGTGGAGACATAACCTCGACACCCTCGCTCTTGAACTCGACGACCTCGCGCCGCTCCTCGACGACCGCACCAAGCTCGTCACTTTCTCTCACTGCCCCAACGTGACCGGCTCGATCCATGACGCAAAACGCATCACCCAAGTCGCGCAAGACGCCGGCGCACAGGTGTGTGTGGATGGCGTCGCCTTCGCCCCCCACCGCCGAGTCGACATGAAAGATCTTGGCGCGGACTACTATCTCATCTCCCTGTACAAGGTGTTCGGTCCCCACCAGGGCCTGCTCTATGGGAAGCATGAGCGGCTGCGCACCGCGGCGGGCCAAAACCACTTCTTCATCGGGGAAGATGAGGTCCCCTACAAGCTGCAACCGGGGAACGTGAACCACGAGTTGACCGCATCCCTCCCTGGCATCGTGGACTACTTGGAGACGCTGGCGAGCCATCACGAGCTTGACCATTCGTCTCCCCATGAAGCGATGAGCGCCGCCTTCGAGCTCATCGCCGCGCACGAGTCCACGCTCGTCGCGCCGCTGATCGACTACCTGCAAAAGCGTGACGACATACGCATCATCGGCCGCCCCACCTCCGACGCGAGCGAACGCGTAGCGACCGTCGCCTTTGAAGTCGAAGGCAAGCCCTCGACCGAGGTCGTCACGCTGTTGCAAGAGCACCGCGTGGCGGCGCGCTTCGGAGATTTTTATGCGCGGCGGGGCGTGGCGCGCATGCCCCTGGCGCACGACGACGGGATGGTGCGGGTCAGCATGGCCCACTACAACCACCCCGAAGAGGTGGCCCGGCTGCTCGAGGCCCTCGACGGCATCCGATGATGCTACGGCGCCATTAGCGTCTCGATGCACCGTCGCCCGCGAGGCGAACGGGGCTCACCCCAAAGGTGCGCGCAAGATAAGGAGAGATGAAGATCCCTCGGGGGTCGAGGCGCTGCCGAAGCTCATGAAACGCGTCCCACTCTGGGTACAGCCGCCGCAGTTGCGCGCCGTCTAGCTGATGCATCTTACCCCAGTGAGGTCGCCCGCCGTGCTTCAAAAATATCTGCTCCGCGCCCCGGAAGTACCGCTCGAATGACTTCCCTTTGAACACATGGCAAGAGATCACCGCGCTGTCCCGCTTATAAAACGGGCTCAACGGGATGTCGTCACCTTGGACATAGCGATACTCCAGGGGGAAGACCACGTCGAGCTGTTCTCCCTCGATGAACCGCTTGATCTCCATGAACACCTCGGGCCCGCGCTCCGCCTCGACGGCGTACTCCATCTCGTTGAACCGCACCCATCGCGGGTTCGGGAAGATCTCGTGACTGTGCCCCACCCGGGTACTCTCTGAAAACGCGCGCGCGCAGAACTTGGCCACAGTCGGCGTCGCGACCCAGCCCCGGCGGGTCAGATCACACGCCGCCCACCACGCGGTGTTCTCGAACACCTGATCCACGATGAAGTGCCGCAGCGGAGCGGCGTTCCTACGATCCGTGGTCTCATCGAGCAATTTAACCGCCGCGAGCTCCGAGTACGGAAACCAGAAAAACTCAAAGTGGCGGTGCGAGTCTCTCCAGGTCGGCGCCCGCTCGAAACATTCTTGCAGAGGCACGTTGATTTTTGTCTCCCGTAGCAGGTACGGCGTGCGCATCTGCATCTCCACGCTCGTGATCACGCCCATCGCACCGAGGGCCACGCGGGCATGATGAAAGATCTCGGGCTCCTCGGACGCGCTGCACGTGATCGTGTCGCCCTCTCCGGTCACCAACGTCAATCCAGTCACATCCGATGAAAGACTTCCCAGCTTGATCCCTGTCCCATGGGTGCCTGTACTCACAGCGCCCGCGATCGCCTGCGCGTGAATGTCTCCTTGATTCAGCAGCGCCACCCCTTGCGCGGCGAGGGGCGCGCCGATCTTGGAGATACGCGCTCCGCCCCCCAAGCGCGCGCGAAGACTCGCTGTGTCCACGTGCTCGATTTCTCCCATGCGCTGCAAATCAATCAGCACGTCGTTGGTCTCGACAACACGGGAGAAGGAGTGGCCGCTCCCCGCTACGCGCACCCCCAAGTCGCGCGTGGCCGCGTCCTTGATGAGCGCCGCTACGCCCCTCGTGGTGTCCGGCATCTCAATCTGCACGGGCTCGCAGGTGACCTCTCCAGACCAGTTCGACCACTTCATCGCGTCGTCTCCCTCATAAGAATGTTTGACCCTCTCCGCGGTACGTGGGGACCTCATCGATCACTGCACCCCCCGACACAAGGAGGATCGATGAGAAGCGCTCGCACACCTCGCCGGATTTTGGGTGCCGAAAGAAAATGGGATCCCCGAGCTCGAGCGCGCTTGGACCCTTGAACTTCACCGGAGTCTGCACTTCTCCTACCCCCTCGTCTGCCAACAGCGCCCCTCCTGTCGGCAAGAAGACCTCTGGAAGCCTGTCCTCGCCCGCGGGTCCCGAGGCCACGTAGCCTCCCCCGTGGCACGTCACCATCCCATCCGCAGGACGCCGAGTGACCGGGAGCGCGAAGAACAGCGCCGGGTGGTGGCGAAAGGCGTCGTAGTGATCAAACAGGCGCGGCGCGAACAGCCCCGAACCGGCGGTGACCTCCGTCACGCTCGGATCGCTCGCCGTGGTCTCCATGCTGCCGGTGCCCCCACCGTTCACCAGTGGGAGCGCGAAGCCGCTGTCGCGCAGCCGCCGAACCACGTTCGAACGTCGCGCTCGAACCTCCCGCACGGAGCGCGCCTTGAGCCTGCGAATCACGGGACCCTTCCACCCTTGGGCGTGTCCCTTGTCGGTGAGGCCCGCGATCTGTGCCTCGTAGCCCATCAGAGCGTCGAGGCGCAGATGCGACGACGCGTCGATCGCCGACGCGACAGCGATCACCTGCTCCACTGTGCGCAGCGGGGAGCGCCGCACGCCGAACCAGATCCCCGGGTATTCGGAGGATACGTCCATGTCCACACACAACGAGAGCTCCACGCCCCGCCTCTCCGCGAGATTGGCGAGCACCTCGACCTGCGCGCGATCATCGACCATCAATCGAATCTTCGCGCCCGCGTCGACCGCGTCGCAGACCGCCTCAAGATCCCTCCGATCTACGGTCGGATACGCGACGAGTAGATCCTGCACCCCCCCGCCCGCTAAAAACCCCGCCTCTCCGGCCGTAAAACACATCGCGCCTTGAAACGCCTCGTGCGCGAGCGCCCGCTCGATCAACGCTCGACATCGAACGGATTTCGTGGCGAGGCGAATCGGCCGGCTCCCGGCTCGCTCTGACAGCGCGTCGAGGTTCGCGTCGAACGCGTCAAGGTCGCAGACCAATGCGGGGAGATGATGCCCCCGCAGCATCCGGCGGAGGTCGTCGTAGCTGTGCTTGTTCGCCATCGCGCTCCATCTCCCCGTACCACGACAACCGCCTGGAAGCCATCTGCTCTCCCGTCCATCGCCGCCTCGAGGTGGCGCCTCGCGCATTAAATCGGTGCGCGCGCGGAGTGAATCTGCGACCGCGCGACTTCACACGCGGGGCGCCAACGCGCTACTCATCCGACCCGGGACTCTCCGAACCCTCCTCCACCGGCGGAACAGGTGGCGCCGCCGTGGGTGTCTCCTCGTCAACGCCTGATTCCATGGACTCGCTGCCTCCCACAGTTTCCACCGTGCCCGCTCCCTCCTGGGCCGCGTTGGGCCCCGTGGTCAGTCCGACCGCAGGTCCCTTGGTCGGCTCCTCAAGCAGCGGTCCCTCGGTCGGCCCGGTAGAAGGCTTGATCGCCGTGCCCGTGGCGGGCTCGGGCATCGGCTCGGGCTCGGGCCGCGGTGGTGCTGCGACGGGCGTCACCGGGGGCGCGAATTCCTCGGTCTTCGTCGGCGCGGGCGCGCGCTCCGTCGCTGGCTGCTTCCGCTGCTTCTTGGACCTTCGCCCCCCCTTCGGGCTCGCCTGAATCGCGAACACCAACCCGAGCCGTGGATAAAAGAACACGCCACAATTCGCGCGCCCATCGATCACGTTGCCGTTGCTCGCCGTAAAGGACCAGGCGTCCTCGCAGTTCGACGACGGGAAGCTTTGGCTCGCCCCGAGTCCGATGTCGAGCGCCGCTCGTTTACCGATGCCGATCCAGCCTCCGACGGCCACCGACCACTCGCCCAACACCCCGCCGTCGTTGTTGAAGAACACCGGGCCCAAGCCTCCGCGAAGGTAGGGTGAGAACTTACGGGAGCGAAACGGGATGAACGTCACCTGCGGGGTCAACCGGGCGCTGTAGGTGGGGACGTTCTCCTCGATACCTGGAAAGTCGTCGCGCGCGGACTGACTAAAGAACCGAATGTCGTTGTTAAAAGAGAGCCCCACGGCGACGCCGTTGGCGACAAAATAGCTGGCACCTCCGCCAAACGAGAGCGCCCCGGCGAACAACGATCCCGCGCCCCCACCAAACGAGCCACCGAGACCAAAGGATGGCACCAACAATCCCTTGCCCCACGGGCGATCGTCGGGACCCTCTTTGGCGGGCTTCGCGACGGCCGGCGCGCTCCAGGTCATTCCAACACACACCACCGCAGACAAGAGTGTCGTTGTTCGCCTCGCCATGCCCGAGGGTACCGCGAGGTTCCGGCAACAACGATGAAAGCCGCGCATCCGCAGGGAGCGCGAGCACCCGACCAAGACCGGTTGTCTGGCCGGAGATGAAAAGTGGACCCGGAGGGGAGAGTGGGGTCGTAAGCCGAGTTCTGTCCCCGGGTCGGTTACCCTGACCGGGTGATGCTCATTCGTCTAAGCGGCGCTACCTGAAACGAGGCGGGCGACCTCTTGTGTTTCCGTTTGGCCTTGCACCGAGTGGGGTTTACCTTGCAGCCCTCGTCACCGAGAGCCCGGTGCGCTCTTACCGCACCCTTTCACCCTTACCGCCGCGAATGCGGCGGCGGTTTGCTTTCTGTGGCACTTGCCTGCGAGTCACCTCGACTGGGATTTCCCCAGCACCCTGCCCTGTGGAGCCCGGACTTTCCTCGATAGCGGTGTTGCCACCGATACCGCGAACACCTCATCCCCTCTCCCCCCCGGATCCGCGACGGTTGTAGCACTTCCAAGGGCGCATCCACGCCCAAAAGTCACCTCGACTAGCCGTTCGGAGGGGGTGCGTGATCCACGCTTTGTACAGCGGGGGCCGACCGCTCGCTCAAAAAGGGCCCCACGATGTGCGTGGTACGCCAGCCACCAAAGGGGTCCGAAGGGATGGCTTCAACGCGCTCCCCGTCCAGCCACACGGCGTCCAACACCCCTGGAAAAAACGCGATATGGCCGCGAAGGCACTCGAACGCCGGTGAGGGCTGGACACACGTCCACGCGATCTCGCTCAGTCGCTCCCCTTGGGACGCGAACGCCCAGTAGCCGATGATGCCGCGATGGGGACAGGCGAGTCGTCTCCCCGAGTCCGTGAGCATCTCCATCCGGGTTTGGTCCTGCGCGACATAGTAGGTCGGAGCGAACCCCCGCTCGATGACCCGGAACCCCCCGTGGACGTTGAACAACACCACCCCTCTGAGCTCCCCGGCAGCGGAACGCCTTGAGGCCTCCACTTTCGGTATTTCCGGGAAGTTCCACACGGACTCCTGTCCA
>JBDQGY010000080.1:0-16429 GCA_040265175.1 Nannocystaceae bacterium
GTGCACTTCGTCGCGCCCCCTCCCCCGGATATGGCAGAACTGCTCCATTCTCTGAGGAACGGCGGCCAGGTCTGATAGACTGTCGCCGTGGACCAACTTGAGTCCGTCAGCGCTTACGCGACCATCGTCACGACTCCCGAGAGCCTCTCCGAGCACTACGTGGAGGCTGCGGCGCCTCGAATGCTCTCGTCGGGGAGCCAAATCCCCCACACGAAGACCCTCGAGATCGTCGAGCCGCTCGGGGAAGGCGGCATGGGACAGGTGTTCCGCGCCTACGACCCCACCATGGATCGCTACGTGGCGCTCAAGGTGCTCAAGCCCGGCATGCACCCTCTGGAGCAAGAACGCTTTCACCGTGAGGCGCTGATCGCCGCTAATTTCTCCCACCCTAATCTCGTCCGCGTCCTCGAGGTCGGCGAATACCGCGACAACGCCTGGCTCACCATGGAGTATCTGCGCGGGCGTGATGTGGGGGACATCATCACAAACCGCAAGATGATCGCTTTTCGGGTTTTGGTAGACATCTTCGGACAATCTCTCGATGCGTTGAGCTACCTGCACGCTCGCGGGATCGCCCACTGCGACATCAAGCCCGAGAATATTTTCATCACCCGCGACCCCTACGATCGGCGTCTGGTAGTGGTGAAGGTGATCGACTTCGGCATCGCGCGACACTTCAACCGTGAGGATGACGTGAGCGAGCAGATCAGCGGCGACCCGCGATACATGCCACCCGAGCAGGCGGTCCAAAACGCGCGGTTTGATCACCGCGTCGACCTTTACGCGCTCGGCATGACCCTCTATGAGTGCATCTGCCGCCTTCACCCTTTTGAACGCAAGATCGAAGAGGGAGCCCGCGCGCTCTTGGCAGCCCACAAGGACATCCCGGTTCCGCCACCGAGCCTCTACATGCCCTCCAACACGCCCGCGCCGCTCGCGAAGTTTTTTGACGACTTCATCGAGGTTGCGTGCGCGAAGGAGCCGGACCAGCGCTTTGACAACGCGAAGGCGATGAAACGCGTACTCGAGCGAATGCTCGAATATCTGGACTGAAACGCGCATGAGCGACGAGCACGCCGAAGACACAGCGCCCACGGTGCCCGCGGTCGCCTCGGCCTCAAGACCGGAGTGGGTGCAGCTTCGCACGACCTTGCTCGACGCCCTCCCCGCGACGTCGAGCCCGAACGGAGACCTGCACATCGAGATCCGTTTTGACGCCGACAACATGCGGATCGTGACGGTCGCGCCTGCACGCAGCCTCGGCCTCGACCTGCTCGAGCTCCGCTGTGACGTGCATCCCGCGGCGGCCATCCCCATGGAGGTGGCCCTGTCCACAAACGCGACCCTCGCCTTCCCCGGACTCGCGCTCCTCGACGGGCGCTATGTGCTCCGCTACACGGCGCTCGCTGAATCGCTCGACGCGAGCGCCGTCACCACGCTCGCGCGATGCCTCGCCGCGTCCGCAGACGTGCTCGGGTCGTCCTCCCACCGGACACCCTGACCCTAGAACGCCCCCATCTTGGGCATGGATTAGCGTAGCTCGTAGATTAGATTACGAGTCCCCGCCGCTTTCATCAGCGACTCTGGAACGACCCTCATCTCACGGGACGCGACGAACTTACAATCTCGATACACCCTGAACGCTGACCCCTCGCGGCTCACCGCGTGTGCCTGCGCCGCTGAATCCACGAGGCGGTCGTGGAGCAGCGGCGCGAGAGGGTCATTGCTCTTCTCAGACTTGATATCCATCGCCGCGATGTCCGTTTGAAACGCTCCGAGCGTCACGGGGCCGTCGATCGCCTGGGACTCAAGCACGCGGCGCCACCCGTCCGCGAGGGCGTCTCCTGAAGGTTCCGCCAGAGTCTCGAAGCCAGAGGGCCCTGGCACCGCGAACAGGAGCGGGCCGATCATGCCTCGCTCCACACGCTGCACCTCCACCCCCTCAAGTTCTGCGAGCCGAACGAAGAGCATCTCGGCGTCGAACGCCGCGTGCCGGTAGATCATGGTCTGTATTGGATCTGTGAGCGCCACGCGGACGCCCTCGTCGTCGAGTCGCAACACCGGCCGAATCCAGCGAGCCTGGGTGGAAGATAGATCCACGCTGATGCGCGTGAACCGCCCTGAACCGTCGAGCTTCGTCACCCGCACACGAATCTCTACACGCCCCTCGCGCGCATCAAAGCGCCGAATGGCGGTCTCGATCTCATCCACCGGAATCGGGCGGAGCCGTCGGAGTCGCTGCGCATACTCGCGCGCGGCGGCGTCACTCGACACCCCCCCCGACTCAATGATCTCCACGTCCGTCGCGACCCGGGTCACGCTCGCGAGGTTGGGCAACCCCGTGCGGGCGTCAAACAGATACTCCGCGTAACGCTCAAGCTCGAGCCCGTGCTCCAACGCGATCAGCAAGTCTCGCACCCGGGAGGCGGAGGGGAAGCTGTCTCGCAGGCGCGCCGCCCGAATGACCTTGGCCATCAACTGGAGGGACGCGATCCCTACCGAGGGATCGAGCGCCTGTGTATGTAATCCAACGACCTTCGCCACAGGGGCCCCGCTCACCTCACGCGTCGTCGCCGCGCTTGGATTCAGCCTTGGCGATCGCCGCGTTGATCCGCTCCGTCTCAATTTCCTTGGAGCGCTCAAGATTCGTGTCGAGCACCGCCGTCGTTTTTTCATCGAAGGTGTCAAGCTCTTGGACGAGACTGTCGAGGTTCTCGCGGAAGAAGATCTGTGTATCACTCACGAACTGGGTGGTGACGTTCATGGACTCGGTCATCACGTCGAGGCTCTTTTTCATCTCCAACACCACGGCGGAGGCGTCCGCCGCCCGGCCGATGGCCTGGATCTGCGCAGAGGCCATGTCGAGCTTGATGGACGCAGCCGTCGTGTACTGTTGGATGTCGTTGCCGAGATTACGGAGGGTCTCCGCGAGCTTGCGCGTGTTGTCCTTGAGCGCGACATAGCGCTCTTCTGCCGCGCCGTAGAGCAGCACGTTGGAGGAGTGCTCAGCGAGCTTTGCCCGCACCTTGTCCGCGGAGCTGTCGAGTTCTCGAAACTCAACGCTCCCGGCCTCCACAGTCTCCATCTCCGCTCGAATCTGCGACTCCAGATCACGAAGCTCGAGCACGTAGTCGAGGGCGACCTTCTCATTCTTTGCCATCTCGACGATCTTCCCGTTGATCCGCTCGAGCTCCGAATAAAGATCTTGCTCGCTGGCCTTGAGGGTGTCGACATAGGCCGCGGACTCCTTCACCCGACGCGCCGAGATGTGATACTGCTGCTTGAGCAGCTGCTCGATCGAGCGCTGACTGATCGCGAGTGAACCGAGCCCAGGGATGTTGCTCAGCAAGCTCTTAAGCCCCGCGAGGACGCCGCCTTCGTACGCAGTCCCGTTGAGGTAGTCGGAGAACTTTTGCAGCTTCGCGAGCTCATCCGCCATGGCTTGGTTAATCTCGACATTGCGCTCCCGCAGCACCTTAAGCTCGTCAACTTTGGTGTTCTGGACTTCGCGTTCTTGGTGAATGTCCTCTTCCAAGGACTTCACGGAGATCCCCTCACCTGAGTAGGTCGCGGGGCGGTCGAGGACATCGAGGTTAATCTTCGGGCCGGCCATCAGGGAGGAGGGTGGCACATCCCGGGGGGATTGACGAATGGTGGACACCATGACCGTCCAACCTCGGGGTGGCTCTGCGCATTCCCGCGGCGAAGCTGGCGCGAACGAAATCCCCTCCTCGGGGCGCAGGGACGGTCTACGGGCACACTTGCTTGAACGCAGCGATCGCGCCGTCGACGGTCTCTGGGTTCACGCACAAGGACAGGCGCAAGAAATTCGGGCGGCCAAACGCCGTTCCAGGGACCACCACACAGCGCGCCTCTCGCAGCGCTTCTGTCAACGCGACGTCGCCGCCCTCCTCCGTCCGCATCGCCTCGGGGAGTCCAGGGAATAAGAAAAAGCCAGCCTTTGGATCACGCAGCGAGAAGCCGAGTTCACGGAGGGTGTCGGCCATGCGCTTGCAGTTGTCGGCGTAGATCCCCACGTCCACAGCGCCGTCAGGATGTCCGAGCACATCGGGGAGCGCCCGTTGCATCAACGCGGGCGCGTTCACAAACCCGAGGACGCGGTTGCAAAAGCTCGTCGCGCGCCGCAGGGGAACCCGCGCGTGGGCTCGCGGCGAGATCACCAAGTAGCCAATTCGCTCTCCCGCCAGCCCGAGATCTTTCGAGTGGCTGGTGATCATCACAGTGTCTTCGTAGTGCTCGAGCATGGAGCTGACGTGGCTCCCGTCGTGCACCACATCACGGTACGGGGTGTCTTCCACCACGAGCACCCGCTGGCCGCGTTCACGCAACCCGCGTAACCCCGATGCGAGCGCGCGGAGGCTCTCCTCGCCGTAGACCGCCCCGGTCGGGTTGTTGGGCGAGTTCAGCAAGAGAATCCGAGTCCGCTCAGTGACGGCGCCCACGAGCTCATCCACGTTGAGCTCAAAATCCTCTGTCGTCGGGATCGGGCGCAACACGGCGCCCACGTTGGCCGCGTAGTGGTCGTACTCGGAGAAATACGGCGCCGGCACCAGCACCTCATCATCGGGATCGAGCACCGCCCGAAACAACACGTTCAGCGCCCCGGCGGCGCCCACCGTCATCGTGACGTCCTCCGCCTCAAGCGGGATCTCGTAGCGCTTGGCCTCCCGCCCCGCAATGAACGCGCGCACCTCGGGGAACCCGGCGTTGGTCATATATCGATGACGTCCAGGCGCCGAGTCCGCGAGCTGCGCCCGCACCGCCTCTTTCCACTGTTCTGGGGGCTCAAGACTCGGGTTTCCGAGGGAAAGGTCGTAGACAGGGCCCCCACCGTCCGCCCGCATGGAGTTCGCGAGCTCGAACATTCGACGTGTCCAGGACTCACGGGCGCCTAGCAAGGTGTCCGCCACGCGCCGGCTCAGGCTCTCTCGAATCGCATCTTCTGTCACGGGAGGGACCGTATCACGCGACCCTCGTCGGCTTCCACGCCCCCGCAACGGGAGGAAGCTTCCGTCGCTGTCCCGGCGCAACCGCGCATTGAGCCCGCTCGGCGCGCCACGCTCCATATCCGTGACCCACCCTGCACACCGATCTCAGCGCCCGAGGTCAATTCCGCAATTATTCACGAATTTGAGGGTTGTTCAGCTTGGGTTCGGGGGGGGAGACCGCTAGACTCCGTCCTCGCTATGGACCGCGAACGAGCGCTCTCCGTCTATAATCTAGCCTTCCTTGAGGGCCTCTACGAGGCGTATCAACGCGACCCCGCGTCTGTGCCAAGCGAGTGGATTCCTTTGCTCAATCCTGACGGTGGGCCGATGCCGCCGCCCCCGGCGGATGGTCCTCACCGATCAAGCTCGCCGCCCGTCTCTTTCTCGGGGCCCCGGGACGAATCTACCGAACAAACGCTCCTCCAAAACCGCGTCAAAGATCTCATCGAGGCGTATCGAATCCACGGTCATCTCGGGGCGAGCATCGATCCGCTCGACCGGGCGAGGCAGTCGCGAGCGCCCATGCTCGATCCGTCCAACTTCGGGCTTGATGACACCCACCTCGACCGCAACTTCCACTCCAGCGGGCTGCTGGCCGAGCCCGCGCCGCTGCGCGAGATCCTCCGGAAGCTGCGAAACACGTACTGCCGAAACATCGGCGTGGAATATTGGTCTCTCCCAGCCTCCGAGGAGCGCGAGTGGCTGCGTCAGCGCATGGAGTCGTGCGAGAATCAGGTCATCCCTGAGCCGGCGGAGCAGCACCGCATGCTCCACAAGCTCGTGAACGTCGACATGGTCGACCAGTTTTTGCACTCCAAGTTCTTGGGCGCAAAGCGCTTCTCCGTGGCAGGCGCGGAGAGCGTCATCACCACCTTGGTCTGCCTCATCGACACCGCCGCCGACGCCGGCATCGGAGAGGTGATTTTTGGGATGGCGCACCGTGGGCGCTTGAATGTGCTGATGAACGTGATGGGAAAGTCCGCAGCTGAGGTCTTCTCCGAGTTCGAGAAGGGCTCTTTTGATCCCAACGAGCTGCTTGGCGCCGGCGACGTGAAGTATCACCTCGGCTATCACCGTGAGCACATCACCGCCAACGGCAAAGCCATCTACCTCGCCCTCGCCTTCAACCCGAGCCACCTCGAGGCCATCACGCCGGTGATTCAAGGTCGCGTCCGCGCCAAGCAGGACGCGAAGCCTTCGATGGGCTTCGACGCCAGCCTCGGCGTCTCGCTGCACGGCGACGCGGCCTTCGCCGGCCAAGGCGTCGTCGCGGAGACGCTCAACTTGTCGCAGCTGGACGGATACCGCACCGGAGGTATGATCCGTATCGTCCTCAACAACCAGGTCGGATTCACCACCAACCCGAATGACGGTCGCTCGGGAATGTATTGCACCGACGTAGGCAAAGGGATCCAAGTCCCCGTCTTCCACGTGAACGGAGATGACCCGGAGGCGGCCGCCTACGTCGCGCGCCTCGCCGTCGACTTTCGCCAGCGCTTTCGCCGTGATGTCATCATCGATCTCAACTGCTATCGTCGATTTGGCCACAACGAGGGTGACGACCCTACCTTCACCCAGCCCGAGATGTACAAGCTCATCCGCGAGCACTCGAGCGTCCGCAGCCGCTACCAAGATCTCCTCATCCAGCGTGGGACGACCAGCTTCGACGCGTGCAAAGCGATGGAGGCGGAGTTCAACGCCGAATTTAACGCGGCCCTTGAGCGTGTGCGTCGTGACGGCCCCCCCGCGGCCGCGCTCGCCCCGATGCACGGGATGTGGGAGGACTATATCGGCGGAGACGAGCCCGACGACACCCCCGACACCTCCATCGACGCATCGCTCCCCGGCGCCCTCGCGTCGGAGCTCGCCACCCGCCCCGAGGGGCTGAGCGTCAACCGCAAGGTGGAGCGTGTGCTCCAAGAACATCTCAAGATGTACCGCGGCGAAACGCCGGTGAACTGGGCCGCTGCGGAGCACCTCGCCTATGGCTCACTCCTGATGGAGGGCCACCCGGTGCGATTGAGCGGTCAAGATTGCCGGCGTGGGACGTTCAGTCACCGCCACGTCGTCCTCGTCGACTCCGACACAGGAGACCAATACGTCCCGTTGTCTCACCTGCGTGAGGACCAAGCCTCCTTTCACTGCTACAACAGCCCGCTGAGCGAGTTTGCGGTGCTCGGTTTTGAGTTTGGATACAGCCTCGCTTCCCCCTTCGCGCTCGTGATCTGGGAGGCTCAATTCGGCGACTTTGCCAACGGCGCCCAGGTCATCATCGACCAGTTTCTCTCGTCTTCGGAGGACAAATGGAACCGGATCTCAGGGCTCACCCTGATGCTCCCCCACGGCTACGAAGGGCAAGGCCCCGAACACTCCAGCGCGCGACTTGAACGGTTCTTGCAGCTGTGTGCCGAGGACAACATGGTCATCTGCAACCTCACCACGCCCGCTCAGGAATTCCATGCGCTGCGGCGACAGGTGGTGGGCGCGTGGCGCAAGCCCCTCGTCCTCATGACGCCCAAAAGTTTGCTCCGTGCTCGGTTCTCTTTTTCCCCACTCGAAGACTTCACAGACCGCAAGTTTCGCAGGGTTATCGGTGACGACCAGGTCACGCCGCGCGAGGTGTCACGCGTCGTTTTCTCATCGGGCAAGGTGTTCTACGACCTCCGCGAAGAGCGCGCCAAACTCGAACGCAACGACACGGCGCTCATTCGCGTCGAGCAACTTTATCCGTTTCCAAAGGCCGAGATCCAAGCGGAGCTGGCTCGATACAGCGACGCCACAGACTTCGTGTGGGTCCAAGAAGAACCCGCAAATATGGGCCCATGGTCCTTCGCGGCGCCGCGATTACGCCAGCTGCTCGGCGACCGAGCCCTGCGCTACGCAGGCCGTGAGCGCAGCGCATCCCCGGCAACGGGCTCGCCCGACTCCCATCAACTTGAGCGCACCATGCTCTTGTCAGAAGCATTTCAAACCGCAGCACCCTAGACCCAGGACATCATGCCCCAACTAAATCAGGTCAAAGTTCCAGAACTCGGCGAGTCGATCACCGAGGCCATCATTGCCACGTGGTTGCGCGGCGTCGGAGAGTACGTCAACGCCGACGATCCCATCGTCGAGCTTGAGACTGACAAAATCACCGTCGAGGTTCCGGCGCCGTCCGCGGGCGTGCTGGTCGAGCAGGTGGGAGACGAAGGCGCCACCGTCAACGTCGGTGCGCTCATCGCCACCATCGACACCGACGCCTCGCCGCCGGCGAGCGCGCCCTCCCCTGGCCCCTCCGCCACCGACACCGCGCCGCCGGCGTCCACCGCCGCGCCCACCGCCGTCGCGGACGTCATGCCCGCCGCGCACGCAGAGGGTCAACGTCGGGGTGTCGATCCTACGACTGTCGCAGGTTCCGGACGCGGTGGTCGAGTCCTCAAAGAAGATGTCATGCGCGCAGCGAGCAGCCCTGCCGCGGCGAAAGCCCCAACTCCCGCCACCCCAACGAGCCCAGGCGCACGGGAAGAGCGCGTGCGCATGACCCCGCTGCGCAAGCGTATCGCGGAGCGACTCGTCGGTGCGCAGCAAGAAGCTGCCATCCTCACCACCTTCAACGAGTGCGACATGTCGGAGGTGATGGCGCTACGCAAGGCCTACAAGAATCAATTCCTCGACAAGCACGGCGTCAAACTCGGCTTCATGTCTTTCTTCGTAAAAGCGGTCGTCAAGGCGCTAAGAGCGTCTCCAGCCGTGAACGCGGAAATTGACGGGGACGAGATCGTCTACAAAGACCACTACGACATCGGCGTCGCCGTTGGAGGCGGCAAGGGGCTCGTGGTCCCAGTGGTTCGAGACGCCGACGCGCGCTCCTTCGCCGATATCGAGCGCGAGATTGGGCGCCTCGCGGGGCTCGCGACCAGCAACAGGCTCACCATCGCCGACCTGACTGGAGGCACGTTCACCATCAGCAACGGCGGGATCTACGGTTCTATGCTCTCCACTCCGATTTTGAATCCTCCGCAGAGTGGCATCCTCGGTCTTCACAATATCGTCGAGCGACCTGTGGCGGTGAATGGCACGGTAGAGATTCGGCCCATCATGTATCTCGCGCTGTCCTATGACCACCGCATCGTCGATGGCCGCGAGGCCGTGCAGTTCCTCGTCGACATCAAGACATCCATCGAAGATCCCCGTCGACTGATGTTGGAGGTATAGAAAATGTCAGACCCCTACGACCTCGTTGTCATCGGAAGCGGCCCCGGCGGATACGTCGCGGCAATTCGCGCCGCTCAGCTCGGTATGCGAACTGCGTGTATCGAAAAAGACCCCACTCTCGGGGGCACATGCCTGAACGTGGGATGCATCCCTAGCAAGGCGCTGCTCGAGTCCTCCGAGCGCTTCGCAGAGGCGAAGCGAGGACTCTCCGTCCACGGCGTCAACGTGTCCGGTGTGGATCTCGACCTGAAAAAGATGCTCAAACGCAAGGACAGCATCGTCAAGCAGCTTACGGGCGGCGTCGATTTTTTGTTCAAGAAAAACAACGTCGACCGGGTGCGAGGATTGGGACGACTCGCGGGTCCCGGCGCCGTCGAGGTTCTCGATGATTCGGGGGAGGTGAGCCGCACGCTCCAGACGAAGCACACCCTCCTCGCCACGGGCTCGACCCCCATCTCTCTCCCCGGCGTCACCCTCGACCAAGAACACGTCGTCACTAGCACGGAGGCGCTGTGCTTCGACGAGGTCCCGGCGCATCTGGTCGTAATCGGCGCGGGCGTGATCGGTCTCGAGATGGGCTCCGTCTGGGCGAGGCTCGGCGCAAAGGTCACGATCTTGGAGTACCTGCCTACCTTCCTCCCCTTCCTCGACGAGGATGTATCTAAGACGGCGGCGAAGATCTTCAAAAAGCAGGGGCTCGACATGCAGTTTGGTGTCAAGGTCACTGGCACGAAGGTCCATGAGGGTGGCGTGGAGGTGTCCATGGAACGAGACGGTAAGCAAGAGACCCTCACCGTAGACAAGGTCCTCGTCGCCGTAGGCCGGCGGCCGTACACCGATGGACTTGGATGCGACACTGTCGGGCTTGAGCTCGATGAGCGAGGTCGCGTCCGTGTCGACGGCGGCTTTAAGACCAACGTCCCGCAGGTGTGGGCCATCGGCGATGTCATCGCGGGGCCCATGCTCGCCCACAAAGCTGAGGAGGAGGGGATCGCTGCAGTGGAGGCGATGACGGGACTCGAACCGCACGTGAACTACACGGCGATCCCTGGCGTAATCTACACACACCCCGAGGTCGCGAACCTGGGCAGGACGTCCGCGGAGTGTGAACGCGAGGGCATACCGATCAAGGTTGGCACCTTTCCATTCGCCGCCAACGGACGCGCGAAGGCGTTAGGGGAGACCGAGGGGCTGGTGAAGATCATCGCCCACGAAACCACAGATCGGATCCTCGGCGCCCAAATTGTGGGGCCCCGAGCCGGCGCGCTCATCGCAGAGCTCGCCGTCGCGGTCGAGTTCTCCGCGAGCGCGGAAGATATTGCGAGGAGCGTCCACGCCCACCCCACCTTGGCAGAGGTCGTCAAAGAGGCTGCCTTGGACGTCGGTGGTCGCGTCATCCACCGCTGAGTCTCGCCCGGGCGTGCTTCTTGCTATGCTCTTCCGCGGCGCCTCCCACCACCAGCGCGTCCCTATGAAGTCCTCTGAGCCATCCATCGCGCCTCGCACGGTCGGGGGCATCCAAGGCGCCCTGTTCGCGGACGCCTTGGGCGCCGCGCTTGAGCATGAACGTGGCTACCCTGTCCCCGCGCTCCGAAAGGTGGTAGCGCGACTCGGAAATACGGGCACGGTCCGCTGGATTCGACAGCACGACGACGCCCTCGCCCGCTGCTCCGCTCGCTGGTGTCCCGTGAGCGCCCACGTCATCATCGGAAGCGTGGCGATGATCGACGCGTGTTGGCCGTTAGCGGCGGGACACTTTGCAGCGGTCGGTCGACTTGTTGAGACCACGTGCGATGTCCCCTCCCCCTTCGAACCACGAATCACGCTCGACCTGCGCACACTCGAAGTCGAGGCGCGACTCGACAGCCTCCGCGAACGACTCTCAAACATCCCCCCCACCGACAACGGATGTGGGGAGCGCGTCCAAGCTGCCTTCGATCGATTCGCCGCCCTGTTTCGGGGTATCGACAAGCAATGGGATGCAGAAGATCGTTTCCTCGCCCGCGCGCTCTCGTTGTTTGAGCCCCTTCAGGGCCTCGACCCGCAGATCTCTGACGCGGAGCTCTTGGCGATCTCCCCGCTCACTCGGCCCTGATCGCGCTCCACCACTCAACAGGAGATCCGATGGAGAACCTCGGAGATTCGGACCGTGAACCCCATAATTGATGCGCAGTTTTCGGATCAGATCAAAGCGGAGCGCGTCTCGGATCTGGTAGGCTCCTTGGGTGGCGAGGAGAACACCCACCACCCGCAGAAAAGTTGGCAACCGACGCACCGTCGTTGGAGGTCAACCCCGTGATGGGCTCGATCTTGACGACACCCCCCTCGAGATCACGATAAGCCGGGATCTGAAGCGTCTCCTCGTCGTGCTCCCCTACGAGGTCTGTGTCGTCCAGAGCAAGGACCTCTCCATCCAACGACGCATTCCTCTGCCCACCCGACAACCAAGCCTCACCGAGAACCTCTCCGGCCAACTTTGGATCGGGGGGAACCTGCTGCACGAGGGGAGCTCGTGGGGGGAGCAGCTGACCAAGCTCGGCTCCAAGCTGTCGGGGTTCGTCGACAAGGTCTGCCTGCTCCGCCCTGATCTGCTGTGCGGTGCCGGCTCCAACGGTCAGCTGCTCTGGAATCTGGAGACCCACACCGAGTCTCACCGCCGCAAAGCGTCCGAGGGAGAGGTGACCTCGCTCATCGCGACGGCCGACGAACGAGCCATCTTCACCAATGGCAAGACGAACGCCTGGGTAGTCGATCCCCATCACCCCTCGGGCTACGGACAACTTAAGTTTAAGGAGACCAGCCCAGTCGTCCAAGACTCAGAAATTATCGATCGCGCCGGGCTGACCTCCAATGGTCGCGCCCTGCTCGCTGCGAGAGACGGGGGGATCGCAGTCACCCACTCAGACCTACGGATTGATCAAGCGTGGTTCCCTCGACCTGACTCGGGTTCCATGGCCCCCCTGGCGGTCGTCGGAGACGCGCACTTCATCTACGTCCTGCGTTCTCACGGACGCCTCCAGCGGTTTTGCTACGCCGCCCCGCCGACGGAGGAAGGCGAGCCCGCTCCCCTCGAGCAATTCCCCCCGGCGGAGCACACGCTGGAGAAGAACGCTTCATGCATGAGTCTCCTCGAACAAGAAGGTGCACCCTCGGCGCTGCTCCTTGGCGGACCCCGTGCGCAGGCTCAGCTCGGACATCTCTGGCGACTGGACGTGGCGTCGCTGACGTGGACGCCCATCAGATTGCGGTCGCGGGTGCGCGTTGAGGACGACGCCTCCTCGGAATCCAGGGCGCCCTCCTTCGTCGCCACAAAGACCAAGGTGGACGGGCCGCCCCTCTCCTCGCTTGGGGTCGACGATGTCCTCCGTGAATCTGCGGCGGCGATGATCTCGACGGCCCGGGGCGCCCCTCGAGATCGACCGTACGTCGCGCTCGGAGACAAAACGCCACTCGGTGCGGACACCCTAGTCATGCCGGCCATGTTTCGCCTCAAGGAGGGCACCGCCCGTCCAGGTCTCGTGGTGTGGTCGGGAACGAGCCGTCCCGACCTCCCCGCGCCCAAGCTCCAGTTTTTGACGTGGGGCAAAGATCCCTCGGTCGGTTGGATCGAGCTCTCCACTCCAGAGATTCGGGCGCAGCAGTGGTCGAGGGGCGACGTTTTCCCTCTCCAGGTCGCGATTCGACGCGTCCCCAAAAACGTCCCCGGCCAGCGAGCGACGATCCCCCGCACCTGGGAGGATGCGGCGCTCTTTGATGCGCTCGCACGAGAGTGCCGCAAAGCGATGAAGGTGCTGTGGTAGCCCGCCCTGGACGCTAGCCAAGCCCCGCGATCACGTCACGGATCTCCGTCTCAGTCATGGTGTGGTCGCTCTTTTTGGCGACCCCCAAAATAGCATCGACAACGGCGTCGTCCGGCTCCATTCCTCGCTCGGACAACCAGCAAATAACGTTGGAGCGGCCGCTGTAGTGCCCCACCTCGATGACCTGAGCTCGCCCATAGCGCCGCGCTGGCACGGAAGAATACACCCGATCCGCGAGTTCGCGGTCCCCCCGACGCTGCGCCTTGATGATCGCCGCGGCGTGCACCCCCGTCGCCGTGCGAAACGCGTCCTCTCCAGACAACGGGTAGCTCGGGTGAATCGGCACCCCGGTGAACGAGGAGACCTTGGAGACATACTCGACGAGACGCGACAGGTCATGCTGCTTGGGGTCCAATTGACCCAGCAAATCGAGATTTAGCAGCAATAGATCCATCGAGGTGTTTCCCACCCTCTCTCCAATTCCGAGCGCACACCCGTGGACACGATCAACCCCCAGCTCGAAGGCCAATATCGCGAGTGGCAGCGCGAGGCCACGATCGTTATGACCGTGCCAATCAAGCTCAACCTTGTCCTGGAGATCCATGGAGCGAAGCAACCCCTGGGTGAACCCCACCAGGTTTCGTAGTCCATCTGGAGTCGCGTGCCCGACTGTGTCGCACAGCACCAACCTCGTCGCCCCCGCCTCCAACGCCGTGCGGAACAAGCGATCGAGCGTGTCTGGGTGCGAGCGTGTGGTGTCCTCGGTGACAAAGGAGGCTGGGAGCCCGTGTTCGACCACGAGCGACATGGCCTCCCGTGTGTGACGTACCAGCCGATCCGTCTCCCAGTTCTCGGTGTACGCCCGAATGGGGCTCGATCCGATAAACGCCGTGACCTCGATGGGCATGCCTACACGTTGCGAGATATCGATGATCGGCTCGATGTCCGCGGCGATGGTTCGGGCCGCGCAATTCGGACGAATCGACAACTTCTCCTCCACGATCATCCTCAAAAGCGCCTCCACGTCATCTTGGGCCCGTTTGCCCGCGCCAGGCAGCCCGAGGTTCACCACGTGAATCCCGAGTGAATCCATCAATCGAACAAGCTCCATCTTCTGTTCAATGCTCGGATCGCGCACCGACGGCGATTGGATGCCATCGCGGATGCTCTCATCCACGAATTGTGGAGTCTTGGTAAGCAGCGCGCCTCGGCGCTCTTGCTCGTTCCAATCGTAGATCAGCGTGTCTGTCCCTTCGTCACTCATCTCATCCACCGACTCCCGCAACGATCAGCTCCTCCATCGCAAAGAAGCGACGGAGTTCAACGAGGGTGGACTCAAAGAGGATCTCTTCGATTTGCTCCTCCTCGCTCATCTCGTCTTGCTCATCGATCGCGTCCACGAGCAGGTCTCTCATGATCACGATCTGCCTGAGGGTGCCCTCTTCAGTCGCCCCGGCCGCGTCCCCCACGAAGGCAACCGCGTTTCGGGGATCGAGTCCATCGGCGACCTGCTCCTTCGTGGGCGCCGTCGCCACATGAATGGGAGCCCCCGCCAGACGCTTCATGATGGGCTCTGGCACCTCTTCGAGGATCGCCTCAAAACGCTCTTTCAGATCCCGCTGGACGTCACTGTCGGGATCCTCTCCCGCAGAATTCCGATGTGCGCCGTCGAGTTCCAGCACCTTCAGCATGCGCGCGCAGGCGTCGTCGTTGCGGCCGGAGGCGTGCAACACAACTCCAAGTTGGTAATGGAGGTCGGCGTCCTCGGGCTCCGCATCCGTCGCCTTGGACAACATGTCGATGGACTCATCATGCCTCCCGAGCGCAAACAATACGCCACCGCGTGACACCAGATACTCGATGCGATCCTTGGGACCCTCAACCGTGTCGAGGATCTCAAGAGCCTCCTCGGCGTCGTCATCCTCAAGCCGGAGCTGCGCGAGCAACATGCGCGCATCGTCACGCCCTTCGGTCACATCCTCTTGGTCGAGGAAATCTCGCAAGATGGCCTCCGCCTCCTCCAGCTCACCCTCCACAAACAGAAACTCTGCGGCGTCTAGCTGAATCATCCCATTGGCCGGCGACGCCTCCACGGCTTGCAGCAGGTTGGACGCCGCTTCGTCGAGATTTCCTTGAAGCCAGCCCACGAGACCCGCGAGATGCATCACCCGTCCATCCCCGGCTCCTCCGGCGTCACGCGCCGCGGAGAGCGCCGACGTCGCTGCCTCCACGTCGTCTTGGCTGATGGCCTCGATACCTCGCTCCACGAGGGCGGTAAGTTCATTCGACATGGGCGGCAATCTATCACGCGCGCCCACGGGTCCGAGGGTCCGTCGAAGTCGAACCTCAGGCGAGCCTCCCTGGCAGGTGCAAAAACCGCAATTCTCCGCTAGAAAGGGAGCGTGAGCGACGACCACGCCCGAATCGTGAGCCTCCTCTCAGAGCGATGGGTGCTGGCCCTGAGCACCGTCGACGCGGCCGGCAGCTACACGACGCCCCTGTTTTACGCGGTCGACTCGGAACCGAGCGCCGCAGGGGACCGTGGCCCTCGGCTCATTTTCGTGAGCGACCCCGCCACGGCGCATGGCCGAATGTTGGGTGAAGGCCCGACCACCGTGAGCGCGACCACCTATCTTGAATCGAGGGACATCGCCGAACTACGCGGCGTTCAACTGCGGGGTTTCGTGACGCACCAACGACTCCTCGGCACGAGCGAGACGTCGCGGCTCACATCACTGTATGTACGGGCCCATCCGATCGCCCGTGGCCCCCTCGACTCGGCGTCACCACCCGCCTTGTACGCGCTCGAAATCTGTTGGGCCAAGCTCACCGATAATCGCCTCGGCTTTGGCACCCATCGCACCGTGACCTACGCTGGATGGAACGATCCGCTCGCGGCGAACACGGACACCCAACCACCGGGATGAACATCCTGTGCAATCCCCGCCGACGCGCATGAACGCGCACCTGAGTTCGACCGTCGCCGAATATCCACGGCGCAAACTCTGCAGACGTCTTCATCAGAGGAAAGATCCGTCGTACGAGATACCGGTGTTTCCTTCGCTTTATCCGTTAGAACGCGAATCGCGCTTCTGATCCATTCTTCCCATATTTGCCGGATGGCCTAATGCAGAGCGGCGACATTCGCACGCGCGACCAGGACGCGAAAATCTGCTACCTTCAGCGGCGTTAGAGGATTGTATTCGCCATGAAAATTCGTCATTTCCTTAGCCTCAGTGCCGCGTGCGCGTTGTCCCTCTCAGCCTGTGAGGTCAAAGACGACTCGACCAACGATTCCCTTTTTACAAGCTCTGGGCCGACTAGCGCTGGTTCGGGATTGACGACGTCCTCCGATACAAACTCCGAGAGCGGCGAAGACAGCGCGACCACCGGTGACCCCACCACCACCGGCGACCCCACCAC
>JBDQGY010000081.1:0-16255 GCA_040265175.1 Nannocystaceae bacterium
CATCTCCGCCGTCCTCATGCCCTCCCGCAGACGACCCCGCAGGTGACGACCCCGCCACGTCATCCCTCGCACGGCCCGTCAGACCGCCGTCGCTTGAGCCACGTACCGCCAGCGACTCCTCCGGTTCAATCCCGACGGACGCTCCGCTTGGTGGGTCGCCCGACTCCTCCTCGGGCAAAGCGTCGTCTTCATGGTCGAGGTCTCCCTCCGACTCAAGGGAGAGGTCTTCCTCCATGTCCTTCGCCGCCCGATGAAATTCATCTTGCATCCGGCTTCGGGTCTTCTCGATCTCGTATCGCGCGTCGTGATAGACGGAGCGGATTTCTCGAATTGGCGCCCGTAGCTCGTCGTCCATCATGACCGCAGATCGAAAGTCATCGGCGGTCTTGCGCAGCTGACCATAGAGCTGAGCGGCTGTCCTGGCGATCTTGGGTAACTCCCGGGGTGGGAAGAGGAGGACGATGAGGATCACGACGACCATCACCTCCATGAATCCGAGTCCGAACACGCGAGGAAGATAGCAGGGCCCCATCCATGGGGCGAGAGATGGTCTACGCGGACGTTCGCGGCGGGATCTAGCGGGATTCGCGGGATTTACCCCGTGGGTGCGGCGGCGAGACCGGGTCTACGTGCTCAAGATCCGGCGGACCTGCTCGAGGATCTGCTTGGACGCCCCAGCCTGGTCGGCGACGGTCGCGCTCAGGTCGTGGCCTTTTTTCGTCTGCTCTCGCTGAGCGTGATTAAGCTCCGTGACCATCTCGCTGATCGCCTCGATGGCCCGCGTAATCTGACGACTCCCGCGGGTTTGTTCTTGGGTTGAACGCTCCACGTGACGCGTAATTGCCTTCATCTTCTCCGCGGACCGCATGATTTGCTCAGCACCCCTCGCCTGCTCCGAGGTCGAGGTGGCCACTTGTTGCACGGTGGTCGCGACCACGTTGATCGCATCGGTCACCTGCTTGCTCCCCTTGGTCTGCTCCACCGTGGCCCGCGCAATATCCCGGACCATCTGGGTGGAGCGGCGAGCGGAATCCGAGATGCGTTTCAGGGCGTCCTCTGCTTGATGGCTGACCCGCACGCCCTCATCGACCGAACGACCCGAGCGCTCCACAGCCTCGACCGCGTTGCGACTCTCTTGTTGGACTGACTTGATGATCTCGCCGATCTCCTTGGTCGAGGATGCCGAGCGCTCCGCGAGGTCCTTGATCTCTTCGGCCACCACCGCGAAGCCTTTCCCGTGCTCCCCCGCCTGGGCGGCGATGATCGCGGCGTTCAGCGCGAGCAGGTTCGTCTGCTCAGCGACGTCATCGATCACAGAGAGAATCTTGCCGATCTCGTGGATCCGTTCTCCCAGGCGACCGATGACACCCACGGCGCCCGCAGAGTAGGTTTTGATCAGATTGATCACCTCGATGGTTTGATTGAGCGCGTCGACGCCGCCCTCCGCGGCCCACACGACCTCCTCCGAGAGCAGCGCCGTCTCGTTGGCGTTGTTCTCAACCTGCTGAATCGAGATATTCATCTCCGTCATCGCGGAGGAGGTCTCCTCCGCGGTGGACGAGAGCGCGTCGATATTGCTCGCGACCTCTTTGACCGAGAAGGTCATCTGCTCGATCGACACAGCGGTCTCTTGCACCGACGCCGCGAGGTTAAACATGCTCTCCGACACCTCGTCGTTGGCGGCCGCCATCTCTAAAATCGAGCTGGAAGACTCCTCCGCGTTCGAGGCGAGCAACTCCACGCTGCCAGCGATCTTTAAGACCCCGGCGCTTTGCTCCTCAATCGACTGCTTCACCTCTCGCAAGCGCCCCTCTTCGCGCTCGAGGTAATGTCCGACCTCTCGAACGCTCTCTCGAAGCGAGAGGCTGTCGACGTGCCCCCCCTCAAGCTCCGCGACGCGAGCCCGTGCGTCATCTCGCTCCGCAGTCACGCGAGCCAGCGCTTCCCGGAGCCTGTCAACCTCCGTCGCGCCCACCCGCGAACGCGACCCGCTGGCCTTCTTCTTCGCGGCCTTTTTCTTCGCGGCCTTCTTCTTCGTGGCCTTCTTCTTCGTGGCCTTCTTCTTCGTGGTGCCGGACGTACGCGCGGCACGCTTGGCAGGAGTCGTGTTGGACTTGGACGATGAAGACTTTGCCATGAGCAGCGACCGCCAGAAGACGCGGTGGCGCTATTCTATGCCAGCCGACGCGCGCAGTACAGCACCCACGCCGTCCCGCGCCAAAAACGGGCTCAAAACAGGCCGAGTTGGGTACCTTCCGCGCGCGGTATCACCTGAGCGCCGAGCCCTTCCAAGAAGTCGGCGCCAAGTCGAACCTCGCTCGGGCTCCCTCGAAGCAGGACCCGAGGCCTCTCGCACCCTTCCCAAAACTTCTTCAACGCGACTCGCCCGATGCGGCCAGGACACGCGGCCGAGACCACCTCGAGTGCATCCCTCCCTTGCGCCCATCGCTCCACGCCCTGGAGGACCTCACCTGCTCCATCGAGGACGACCACGGTCCGAACCTCTTTGTCACGAAGCAGCGGGCTCCCGAGTCCATCGTGGGGCCAGACGATCAAATTGGCGTCGCGCGGTGCTTGCTCCTCCGCCGAGAACAGCAGCGGTGAAAATCGCGGATGAGCCGCAAGCCCGATGCGTCCCTTAACGAGCGCCGCGACTTGTTTCGCCGCGACCACTGTGGGAACAAGGACCAGCACGTCGCCCCCGAGGCCGACCAACGTGTCGAGCCCTCGAACCCCGAGGGCTCGGAGTTCTTGGCCCCTCGCCCACTCTGGTTGGGCCCGCAACAACAGCCACTCGCAAGGGGCGGGGGTCGCGGACGACGACAGCGCGTAGGTGTACAAAAACTCGGGGCCCCCACGCTTGGGTCGGACCATCAGGTTGGATCCTCCAAACGGGAGACCTGAAGAGGTGGTGACCAACGTGCACCGTCCGACCCCAAATTCACGACCATGCTCCACCCTCACTGCGTGGGCGAGCGCGCTCCGTTGCGTGACAGAGAGATTGGTGAGCGCCATGGCATAAATCAGATCCCGATGGGCGATCCAAGGGCCCGGAGTGAGCTTTTTTGTCGCCCCCACGTGACTCAAAAAGCTCGTGCGTCCCTCCGCGCAGAGGTCGATGGCGAGGCGTTCCCGCGCCAAGATCTGTTCGATCGCTCGCGCATCAACCGAGGTAGTCACGCGGTGCTCTCCCCCACGCTGAGGCTTCGCTTTCGCGCCCGGGCCTCACGGAAGAACTGGGTCAATCGCTGCGCGCACGCCTCTCCAAGGACCCCCTCCGTAATCTCCACGCGGTGATTGAGGCGAGGGTCGTCACAAACTTCGTAAAGAGATCGGACCGCGCCTGCTTTGGGCTCCCGAGTCCCAAAGACCAAGCGACCGACCCGGGCGTTCACGATGGCTCCCGCGCACATCGGGCAGGGCTCCAGGGTCACGTACATCGTCGCACCATCGACGCGCCAACGTCCCGCGCGACGGCACGCCTCCCTCAACGCGAGGATCTCCGCGTGCCCCGTGGGATCCGCGTCCGCCTCTCGCCGATTGCGACCGGCTCCGACGATGACGCCGTCGACGACAACGATGGCCCCCACAGGGACGTCACCATTGGTGCCGGCCACGTCTGCGAGCCGGAGGCACTCGCGCATGAATCGCTCGTCGTCTACCACGCGAACTCCATGATCGCGGATCGATGCATCAGAGACAAGCGCGGGTCATCTCCTGCGCTAAAGCGCGATCGGTACGAACCCACCTATCGACGCGCTTGCGGCCTGCCCGGTCGCGCGGGAACCTTTGGAGCGTCCACGATGGACATAAGCTCGATCGTAAACACCAGGTCTGCGTTGGCGGGGATCTTCCCCCGCGCGCGCTCTCCATAGGCCATGGCCGCCGGGATCCGAAGCTTGCGAAGCTCCCCGACCTTCATCCCCGACACGCCGACATCCCAGCCCTTGATGACCCTGCCAGAGCCGAGGGGGAAATTAATCGGCTGACCGCGTGTCAACGAGGAATCGAACTGAGTGCCGTCTTGAAGCGTCCCGGTGTAGTGCACACCGACCGTATCGCCCGCCTTCGCCGTGCGCGAGCCGGTGCCCTTACCGTGGACTTCGATGGTGACGCCACCATCGGCCTTCTTCGTGGAGATCGGAGCTCCGGCGAACGCCTCTGGGCCCTTCGGTGGCGGTGGAGGGTCGAGTACATCTTCAACTTCGATCAAGAACACGAGGGTCGCATCGGGGGGAATCGGTCCACGACCCGTGGGTCCATACGCGAGCGCCCCGGGAATCTCGATCCGTCGACGCCCCCCCTTTTTCAGCCCCAAGATCCCACGCGCGAACCCAGGAATCATGTTGGGCTGCGCGAGTTTGACCTCCAGCGCTTTCCCGCGGGGATGGGAGTCGTCGAACTTGAAGCCGTTGGTGAGATATCCTTGGTAGTGGATCTTGAGGATCTTGTCGCCCTCCGCGGCAGGACCTTTTCCGACGACGAAGTCTTCCATGATAAGACCATCTAGATCTTTCTGGGTCGAGACTGCTTTTCCATCGAACGGCGCGGTGTAGACGATCTTGCCGGGTCCCGAGGTGAGCGCCTTCTTTTGCTGCTCCGTCATGAGGTCGCTGGGGTTCAGGTTTGCGACACGCGGGGTGGTACGATCCACCAGCAGCTCGGGCTCGGGCTCTACGTACGCGCCGCTCTTTTGATCACATCCCGTGGCAACCAAAGAGAGCCCAAGCGTGAGCATCAAGGAGGTACCAAGCATCATCGAGGTAGAAATCTCTCGGTTCGGCAAAGTCATGGCCGCTTGTGTATCAATCAATTGAGGACCTGCCGAGAAAACCCGCTTAACACCCCCCGTGTGCCTACGCACAGTGCATTCTGCGCTCTCGCATCGGGTTCGCGACGACGTAAAAATGAGTTCGGCGTAGCCTACGGGAGGCTTGCTGCGCGCAGCCTCTGTTTGTTTCGACGTTTGTTTGAAAAAGTTGATCACCCCGATGAAAATCTATCGAAAGTACTCACCTCGTCTCCTGCTGACCCTCGCTGCCCTCGGTCTGATGGCGCCAACCGCGTGCTCGAAAGATGAGGGACCGAATCTCTTCTCCACCTCCGACGATGACGGGGCGTACACATCCATCAGCACGGGCGCGGAGGAAACGGGTGGAATCAGCGGAGGAGACGGTGGCGAGAAACTCGATGTTGCGGGCGACGGCGGCGACGGCGACGGCGACGGCGACGGCGACGGCGACGGTTGTCGAGCCGTCGATTTCTTGTTCGTCATCGACAACTCCGGATCTATGTCCGACGAACAGTCCGCGTTAATCTCCAGCTTTCCCAAGTTCATCGACGCGATCAACGAGAACCTCGATGTAGAGCAGGACTACCACATCATGGTCACAGACGTGGATGCGTGGCAGTACGCACAGTGTGCCGGATTTTGCGGCACCCCGCTCGAAATTGCCTGCAGTCCGTTGATCACTGGAGGCGAGTTCACCTGCGATGATCCAAACACGCCAGAGATCGATCCAACCATGCCTGAAGAGTGTGAAGACGTGCTCGGTGCGGGGATCATCGATCCAAAGGGGGCGAGCGCCAGCGACGCCCCTTGTAACTTCGCCAGCGGCGCCCGATATATCGACAAAACAGAGCCCGACGTGAAATCCGCGTTCCAGTGCGCCGCCCGAGTTGGGACCTCCTCCATGGACGAGCCCGAGCGACCGATGGAGGCCATGGTCGCGGCCGTCGGGGACGGGGGAGAGGTCGCCCAATGCAACTCAGGCTTCTTGCGCGACGATGCCATCTTGGTCGTCACCTTTATCACCGACGAGGACGACAGCGGCAGCAAGTCTGCGGGGACCCCCGATGGCTGGAAGACCGCCCTCATGGCTGCGAAAAATCTCGATGAGACTGCCATCGTTGTACTTGGTGTTTTCGGCGGGATTGGATCGTGCGATGCGGAGCCCTCCTCACGCCTCGAGGAATTTGTCGGCCTGTTCGGAGAGCGCGGATTCCACGGAGACGTGTGCGCGAGCAACTATGAGAACTTCTTCCTCGACGCGGTCAACACCATCCAGACCACCTGCGAGGAATTTGTCCCGCCCGAGGGATAGGCGCCGGCCAGCACCGAGTGAGCGTCCCACGACCTGACGTCCGCGCGCGCTCACTCACTCCAAGCCGAGCTCGGCCAAGGTGAAGCCCTGCCGACCGCACTCGACCATCAAAGCGTCGTACGCCCGCCGATAGGCGTGCTCGTCGATCGCCCCCTCCATGCGTCGCTCCTCCAATGCCGCGAGGGCGCTCTTGATCGCTTCCACGGCGAGCGAGCGTTTGTCGGCCTTGTGTTGGCGAACGCTCCGCGTCATCCCCGCGGAGACACCGACGACCACGCCGAAGAGAACGAGCAGCTTGAACATCCCGGCACGCTACCATCGTTCCCGCGCCACTGAGGATTCGCTGGGTCTTCAAAAAACGCATCTTGAACGTTTGGAACATGCGTATCCAAAAAATAATAATACATAGATATCATGGTCTTACGTGTTTTTTCCGCGTCTGCGTGATCGAAGTGCTCCGAACGAGCACTTCCCTTGTGCAGCGGTGAGCCGCCGCCGGAGGACGCAGCCATGAATTCCACAATGCCCACACCCAACGACCTGAGTTTCCAGCACACCCACATGCTCTGTGATGTGATCGAGGAGATCTTTGAACGCCACGGAATCGCAAGCTCGCTCGCCCATCTGTACGCCGTCGTGTTCTCAAGCGCCGAGCAGCCCGTTCGACTCACCGACGCCGCGCAAGTCGCCGGCGTCGCGAAGAGCACGGCCAGCGTCGGACTGAGAAAGCTTGAGTCGTGCGGGTTGCTCTCCAAGCACTCCCTCAAAGACGAGCGTCAAGATGCCTACAGCCCAAACCCCGCCGCGGTCCAAATGCTCATGGATCATGTGGAGCAGCTGTTGATGCCCACCTTCGTTCAACTTCATCATGTCCACCACATCTTGGGCGCGCTGATCGCAGACACGGCGGCCACTACAAAAACCCAGAAGGCTTTCGCCGCCCGACGTGACGAGACAAGGCACGCAACGCGGCGGCTTGGTCGCGTTCTCGAGGCGCTTCGCGCCGTCCCCGAGAGCGCGGACAAGGACCGTCAGCGCGGCGTGGTGACCGCCATCTCTGACGAGGTCGGTCTCCCACCAACCCTCAGCCTGCAATAGCTAGACGCGTCAGACTGTTCGCGAGCATGTGCTAGCTTGCGCTCATCATGGTCGACGCAGCTCACGGTGACTCGGCACCGCAACCGGGGGTGGCTCGCCTTCGCCGACTGTTGCGCTACACACGCCCCTACCGTGGACGCCTCGCGGTCGCACTCTTCGCGCTTTTCGTCGCCGCCGCAGCCAGCTTGACCTACCCTAATTATTTCGGAGAGGCCATCGACGCAGCGGTCACCGCACCGAACGCGAACGACCTTGACACCACAACCGGTCTCCTCCTCCTCGTCGTGCTGATTCAGGCGATCTTTGTCTTCATCCGTCACTATCTAATGAGCTGGATCGGTGAACGCGTGGTCGCCGACCTCCGCGTCGAGTTGCAGTCCCATCTTCTCGGGATGTCCCAAGCTTACTTCCACCGCACACGCACCGGAGAATTGATGTCGAGACTCTCCGACGACGTGACTCGTCTTCAAAGTGTGGTCGGCCAAGACATCAGCATCTTCTTGCGCAACGTCGTGACCATGTCGGTCGCGCTGGTGCTCCTCGTGTGGATCAGCCCCAAGCTGACCCTGGTGATGCTCGCTGTCGTGCCGGCGCTCGTCTTCGGCGCCGTGTTCTTCGGTCGACAAATTCGAAAGCTCTCCACTCGCGCCCAAGCCGAGCTCGCGAACGCGGCGGGGGTCCTCCAAGAAACCCTGGCCGCCGTCGAGACCGTCCAAGCCTTTGCGCGCGAGCCACATGAGCGAGGGCGCTACGGCACGGCGATCAACCGAGCATTCACGCTCATGGTGCGGAGAATTCGAGCCCGCAGCATCTTCATGTCCATCTCTTCAATGATCGCCTTCGCCACAATCGCCGGGATCTTTTGGCTCGGGGGGAAGATGATTATCGAGGGGAGCATCGACGTCGGTGATCTCACCAAATTCTTTCTCTATACAATGATGGTCGCCACCTCGTTGGGGAGTCTCGCCGACCTTTATGGTAGCTACCAGCAAGCGGTGGGCGCCACCACGCGGATCTTCGAGATCCTCGACGAAAAATCAGAGGTCCCAGACACCGCCGACGCGTCGCCCGCCTTCGAGTCGAAGGGCGCCATCTCATTTCGAAAGGTGGATTTTTCGTACAACAACGACGCGCCGCCGGTCCTCCGAGATTTTTCCTTGGACATCAATCCCGGGGAGACCTGCGCGCTCGTGGGCCCCAGCGGCTCGGGCAAGACAAGCCTCACGCGCCTGCTGTTTCGATTTTGGGAGCCCCAGCGAGGTGAGGTGCTCATGGACGGACACGCCCTGGCCACCTTGTCACTTCACCAGCTCCGCTCTCAGCTCGCGCTCGTGTCTCAAGACCCCGTTTTGTTCTCAGGGTCAATCCTCGAGAATATCCGCTACGGCCGACTCGACGCCTCCGAAGAGGACGTCACCAAAGCGGCGAAGGCCGCATTCGCGGACGAGTTTATCCGCGAAATGCCCGAAGGATACGGGACCCGAGTCGGCGAGCGGGGCGTCAAGCTCTCCGGTGGTCAGCGTCAACGGATCTCCATCGCGCGGGCCATCCTCGCCGACCCACGGGTGCTCGTCCTCGATGAAGCGACCTCGGCGCTAGACGGCGAATCGGAGGCCGCGGTGCAGGCCGCGCTTCAACACCTGCAAGAGGGCCGGACCACGCTCGTCATCGCCCACCGTTTAAGCACCATTAAGGACGCGGATCGGATCGTGGTCCTTGACCACGGCGCAATCGTTGAACAGGGAACTCACGATCATCTCATCGCGCGCGACGGATTGTACGCATCCCTCGTACGATTCCAGCGGCTCGACCGCTCGATCAACGAGGACGTTAGCGCGTGGAGCTCTTCAACGGCGCGCACCTCGACTGCGCCCGCCTAGACCGAACGTGGGAACTTGACTACGAAGGTTGTTCCAACCCCCTCGTCCACCTCAAAGTCAATGTTCGCTCCATGACGGTCCACAAGGATCGAGCGGGCGATGGTGAGCCCTTGCCCGAGCCCGGCCCCCGTCTCTTTTGTCGTAAAGAACTGGTGGAATATCTTGTCTCGAATCTCCCGGGGGATGCCCCCCCCGGTGTCTTGAATCTCAAGCACGATGACGTCCTCTGTCGCGTAGGTGCGCAGGGTGATCAGGCCACGCTCTCTGACAGAGTTGGTCTCCTTGATCGCCTGAGACGCGTTCACGAGAAGCGCCAGAACTGCTCGCGTGAGATCCCCCGGAACCCCGATCAACATAGGGAGGTCCTCACCAAACTCGCACTCAATCTCCGCCGTATACTTCCACTCGTTTTGCGACACGTTAACGGCGTTCTTCACCACCGTGTTAAGGCTCGTCGGCTCCGGTGGACCCGCCTCCATCAACGCGCTCTGCTTCAACGCCCGCACGATCTTTGAGACCCGCGTGACCCCCTCTAGAGACTGCGACACAGCCGACGGCGCCTCTCGACGCAGGTACTCAAGCTTCATCTGCTTGAGGCGTCCATGGACACCGCTCTCGATGTCTATCTCTGAGATGAGCAGCTCAAAGGCCTTCTCAAACTGCTCGAACGCCATCTGCATAAACTGGAGGTTGTCCCCCACGTATTGCATCGGCGTGTTGATTTCATGGGCGACACCACCGGCGAGGTGACCCACCGCCTCCAACTTTTGCGCGTCGAAGAGGGCTTTTTGGAGCCGCTCACGCTTCGTCACATCGACGCAGACGGCGACAGCCTCGCCTCCCAACACCTCGCCCCCTGACAGGGCGTCATGCTCAATCTCCGCGACGTGGACGTCCCATGAACGATTCAGCCACGACAAGGTCGCCGTTGCGGTCTCACCCCGGAGCGCGGCGCGGTGGGCATCTAAAATCTCTTCGCCACACGCCTCTCCGAGGAACTCACATAGCCTCACCCCAGGACGCTGCGTCACCGCCTCTCCATCCACGGCGTGTCCGCCTCGAAAAAAGAGGACCCGAAGCTCCGCGTCGACGATCCACATCACGATCGGGAGGGCGCGCAGCATCGCCTGTTGACTCGCTCGCAGTTCCTCCACCATGCGCGCGGCCGTCTGTCCCTCGGCCGTTTCGCAGAACACGAGCGCGCGAGATCCCGAGGCGCCGATTCGAAGCCGAGTCATTTTTACGTCGCACACTCGTCTCTGTCCGTCGAACCCGACGAGCGAGAGCCCGCGACGATCCTCGACAAGCGCCTCCAAATCAACGCCACCAATGGCGCGCGCGCCTCTCTGCACACCGAAACGAGCTTTCGCGGCGGCGTTGCAAAACTGCACCCGCTCGTCGGCGCCCGCCACGATCACCGCGTCCGAGACGCCGTCGAGAAGCGGCTCCATCTCATACCTCGAAATCTCCTCGTGACGCACGCGATCCACCCCCTCCTCAAGGCCTGCCAAGGTCTCTGGGTCCACCACCACAACCCTGTCGGCGCCCGTGTCGCGGAGTGCATCCCGGGTTCGGTGGTCGTCGCGACCCACGACAAGCACCACGGGCAGGTGCTCCCAAGATCGACGCACAGCAGTTACGCGAGCCAACTGTGCAGGGACAACCTCCTCCATCACGACGACGACTGTGCTGAACTCGCTTACTTGAGTCCCGACGACCTCGGCTGGAGAGGTCCCCATCTCAAGCTTCTCGACAGTGTCGCCCCTACCGACCAGGCGGTCGAAACAACGCCCACCAAGCTCGTTCGCGTCCTCCAGCGCCATCATGAAGAACGCGCGAGGGCTCGGTGTACTCACATCCGAGGGGTTCAACCGGCGGACCTCGATGAGCCCCCCATGGACGCCCCCGGATCCGCGGTCTCCGTCGCTTTCTCACCGTCTTTGTTATCGTCGCTGGCCAGATCTTCTTGGTCTGAGATCGTTCGCACGCGAACGGGCCCTGACAGCTTTTTCGATTTTTGAAAATTGAGAAGCCGCGCCAGCATCGCCGAGGTCACGCGCTGGCCTTTCGCCGCCAACATTGACCCGGACGAGGACCGAACATCTTGATCAAGATGCATGTAAACGTTGAGATCGGCGATCCCGACGACCTTGGTGGTGCCCGAATCCTCGACGACGGACACGCCCCGGAGCGCGTCAATAATCTCCGAGGAATACCCTTGAGAGCGCAGGTCCTCGAGAATTTGCTTCGATCCTACGCCTCGAAGGCGATCTCCTTCGTACTTCAACGCGGCACGCAAGAGATTGGCCCCCAAGGTCACATACGGCTGAGGATCTTCCTCGATCGACGCCTCCGGTGGATCGAGCTGAGCGCCAACAATGGCCGCGACCTCTTCCAAGCGAGGAATCTTCAGCAACAGCGACATCCCGATGCTCGGGTGATCTTGATATGCGGAGACTTCTCCAGGGTCGAGCACCTGTCCAATATGCAGCTTCGCGAGCAGCTCCGCAGGGAGCCCGATGCAGCCAAGCTGGGAGAGGCGAGCCGCCGTGACGTAACGCCAGGCCTCCGGGACGGAGAGGCGCGTGGTCATAATTTCAACAATCCTCGCCAGTCGATCCGCGCGGCTGAACGCGACGGGGTTCACCAACTCAAGCACCTCCGCGAGCATGTTGATGCTGCGCGACAGGGTCTCTTCTAGTAAGCGCGCCTCATATTCCAGGACTCGGTGATGCTTCACCGCCTTCGCGAGTACGTTGCGTAGCTCCTCGCCACCACACGGTTTGGTCAGGAATTCAAAGATGCGGCCGCGATTGACCGCCTCCATCGCAGATTCTAGGTCAGCGTGACCGGTGAGCAAAATTCGAACGGTCCGAGGGAAGTTCTCGTGAACACGCGAGAGGAACCACGCCCCATTCATCCGCGGCATCTGCATGTCAGAAACCACCACGGCGAACGGCCCCTCATCGCGAATCGCTCGAAGTCCCGCGAATCCGCTGTTCGCAGTGATCACCTCGTAGTCCATCGAAAGCTGCCTGCGAAGTCCTGCGAGGACGTTCTCCTCGTCGTCGACCACCAAGATCCGCGGGAGAGACTCGTCTTGGGCTGATGCATCCGAACTGTCGCTCATGCAGACGCCATCTCCTCGCGCATATGACCGACTTTCTCTTCGAGTTTTCTGCGCCAAAACATCAGTTTTTCAACCCCTGCAACTTTTTTGAGGTGGTCCTCTCTCATGGGGAGCGGCGCGGTACCGGGCATCGGCCCGAGAAGCTCATCGAGGACAGAGACCGTGAAGTGCAGCGCATCTGCGAACTCAAACTCGTCATGGGGAACGACCGAGGGATCGTGATGATGAACGATCGCTTCGACGATATAGGTAGGGATGTCCCAGCTCTCTAGGAGGATCCCGCCGACCTCAGGATGGTGCAAGCCGACGTGCTCAAACAGCTTCTCCATGGTCGTCACCTCCCGTTTCCCGTCGCGCTGGCACCACTGCATCGCGATTACGAGGCGCCCGAGCCCGTGCAAGATCCCAACTGTGAATCGATCATCACGCTCTCCAACGTCGAAAATATCTTGAAGCGCCGACGCCACGAGCATCGAGCGCTCGTGCTCTTGGCCAACGCTGAGATCCGAAATTCCTCCAACGGCGGGAAAGGCGTTGGCGACCTCGACCGCGAGGACCACAGATTTTAAGTGTGCCACTCCCAGCATCACAGCCGCGTCACGTACGCTTGAGAGCTTTCGGGTCAAGCCAAAGAACGCGCTGTTGGCCAGACGAAGGACGCTCGCTGAGATTCCAGGGTCTTGCTCCACAACGGCTGCGATCTCCCGAAGACTCGCGTCACCACCCCGCAGGAGCTGACACAAACGCGCGTAGATCTTCGGTTCCGACGGGAGGCCCGTCAGCGTACCGATGAAATCGCGAAGCGAATCGTGGTCGAGTCTCCGGCGAAGATGGCACGCACGATCGATGGCCCCAGCCAATTCGCGAATGTCGATGGGCTTGTCGAGGAACTGATGCGCGAGGGGCTCCTGGTTGGGCGGACTGCTCCCCGATTCCGACCACCCAGAAAAGGCGATCCGGACGACCTCAGGATGTGAGCTCCGGATTTGCTCAAGGAGCTCGGAGCCCCCCATGCCCGGCATGTTCATATCACTGATCACAACATCGAAATCCGTCGTGCGAAGAGCATCGAGGGCCGCGGCTCCAGAGTCCAAGAAATGCATCTCCCAGACTTCGTCACGCCGAAATAGCGAACGGCGCAACGCGTCGAGGACGCTCGCATCGTCATCCACAAATAGGATCCTTAATCGGCGCGGAGTTTTACTCATGTGTTCTCTTGGTCATCGCGGGCTCACAAAAAGCCTTGAGCGCTGAACTGCTCGTATCTCGCGGTGGCAAAAAAGGCCACCTCAACCCTCGCTCGGCGTGCGACGCAATGTCACCAGTGTACGGTGCTCTCGAAGAGCATCGCTCAATCCATAGCTGATGGGCAACCGCGAAGAATTGAGAGCGCGCCCGGCGTATGCTCGCGCCACCAAGAAGTATAAAACGACCCAAATTAGGCTCCGCGGTCGCGGCGATGCGGGCAGGTTACCGATATGGAGCCTCGATCGGCGCTTTATGCGCCAGCGGTTCGCGCTCCAATCTGTCGTCACATGCGTTAGCTTCACGCCCATGTTGCAGCGTTGCATTGTGTCCCTTATTGGCGTCGCGCTTATCGGGTGCGCCGCCGCGTCGGATGCGGAGGCGAGACGTCCGACCGCCACACCCGAACGAGTGCTCGCGTTCGCTCCTGAACAGCTTGTGGGGCTGTCACAAACCAGTGACGCCCACCTGTCCCCAGACGGACGCGCGGTCGCCTACGCAGTCCGTACACCCCAGGCTCTGTCCACACACGGTGGGGCCAAGACCTCCATCTACTTGTTGAACGTGGAGACGGGCGCTACCCGTCGCCTCACCTCAGCGACCCACACCTCGTGGTCGCCTCGGTGGTCGCCGGACGGCACAAAAATCTCCTTCCTCTCCCGACGGCGAGCCCACGACGACCACACGCAAATTTTCACGATCGATCCCGCCGGTGGCGAGGCGACCCCCATGACCAAGCTCTCCACGGGCGTGCGCGCATACGCGTGGTCTCCCGTGGGCCAGCGAATCGCCTATACCGCCACGCGTGCGTGGACCACCGAAGAGCAAGACGCTCGCTCAGAGGGACGCGACTGGGTGGTCAACGAACGCAATAACCGCGGCAGCAAGCTCTTTGTACTCGATCCGCTCACCGGGGAATCTAGCCCTGTCACCCAAGACACCCACGCCGTCAACAGCTTCGCGTGGGCCCCGGACGGGGAGAGCATGGTCATCAGCGCGTCCACCTCGGCCACGGTGGACGCCACCATGATGTACAGCAGCCTGTACACCATCACCATCGCAGACAAAGAGCTGCGACCCCTCACAAAAACAGAGGGGAAACTAGGACGCGCGGCGTGGTCGCCCGACGGGAAGAACATCGCCTTCCTCGGCGCCCGGGACATTCACGACTCAACGGCGGGGACCCTGTTTGTGGTCTCCGCGAGCGGTGGGAGCGCCCGCGCGCTCACCTCGAACATCGAGGGCACGGGTCAATGGATCGGTTGGCGCGACGCGAAGACAATTGTGATGTCGAGTCACGAGCGGACTGAATCCACCGTTCGGCTCATCGACCTCAAGAACGGCTCCTCGACTCTCCTCGTGGAAGACGGCCCCACCTGTCGCAGCCTCAGCTTCGCCGCCGACGGAGAGCGATACGCCTGCTCCGGGAGTCGGCCAACCCACCCACCGGAGGTCTTCGGAGGCTCGCTAAAAAAGAAGACGCCCAGACGACTCACCGTCTCCAACCCCGAACTTGAGCGCACGATCTTAGGAGATCAGCGGGTCTTTAACTGGACCGCAAAAGATGGAACCTCCCTCCAAGGGGTGCTCATCTTGCCCACCGGTTACACAAAGGGCACCCGGTATCCGCTCGCCGTGCTTCCCCATGGCGGCCCCGAGGGGGTCTCTTTGAACGGATGGAATACACGCGCCACCTACCCGGCCCAGATCTTTGCCGCGGAGGGATACGTCGTCTTTGAGCCGAACTATCGCGGCTCGAGCGGCCGCGGCACCCCATTCGCCGTCGCCGATCAACAAGACCTCGGCGGTCTCGAGTTCGAGGATGTCTTGTCGGGAATCGACGCGCTTGTCGCGGAGGGCCTCGTGGACGGAGACCGCGTAGGCATGGGCGGCTGGAGTTATGGCGGCTACTTCTCCGGACTGGCCGCGACGCGCTGGAGCGAGCGGTTTAAGGCTTCAGTGATCGCCGCCGCCGTCACCGACTGGATGTCGTTTACCGGTACTACGGAGATCGAACACGAAAATTCCTTGGTCCACTGGAAGCTTTGGCCCTACGACCAACCCCAAAAGGTCTGGGAGCGCTCCCCCATGGCACACACCAAGGACTCCCAAACCGCCAGCCTCATCGTCCATGGGCTGGCAGACACCCGCGTCCCGCCAAGTCAGTCCACGGAGCTTTACCGGGCCCTGAAGCATGCGGGCGCGCCCGTCGAGCTTGTGATGTATCCCCGCGAGCCGCACGGCCTGCGTGAAAATGTCCACCAGCTCGATTTTGTCGAGCGATTCGTTGGATGGTTCAACCGCTACGTCCGCGAAGCCAAATCGACGCAGTAGTCCGCTACAATGCGCGTAGTTTTCGCCGCAGGACCTACCATGACTCGATCTTCCTATTCCGCCCCTGTTCTCCTGGTGCTCGCCGCGTCGATAGGATGTGGCGGAGATAACGATTCGGGCGGTGATGACTCGGTCTTTGGCGTGTCGGCTACCGAGACCTCTGAAGACGGCTCGTCGGACTCGGAAAGCGGAGACGAGTCCGGGTCGAGCGGGGTTGAGTCCACCGGCGATGGCGATGGCGACGGCGACGGCGACGGCGACGGCGACGGCGACCCCTCCACCACCGGCGACGGCGACGGCGATGGCGACCCCTCCACCACCGGCGATGGCGACGGTGACGGCGACGGCGACCCCTCCACCACCGGCGACGGTGACGGTGACGGTGACGGCGACCCCTCCACCACTGGCGACGGCGACGGCGACGGCGACGGCGGTGGATCGCAATCAGGCGGCGACTCTGGAAG
>JBDQGY010000082.1:0-16237 GCA_040265175.1 Nannocystaceae bacterium
CCTTCGACAACCCCTCGCCGTCTCCGTGATCGGCGGACTCTTGACCTCGACGCTGCTCACCTTGCTCGTCCTCCCCGCCGTCTATCGCCTCTTCCCAGGGACGCTGCAGGCCGCGTGGGGTGAGCCTGCAAAAGCCGAGAAGCCTGCAGCGGCCCATCACGCCGACGTGGACGCGCCGCCCGCTGGCGTCGACGCCGATCATCAGTGATACTCGTCGGGTGCTGGTGCGCTCGTTGTCTTGGACCCTCGCCCTCGTGGCCCTCTGCGCCTGCGGCGATGCGACGGAAGAGCCGCAAGAGACTTTCGGTGAGGACGCGACAGGCTCTAGCGGCGGAGACGTAGGCGAAGAGACGGGCGGAGACGGGGACGGGGACATCGAGCCCAACGACGACGAGACATGGTTCGAGCTGCGCCTCAACGAGGCCCCCCCTCCCGATCTCGAACTCTCCATGGATCGCGACGAGGTCGCAGAGTTGTTCGGGAGCGCCGCCAGCGAGATCCTGCTGCTTGAGCTGGATTCAACCACCCTCCTCAACAACACCTTGACCGAGATCAAGAACTCTTGCGGGACCGACTGGCAGCTCGACCAGTCCAACCCAAATCACAACTGCGGCCTCACCGCGCTCGGCCAGAGCTTTGTCGGGACCGACGGCACGTGGGAGACGAGCGCGGAGTACTCCCTCGTTCGTATCTTGACCATGACGCCCGCCAACGCGAAGGTCCAAGGCACCTCTTTGGAGGGGGTGCAAGAGCTCGCGGACCTCCTTGGCCTCGGGGGCGGATTTGGACAGATCCTGGCGGACGGGCTCGGGATCTCCCGCACGAGCGAGTTTATCTCCACCAGCGCAGTCGTAGAGGCGATCAAGCAGAACGTGCTCGCGTCGCATCCCTCATTCCAGGGTCAAACAAAGATCCGCTTCACTCTCGAAGACGCGCTCACCGATCTCGCGTCCATGACCGCGAGGTTTGGACCGAGCGGTGGTCACCCGGGCATCCTCGACCCGAGCTTCCCGATGTCAGGACAAGCCCTAGGACCCGACTTCCAGATGACCGCCGTCGCCACGTCCAATATGCGGATCGCCGACGGGATCGATCTCGATAGCGGAAAAGACTACGTCAACGTCGTGGTGGACACGACGGGTCCCAACTTCTCGGACCCGCTCGAATTCGACTTCGAAGACCCAGAGAAATTCTCCATGACGGGGATCATCGAAGACCTGGCGGTTGACCTCCGATTCGCCGTCGAGGAATGGACCGGGTTCGTGAACACCTGCGTTGAACACCCGCCGTGTCAAGACAACCTCCCGGAGTCTCCAGTCACGTCCGACTCCGTGTGGGCAAAGCCTCCATGGACCATGGAGTATGTCGTAGCCGACGCCGCCCGCATGCTCTACGACGACCGGGTGCACTTCGCGTCGTACTTGTTTGGAGCCGCGGAGGTGCGGATCGGTCAAAATGGAGATCCGCCAGGTTGGGTCGAATACTTTACGCTCCTCAACCTCGGGAACCCGCCTCCCTCGCAGTACCTCTGGGAGAGCATCATGGAGGTGGCCCAGGTCGCGCTCCACACGCCGCCCCAGGTGACGTTTCCTGAGGGGGCGGCCAACGTCGCCTTCACCCTCCAAGACATGCCCGTCGGGATCACGGGACCGGAAATCGAGGATGCCGTGCGCCCCTATCTTCAGTCCCAAAGCAGCGCGCTGGCGGACTATCTCCTGGGCGATTACACCAAGAACAACGGCCTCGTCGATTTTTACTTCCGCCGCGCGAGTGACGGTGCCCCATACCTGTTCTTCGTGACGTCTGACGACCTTCCGCCGGGCGCGTCGTACTCCCACACGACGCCCGGATTTTTCGCGGAGCCGTCGCTGTCTCTCGACTCCAAACTGTCCGCGATCAACATCGCTGGCGTCGAGGACACCACCCACGAGAAACTCCCTCTCGTCGAGGGGCTGCAGGTGGTGTACGTCGAGGACGCCGCTGGTGCGGTGTTTCGTCTCCGAATCAACGCGGACGTCGTGAACGACGACGAGATCGAGGTCTATGTCCGCCCTGAGGAGTAGCTCGCAGGGCGCTTCGTGGCCCTCCGTCCTCTCCTTAGGGTGACGCGCGGGCGTGTGTGGGGCACACTGCCCTCATCATGGCGGCGTCGAAGATTTTCATCACGGGTGCATCCCAAGGCATCGGAAGGGCGGTCGCGCTCACCCTCGCGAGCGAGGGGCACCACCTGTGCCTCGCCGCGAGAAACACCGACGCGCTCACGCAGGTGAGAGACGAGATCACAAGTGCCGGCGGGACCGCGACGGTGTGTACCGTGGATGTCACGGAGCCGGAGGCCCTCACCCGCAGCATGCGCGAGGCCGATGACGACCTCGGAGGCTTCGACACCGTCATCGCCAACGCCGGCGTCACCGTGGGGCGCTGGAGCGGCAAGATGACCTACGAGGACATCGCTCCGATCCTCGACGTGAACGTGAAGGGAGCCGCCGCGACGATGTTGGCGCTCTTGCCTCGCATGGTCGCAAGGAAGCGCGGTCACCTCGTCGGTATCAGCAGCCTGGCCCGATATCGAGCGACCCCCAAAATGGCCGCATATAGCGCGAGCAAGGCCTTCTTCAGCGCGTTCATGGAGGGACTCCGGCTCGATCTTCAGACCACCGGCGTCGCGGTGACTGACATTCGACCCGGGTTCGTCGACACGGAGCTCGTCGCGGGCATGAAGCGGATGCCCTTCTTGCTGTCGCCGGATCAAGCCGCGCAAAAAATCGTCTCCGCGATCCACCGGCAGGTGCGGGTGGCAGAATTTCCGTTCCCCATGGCGCGCCTTATGCGGACCCTCGCGCGCCTCCCTGACGCCGCGTACGAGCGGGCGGTGCGTCGATGAGCCAGACCGGCCCGCGCTACTTCCCCTGAAACTTCGGCGTTCGGCGCTCTAACATCGCGCGGACCGCCTCGTCGTGATCGGCGGTGTTTTGCGCGACGCCCTGGTAGGTCGCGGCCAGCTCTAGACTCACCTGGGCGTCTGCGTCGTAGCCCCGAACCGCGGCTCGCTTGGTCAAGCGTACGGCGACCGGCGCATTCGCTGCGATGGACTCCGCGAGCGCGAGGGCCTCTGTCATCAGCGCCTCTCGTGGCACGAGGCGCTGAACGAGACCGATCTGCAGCGCCTCTGGAGCGTCGATCACCTTGCCTGTCAGCATCAATTCGAGCGCCCGTGCGTATCCGACAGCGCGCGTGAGAAAGTACGCACCCCCGTCACCCGGCACCAGCCCAACTTTGACGAAAGTGGAGCCAAACTTCGCCTCCTCGCTCGCGATCCTCAGGTCACACATACACGCGAGATCGAGGCCCGCTCCGATCGCGGGGCCGTTGACCGCCGCGATCAGGGGTTTTTCGAACCGCTGAATTGCGGCGGGAATCCGCTGGATACCGTCGATGTATCGCCGTCGAAGTTCGTCTGGCTGCCCCGCGAACATCCCCGCGTGATCCCGCATGAGCTTGAGATCCCCCCCGGCAGAGAAGGCGGACCCGTCCCCGGTGAGCACGACGCAGCGCGCGTCGTCGTCGGCCTGCGCGCGCGCCAGCGCCTCCACCAAGGATCGCACCATCCCCTCGCTGTAGGCGTTTCGAGCGTCCGGTCGCGCCAACGAGATGGTCACGAGTTGCCCACGTCGTTCGTAGTTGAGATCCTCGAATTCCATCGTCTCCACTTATCACGCAGCGTCGCGAACTGGTATACGAAAGTGACGTGACTCGAGGGCCCCTCACGCCACGGCTCGCGGCCATCGCCGCCGCGGTCTTACCGGATCTCCCGATGGCAGACATCGGTACGGATCATGGTTTTTTACCGATCGAGCTAGCCCGTTCAGGGCGAGTGCCGCGAGCTTTCGCCTGCGACAAGCGAACACAACCGCTTGAGCAGACGCGGATGAATATTAAGAACGCCGAGGTCACCGACCGCGTCGAGCCCAGGCTCGGGGATGGCCTCGCTCCGGTTCAACGCGAACACCTCGGCACCGTCACGATCGCGGGCATGGGGAGCCCCGCGATCCATCGCATCCTACGAGGCAAAGGCGACTGCGACATTCGACGCTTTGTGCTGGCCCCCAATGACGATGCCGTGGCGCTCCGACAGGCCCTCTTCACGCTCAAGCTTTGGCTCGACGACGAGCGCATCGTCGAAGATGACGGCCGCTTTTATCCGATCCTCGTGGCCTCCGAGTGGAATCCGTCACGCGCCCAAGAGCGTTGGTCGCCGACGCGGGCCGACCTGCTGCTCGGCGCGCCGCTCCATCAAGGCGGCCCCAACGTGCGGCCGTGGATCCAAGCGCGCGCGACCCACCTCGCGACCCGCTTGGGATCGACCGCCGGGCGCCACCAGCCGGCGGAGGCGGCGCAGCTGCTTGAAGACCTCGACATCCTCCGCGCGTTTTTATTCCGCGCGGAGCGCTCCGCGTCCTTCCGCTGATCGAACCAGCGCGCAGAACGCCGCGGGAGAGGAGTCAGCTCGAGCTCGTCGACGACTCTCGCTCGGGCGGCGTCGGTGCCAGGCATGGAGTCGACCGCGTCGCGCTCGGAAACATCACGCCCCAGGAGGCGAGATAGAGTCGCTCTCGCGCCCGTTCATGCGCCTCGAGGGCGCGCTCTTCTGGCCGACGCATCAAGTGGAGACACGACAACAGGGGCAGACAAAACAGAAACAAAATCAACTCCACGGCGCCCTTTCACCGTAGCCTGCCTCGCAGACGATGCAAGCTCACTGCGCTCGAACGCCCATTTGCGATCGCCCTGGCGCAATTATGTGCGAGACTCCCGTCGTCTCTCGACGAACCAGACATGCGCAGTTGGAGCCTCTCAGACCTCGCCCTCAACCGGCCGATCACCGTCAGCATGATGCTGCTCGCAGTCTTTGTGCTCGGCATCATCGGCACCTTCCGGCTGCCGCTGGCCTTCATGCCCACGGAGAATCGCGCGTGGATCTCCGTGCGAGCACAGGTGGCGCGCACGAGCCCGAACGTTCTTGAGCGAGAGGTGATCCGTCCGATGGAGGAGGCCCTCGCTGGCGTCCGAGATCTCGAGAAGCTGCAGATCAGCAGCGGATCCTGGGGGGCGCGCGCGTCCTTGAACTTCCGGCCCGGCACCGACCTGGATTCCCGGAAACTAGAGGTCCGCGAGCGGCTCGACCGAATCCGCGGAGACCTGCCAGATCTCGTGCAGCGACTGGAGATCTCCTCCGATCGCGGCGACGAAGAGCAGCCCGCGGTGTCGCTCATGCTGGCCAGCGATCGACCTTTGGCGGCGAGCTACTACCTGCTTCAGCGCACCGTGACGCGGCCGCTCGAGCGGATTCCAGGGGTCGCGCGGGTAGAATTGGTCGGCGTGGAGCCGCACGAGCTTGAGGTCGCCGTGAACCTCGACGCGGCCGATCGGCAAGGGGTATCCCTCTCCACCGTTGGCAGCACAGTGCGCGCGGCCAACCGAGACCAGGGACTCGGGAGTTTGCAACAAGGCGGCCACCGCGCCCACCTGCGAAGCCCAGGCGTCGTCGCGAACCCGGAGGCGTTCGCGAACCTCCCCATCAGCGCACCGGGCCGGGGCGCAGGCGATGCCGCGGGCGTCCCCGTCGCGGGCGACTCGGAAGCCGACACCACGACCCTCGAAGCGACCACCGAGCCTAGCGCCACCTCCGCAGGTCGGAGCCTGCGGCTGCGAGACCTCGCCGACGTGAGCCTCCACCCGGTCGCGCAGCGCAAGGGCACCCGGCTCAACGGCAAGCCGTCGATCTCTGTGAACGTCTTCGTCAGCTCGGGCGCGAGCACCGTCGAGGTCACCCGAAACATCAAGGCCGCGTTGCCCGCGATCGAGGCCCAACCGGAGCTCGGTCAAGTGGAGATTGAGGTGTACGAGGACGAGGGCGAGCAGATCGTCAAGACCCTCAAGGATCTACGAAACTCGGGCATCTTCGGCGGCGCCATCGGCATCGTCATGCTGTTTTTGTTCCTGCGGCGACTTCGAACCACCTTCGTCGCGGCCATCTGCATCCCCCTCAGCATCTTGGCGGCCACGGGCATTTTGTTCTTCCGCGGACAAGAACTCAACTGCGTCGTCATGCTCGGGCTCGTGCTCGGCGTTGGGATCTTTATCGACAACGCCGTCGTCATCGTGGAGTCTATTCAAGCGCAGGCTCAAGCCGGCGTCTCTCGAAAAAAAGCCGCGAGGATCGGCGCGCGACAGGTCGGCCTGGCGACCATCGCCTCGACCTTGTCGAGCGCCATCGTGTTTTTGCCTCTGCTTTCGGACAACCCGGCGGACCCCATGACGGTCTACCTCCAACCATTGGGGCTCACCTTCGTGATCGCCTTGATCGCGTCGCTGTTCGTCTCCCAGACCATCATCCCAATGGTGATGGCCCAGGGAAGTCGCCCTCCCCGGCGGCAGTCGAGCGAGGGCATGGAGTGGCTGCGGCGCCGCTACGGCCGCCTCATCGCCGCCAGCCTCCGGCGACCGCGCGCCACCCTGATCGTGGGGCTGATCGTCAGCGCCTCCACAGCCTGGCCGCTCACCCAAGCGCGATTTGACCTCTCGGAGGTTGAAGAGGAGACACGATCTGTCCGGGTGCGACTTGAGATTGTCGGAAAGAGCGGGTTCGAGCGGGTCATCAAACACCTCGCGAAGGTGGAAGAGTCCCTGCTCCCGCAGCGAGAGGCGCTGAATATCAGCTCCATCCACTGCGACTATGGCGACTGGTACGGCTCATGCCGCATCTACCCAAGCGAGGCGTTCCAAAGCGAACAAGAGGTGTCCGACTTTGAGGCCCGCATCACCGCCACGCTCCCGGAACAAGTCGGCATCAAGTATCACGTGGGTCAAGGGGGCGGCTGGCGACATCGTCGCTACGATCCCAAGGTCGTGCGCTTCGTCCTCCGCGGAGACAACATGGATTCGCTATTTCGACTCTCGCGCAAGGTTGGGGACGTCCTCGAGCAAAATCTTCCTCCCGCTGATCCACACGCCGAAGAGCCCTCCGGACTCGAGCGCGTGGTTGGACCCTACGACGAAGGCCGTCAGGAGATGAGCATCAACCTCGACATCGACCGAGTGCACGCGCTGAGGCTGCGGGCCAGCGACGTCGCTCAGGCGATCTCCAGCGGGTTTCAGGGCGTCTCGGTGGGCCAGGCCTCCGGCCCCGAGGGCGAGGTGAGCATTCGGATGAGCACTGGCGGAAGCGAAGACGATCCCAGCATGAGCGAGCTGGAAGATTTTCGGATCGCCGCTCCGGACGGCACCGAGATCCCGCTGAGAGCGCTCGCGAACTTCACCACGGCCCGCTCCCCCTATTGGATCCAGCGCTTGGATCGGCAGACCGAGGTGCGCATGAGCGTCCACTTCGCGGGGGGGGATCCCAAGGCCAATAAGGCCGCTGTATTTGAGCTCCTCGAGGGTGTCAGCCTCCCCCCAGGATACAGCGCAGGAGAGGGCACCCGGTGGTGGAAGGAGCGGGAGAACAGGACCGAGATGATCGTGAACCTCGGCCTGTGCCTGCTCTTGGTCTACGCTGTCATGGCCTCCTTATTCGAGAGTTTTCTGCAGCCCGTAGCCATCATGCTGACCTGCCTCCTCGGCTGTTTTGGCGCCCCCTGGGCGATGTACGCCACCGACACCACCATCGACACCGTGGCGTTGATCGGACTGTTTATCTTGATCGGGATCGCCGTCAACAACGGAATCATCTTGATCGACAAGTCCTTGCAGCTCCGCGCTCAGGGCATGGGGCTGGTGGAATCCTTGTGCGAGTCGGGGAGGATGAGACTTCGCCCCATCCTCATGACCGCCTCGACGACCATCTTGGGGCTGATTCCCATGCTCGTGTATCACCCCACCCTCGCGGGTATCTATTACCACTCCATCGCGATCATCGTCGCGGCGGGCCTGCTGTCGAGCACCCTTGTCACCCTGTTATTCCTCCCGGCCGCCTACCTGCTCATCCACGAGCACGCGGCGAACGCCCGCTCCCTCTGGCGCCGTTTTTCCTAGCATGACATCCACCAGCACCCCCAAGATCTCTCGGCGCGCGCTTGAGATGCCACAAAACGCGATCCGCCACCTCGTCCCGCTCGCCGAGGCCGCGGAGCGACGCGGCATCCATGTGCATCGCCTCAACATCGGCCAACCAGACATCGTCACTCCTCCGGAGTTGTCGGCACCCTTCGAGTCTTCGCTGCCCTCCGTATTCGCGTACGGGCACAGCGCGGGAGACCGCTCCTTGCGTCGCGCCCTTCGCAACGACCTCGCTCGAGTCGGCGCGCAGGTCCACGAAGACGACATCCTCGTCACCCACGGCGCGAGCGAGGCTCTGACCTTCGCGCTCACCGCCTTGTGCGACGCCGGCGACGAGGTGCTCACGCCGGATCCCACCTACGCCAACTACCTCGGATTCTCGGCGTCTCTCGGCGTCGGCTTGCGACCGATCCCCACCTTCGCTGAGGATCGCTGGGCGTTGCCCTCTACGCTCAGCGACCGCGTCAATTCAAAGACCCGCGCGATCTTGTTGTCGAACCCCGGCAACCCGACGGGCGCGTTCTACAGCCACGAGGTGTTGTCGGGGCTCCTAAATAGCGCGCGACGACACGACCTCTGGCTCATTGTGGACGAGGTCTATCGCGGGCTGGTCTTTGGGGATCACCCCGCCTACTCCGCGCTGTCCCTCGATGATCCCGAGGGTCGCGTCATTGTGGTGGAGAGCACCTCCAAGCGCTACTCCACCTGCGGCCTGCGAATCGGCGCGCTGGTCACACGTAACGCCGCGATCCAGGCCGCTACGATGAGCTTCGCCCAAGCGCGCCTGTCTTGCTCCGTCCTGTCGCAGCAGATGGTCGCGCAGATCGACACCCTCGACGAGGACGCCCGCAAGGCGATCACCGACACCTATCGAGACAGGCTCTCCCTCACCCACGAGCTCCTCGCGACCATCCCCGGGGTCCACGCCCCACCTGCCGAGGGCGCGTTTTATCAGATGGCCACCTTGCCCGTGCGAGACGCCTCCCGCTTCGTTCGCTTCCTGGTCGAAGAATTCTCGTACAAAGGTGAGACTGTGTTGGTCACACCCGCCGCGGGGTTTTATTTGGACCCGACGCGGGGCCTCGATCAAATCCGCATCGCCTGCGTGCTCGGACTCGATTCCCTCCGCGCCGCCCTGCGCTGCCTGGCGGAGGGCCTTCGGGCCTACCTCGCTGCCCACCCGGACGAGGGAGTGGGCACGCCGCCTCGCGCCACCTAGTGGTCTTCGGGCACCAAGTGCGCCACACTCGGGTCATGGCCTCGTCTTCCGATTCGAGCACATCGCCAAGTGTCCGTCTCGATCGTTGGCTCTGGGCCGCGCGCATGTTCAAAACCCGCGGACAAGCCAGCAAGGCGTGTAGCGCGGGTCATGTAAAGATCGACGGCCGCTCGAGCAAGGCTTCGAAGATGGTCACTGTCGGCGTAACCATCGATGTGCTGACCCCTGGCGGCCCCAAAATTCTGGAGGTGCTGGCCCTCGGTGAGCGGCGAGGACCCTTCAGCGAAGCCAAGCTCCTGTACGAGGACCACACGCCGCCTCCCCCCGAAAAGACGAAGAGCCTCGAGGTCGCGCACGATCGTCCACGCGGCGAGGGGCGCCCGAGCAAGCGGGACCGCCGCCTGCTCGACAAGCTCATGAACAAATAGGCCGTGCCTAGGCGTCAGGCTCGTCTTCGCCGCCGTCATGCGCGGGGAAGGCCACGGAGACCTTGCCCTCCTGGAGGTGGTAGCTCACCTTCCAATTGCGGACGCGCGCGACGTTGAGATACCCGCCCAGTTCGAAGCGGGTCACCTCGGTGACCTTGGCCAAGGTCGCCTCGGGGGGCGTGTTGGTGAAGACCAGCCCACCACCGCCGGGCAGCGCTTTGTCGCCCACGCGCAGCGAATCAAGGAAGACCATCTTCAAGCCCAGCTCCTCGTCGTCGGGAGGATCAATCTCAGACGGACGATGGGCGCTCTTGAGATAGGCCTTGGAGGTCATGGCGAGCACCGAGCCCCAGCTGCCGCCGAGCCACGCCCAGAAGCTGTGGTCGTCGCCGTCAATGGACACGGGCACCGCCGGCACGTGCAGCACATGCAGGTCGAGCATCACCAAGGGCAGCTCTTGAACCTCGGGTCCGCGAGCGGGAGCCTCTACGTGGAAGTTTACGTTACCTCCGGGGAAGTCAAACTCGACCGCGCCAAAGCGCTGAAGGACCTGCCGCCCCAAGACGAGACTAGGCACCTCACCGATGCTCGCCTCAAATGAGGAGAGGTCTTGGACCAACGCCGGCACGTTCTTGATCTTGAGGTCGCCGATGGTCACCTCCGGCAAGATCACCAAGGGTGTCGGCGCGTCGATGCCCACGGGCGTGATATTGGCCACAGCCTCGAGGCCGAGCGCGGCGACGAGGTCCGGGTGGACGCGGCATTCGTCTTGAAGCTCGAGCACGATCGTGCGCGCATACTCTTCGCCAACGATGGCGCTCATGTGCTTGATGCCACCGGCCACGTCGAGGGCGAGATCGGAGCTCCCTACGGTCCCCTCAACATCGAGGAGACCCTCACGGCCGCTGAGCGCCTTCACGAAGGCGGCGTAGCGCTGCACCAGATCCAAGGTGATCTCGTCGGCACCCACCGACAAGAAGATCTCATCGACGGTGTTGGTCGCGCCCTCGATGTCGAGCAGCAGGTATTGGCTCCAAAGCTTGAGCAGCCGCGGCGCCACCTCCATGGGGGGCTTGCACATATTGGTGCCCGCATCGCAGATGCCCTCTTCGCAGCCGCCGTCGACGCAGGGTCGGATTGAAAACCCATCGGACTCCGCCGCGATCAATTGATCTTGAAGTTCGAGGGCCCGCGCGTGCTGGCCCGTCGCCTGGAGGTTGCGACCGAGCCCTTGGATGGCGGCGAAGTTCTTGGGATCGAGCTCCACAGCTTTCTCGTAGGCCTCGGTGGACTCGGCTGGCTGACCCGCTCGCCAATAGGCGGCGCCCTTCACGACGTAGGCGTCGGGGTTGTCTGGGTTGTCCGCCAGAGCTTCATCGGCACGACGAAGCGCCGACACATAGCGGCCGTTGTCGAGATCACCGTTGGCGAGCCCGACCAGCCCTTGGACCTTCGCGGCTTGCACGACCTTCTCGCGCTGGGCGTCGATTTCTTCTTGAGACAGACCCGCGGGGGTCTCGGTGGACGCCTTGTTGCCCGCGCACGCCACGGTGCTTGCGAGGGAGGAAAGGGCAAAAATCTGAAGGGTCTTGAGTGCAGCGCTGCGCATGGATCGTTTCCCGACGGCGAATCATGTCTTCGCCGTCGGCGGAGGATACCCGTACGGCGCGCGCCGGGGCAATGGAGAGCCTTGCGGGCTCTCCGCCTCCATCGCGGGGCAGGCGCTCGCTCCCGGAAGGCCGATCTGGGCCCCAAACCGCTAGGAGGGACCCGGCCGATCGCGCGCTGGCCGCAGTAGCGCGGCGCCGACGAGGGCCATGGCCACGGCCCCGAGCAGCGAGAGGAGGTACATGATCGCCGCGAACGATGCGCCGCCCGCCGCCACCCCAGGCACCGCGCCGAGCAGCGCCACCGAGCCCGCCATCCCGAGTTGGAAGCTCCCAAGCTGCGCGGGGCCAGCCGGAAGTTGCAAACTGAGCCCCACCACCGCGACCACGAGAACCGCGTGCATAAGCTCCGCATCAATTCCACACGCCCGCATGGTCATCCACATCTGCAGCGCCGTAAGGAGCCAGTAGCCCGCGCTCATCACTAAAAACCAGAGGGCGCCCCACCCAGCCGACCAAATTGGCGTCAACGCGTGGAGCATCTTCATCGCGAACGTCCACACCCTGACCGTCCAGCGCGCGCGGGCCTGCGTCCACGCCCTCAGTCGATCCAGCCGGCGCGGCGAGCGTGACAGGACGAACACCAGCAGCAACAGCGCCGCGAACAGCCCCCCGATGCTCTGACCAGACGCCCGCCAGGCGTCGGACACCGCCGGTTCGAGACCCGTCTCGCCCGCGCGGCCCCCGAGACCAAGCAGGCCCACAAAGAGCATCAGCACGACGAACAAGCCGTCGAGCACGCGCTCAAGCGCCACGACGGCTGCGCCCGTGGCAAGCTGGTGACCCGGTCGTGGGGATCTCGCCAGCAAGAGCGGACGGGCCGCCTCACCCAATCGAAGCGGCAACACCATCACCACCAAGAAGGCGACCAAGCCGCTCCCCATGATGACCCGACGATCCACGAGCGCCTCGCGGTCACCGGATCCCTCCGGGAGATCGGCCGCCGCGCTGGCCTTCAACAGCGGGGCGATACGGATGGCGCGCACCAGGCCATAGGGAATCTGCAGCACCACAGCTGCCACCAACCACCACGCACGGGGCACCACGAGGCTTGAGGGCAGGATCTCAAGGTGACGAGACGCGTAGGCCAGGATCGAGGCGCCGCCCAGGATAGAGGCGAGCCACGGCACCCAGCGACGCGTCGCGCCCGGAGAGCTCACGCCCTCGGGCTTTGCGTCGCTCGTCACCAGTACTCAACCCCATCCATCACTGTGCAACCACCGCTCGGTAGAAGGCCGCGAGTCGTGCGCGCCCCTGCGGACGACGGGCCCAGCGCTCACGGGGCGTTGATACGGAACACCCGAGAGCCGAGCTTGTCCGCGAAGTAGAGGCTGCCATCCTCAGCAAAAGTAAAGCCCACCAGTGAGCCCGCGGGCAGGCCCATGTCGACCCAGTCGAGCAGCTCGCCGCCCATGGAGAAGGCATACAAGCGCGAGAGCTCGTGATCTGACGCGAAAATCATGCCGTCGTGGAGCGTGACGCCGGAGGGCATCTTCATGATCGGATCGAGGCTGGAACCATCGACGAAGGTCTCGAGCACCGCGTCGTCCCAGCGCCGCTGGGTCCCGCCGTCGTAATCGGGACCGATGAACGATCCCATGGTGCCGGTGTTGGAATCGAGCCGCACGATACGCCCGTTGGCCGGATCGGCCGCGTACACGTAGCCGGTGCCCATGTCATACTCAACGTGGTGAGGGACCTGCCCACCCTGGTAGCCCACCTCGCCCTCGACGAAACGGTACACAACGCCATCCGAGTGATCGGTGCCGCCCAGGCCGTGATCGTCCACAAAGTCGTAGTAGGTCAGCGAGCGGTGCGCACCGTCGTAAATCCAGTAGGCGTTTCCGCCGGCCCACGCGATTCCAGACGACAGCGGGCTGTTGTGCAGCATGTCGAGGTGACCCCAGTGACCCCCGGTGAAGTCATTGAAGTTGCTGGTCCAAAGGGTCGGCCCCATGAAGTCGAAGGGCGTGTCGGGCTGTGTGTATCCGTCTTCTTGCTGGGCCGTCGCGAAGGCGCCGTTAATCCCGAAGGCGAGCGCCGCTGGCTTCGCGAGGAAGTGCTGACCGCCTTCAAACTCATCCCGAATTTTCACGGTCCCCTGCGTCGATTGACCCGCATCTCCGATGACCACCACGGAGAAGTCGGCGATATTGGTCACCCACAGCGCGCCCTCTTGATCGGGGTTGAACTCCAGGTCCGTGGGCTGGTTCAACCCATCCGCAGGCCCCGCGACCATCACAACCTCCAAGTTACCCACGTCGTGGGTGCCGTTCCCGAGGATCGGCACGCCGGTGGGCATGTCGCCGTCGTCCGTGCTCCCGCCGGTCTCCCCCGTACCGTCGTCCGCCATCCCGCTCTCGCCCCCATCACTTTCACTTTGCCCGCAGCCAGGCAGCATAAACGTCGTACACAAACAAAGGAGTAGATTTCGTTTTTTCATCGCGATGAGTTCCCTAGGCCCAGAGCATACGGCCCTTGTTGCCGGCGATGTGATACCAAACTGGCTCGCTCACCGCTTGTCATTAAATGCCAAAACTAACGTGGTCCTTGTCGGCGCTAGATCCGCATTTTGGTGGCGTCCGGTTCGACACCTTCGCGCAATGCACGCATATCTACCGCGGCCTTGCCCACTTCGTGGGGTGATCGGATCCGAGCGTCAAGCGCGTCAGCGCGCGGGCTGCCCTCCACGGATCGCCCCCGTACGATCTTCACCCACGCGGACGAGGAGAGCCACACAGTGACTCTCCTCCTTGGCGGCTCCGTGCATCGGCGCCGGTCCGCCGTGAATGAGAAGGACAAACCGCTGCGAGGCGGGCTGTTCCCATCAAGGAGCGAGCACTACGGCGCTATCGGCGCCGTCGCACAGATCGCGGCGCCGTTTTCAACGCACGTGGATTCGAACAACGATGGGTCGTTGTCACAGTTGGAACCCGCGGGACAAACGTCATCACAAAACGATCCCGGCTCGCAAACGAAGGTGCATGATTCTCCGATGCCTGGAATATCCACACAGGCAGCCGTCGCGAGCGTGAAGTCGCAGTAGGCTCCCTCTGCACAGTCGCCCGCCGGACACTCCTCGCCCACATCTGGATACGCGAGGCAGGTGGGGTTGGCCGGATCCGTCGCCTCGTCGCAGTACAGACCCTCCGCGCAGATATAGTTGGTCACATCCACCTCGGGGTTCGTGTCTGCGCACGGTTGCGCAATCCCAGGACGAGGGGCGCAAACAGGCGCGTACGGCGTGCTGACATCGCACCAGGCCCCCTCAATGCACGGCAGGGCGTAGCAGAGTTCTCCAAGGTTTGCGGGGACGAGCTCGTCGCATGGATCTTCACAAAGTCCGTCGACACAGCTCAAGCCCTGCTTGCAGTTGTCTCGACCCGACGTTCCGAACTCACAGCTCTCGCCAGCTTTCATCGGACCGTAGTACAGCTTGCACGGACGCTCGCAGACCTGGCCCTCCTCCTGAACGCTCGCGTTAGGTTCACACGCCTGCGTAAGGATCTCCGCGACCTCCTCCTCGGCACACTCCCCGTCGAAGCTGAGTCCATCGATGCCCGCGACCGTGGCCGCGACCTCACGCAGCTGCGTGCGGGTCTCCACGCATTGGGCCTCCGTGTACTCCGGGTCGAGGTTCTCGCAGCTGCAGGTAAAAATCAGCGAACAAATATTTTCCACCGAGCGGGAGATGTATTCGGACTCGGAGATGCCCTCATCCTCCGCACCACACCCAGCGAACGTCAGGCAGAGCAAGGAGATGGTGCTCATGCGAGCGAGGCGCTTAATCAATCCAACCTTCGTATTCATGAACGAAGCATGGGTTTATCTCGAGACCATTTGCAAGAGAGACCTAGAGGAATTTCCGCGAATGTTGAACCGCTCGCGATTCTTAGGCTCGTGCCGCGATGGTCGTTTTTTTGCTCTTGTGTCCACCGTGGAACTGATTTTTCGCGAGCGCCATAACAATTTATGGTACCTACAAATCGATGGGCGAAATCTTACCCTGCGTAGAGCTTCAGCCCCGCGATGGCGACGTTCGTGCCTCAGTGATTTGGCTGCACGGGCTCGGAGCCAGCGGTCACGATTTCGAGCCCATCGTCCCCTTGCTCGCGGTGCCCCACACCCGGTTCATCTTCCCCCACGCGCCCGAGCGCCCCGTGACGATCAACGCGGGGATGCGCATGCCCGCCTGGTACGACATTTTGAGCCTCGAGCCCTCCCGCTCGCGAGAGCCTGAAGAAGACGTCGCCCAAAGCGCCGCCTTGATCCGTGCGCTCATTGACCACGAGCGAGAGAAAGGGATCGTCGCGGAAAAAATTGTGGTGGCCGGATTCAGCCAGGGCGGGGCGCTCGCGCTGCACACCGCCCTGCGATACCCCGACACCCTCGCAGGGATTATGGTGCTCAGCGCCTACGCGCTCCAGGAGCGAGGTGTCATGAAGGCGTGGGTCGACGCCCAAAAGAAAACGCCGTTTTTGTTCGGTCACGGGCGGCGCGACGAGGTGGTGCCTCTCAAGCGAGGACGCCGCGCGTGGGAACTTATCCATGGAGGGCACGAGCAGCCGGAAGAGGTCCGTTGGCACGACTACCCCATGGGTCATGAGGTCTGCGTAGAACAGCTCACAGCCATCGGCGCGTGGCTTCGCGACCGCCTCCTCGATCCCAGCTGATCGTTCGCGACCTCAGCCTCGCCGCATGACGCCCTCCCCGCGTCAATAACTTGTGTTTTCGGCGGTCGAGCGCACACTGGCGCAACGGGGCCCTCACGATTCAGGCGGTCGCCGTCGACGCGAACGGCGACGACGCATTCACCCTCGATCCCGCGATGAGCAACGGCGGGCAGGGCCCTGCGACCAGTGGAC
>JBDQGY010000083.1:0-16225 GCA_040265175.1 Nannocystaceae bacterium
CTCGAGGATCGAGTCGCCCGCGATAAGCGAGACCTGCGCGCCGCCCCGCCCGCGACCACTTAGCCTTCCCGGCACAGCCAGGGTGAGAGGCGGTGGAGCCCCTCAAGATCGCGGATATCATCCTCAAGCCGCGCGACAAAGACTCGCTCGGTCCGCTCGCTCAAATTGAACTTGGTTGTGGTCTCGACGGCACGCGCGTTCGCTGCGGCCGCCTCCGCCAACACCCGCTCCACACCAACCATGAGTCGACGGACTTCAGGGGCGCTCGACGCGTCCTCCCACACCTGCTCGATCCGCGTCTCCGCGTCGACACGATCCACGGAGGTCACCACCTCGAGCGGATCCTCTCCCAGCGGCTCGTACGCGCGGTTGAACACCGCCGCCTCAATGGTCACCCCCCGGCTGCGAATCCCATCCGCGAGCGCCAGCGCATCCTCAAGGTTCGAAGGATCCGCGGAGCTGACCACGACAAACGATGAACGCGGGTGACGAAGATAGGCCCGCGCGCGCTCTGCCCGCTCGCGAAAACCCTCCCGCAGCTCGTAAAAACTCTCAAAGAACGCCACGATCTCATCGAGAAATTCCTGCCCCGCAAGCAGCCCGAGAAGCCGAGTCACCGCCGCGCTCCCTGTGGCCCACAGCTTCGCTCGCAGCCCGCTGGCCGGACGTCGCACGAACCACTTCACCACGTTCTCCTCCAAGAACGCCATCAGCGTCCCAGGTGCGTCGAGAATTTCGATGGCGTTGCGCGTCGGTGGCGTGTCGAGGATGACGAGGTCGAAGCGCGGGTCATCCATGGCCTCGTACAGCCGCTCCATGGCGATGTAGGCGTGTGAACGCGCCAGGGTCCCCGCCATCGCCCGGTACACCCGGTTGTTGAGAATCCGCTCGCGCGCTTGAGGCGTCGGCGCTACGCGGGCCATCAGCGCGTCGAAGCTGCGCCCCGTGTCGAGCATGGCCGCGTAGAGCTTTCCAGGGACGTCGACTCCGCCAACCGCAAGCTCCTCTGTCGACACCTCCTGCACCTGATCATCGAGGCCTGTCAGGCCGAGGGCTTGGGCGAGGCGCTTGGCGGGATCGATGGTCAACACCAAAACATTGCGACCCCGCCGGGCCGCCTCGAGCCCCATGGCCGCCGAGATGGTCGTCTTCCCGACGCCCCCTGGTCCCACCGCCACGAGCAGATCCTTTTCAGCCAACAGGTGGCGCAGTGTCCCCACCTGATCAATCACGGTTCGCCTCCAATTGAGCGACGGCCTCGCTGCCAAGAGCGGCCACGTCGTCGAGGCTCAGGTGGGACGACACCTGCTGCTCGAGCTTGACCACAGGCATCTCGATGGCGCCCTCAAGGCGACTCACCTGACCTTGCGCCCGGGCCCGGACCATGAGCATTCGGCGCGTGATCTCCACATCTCTCGAAAGCTCGTGGTCGTTGAGCGCCTCCGCGCGATCTTGGAGCGGATCGAGGAAGGTGAGCGCCTCGTCGTCAATGTGAAGCGAAGGGATCTGGTTGATGAACAAGGCGCCGCGAGCGATCCGGTGATCGGAACACAGCGTGGTGTACAGCTCCACGGTCTCCTGCGCGGGGAGGTCACGCGGGAGCGTCACCAGGTTCAACATCGTCTTGCGCGGGTCATTGAGCAGCACCGAAAAACCATCGAGCAGGCGCCGCAGCGGACCGTCACCGACGAGGCCATCCATGACCTTCGCGAGGTTAAGCAACATGAGCGCGTGTCCCGTCGCGTCGAGGTCCACGAAGATCAAGTCCCACCGCGGCGCGCCGCCTCGCCGCTCCCGCTCGAGCGCGCTCAGTTTATTGAGGGTGGCGATCTCCCCAACCGCCGGCGCGGCCTCAAAAAATCGGCGCAGGGCCTGGTTCGCCAGGACCCGTCGAGCGAGCCTCGGCACCTTCACGTGCTCGTTCATGTAGTCCGTGAGCGCGCCATCAAAGTCGAGTTGCATCGCGTGGACACCGCGACCCACGGGCGAGGGTTCGTACCCCAGCTCCCCGACGCCGAAGATGCTCTTCATGGTGTGCCGGTGCCCAAGCTCCACGATGAGCGGACGTCGCCCGCGCCGCGCCGCTTCGAGCGCCAAGGCGGCGACCACCGTCGACTTCCCCACCCCCCCTTTGCCCGTAAAGAGCAGGAGGCGTCGGTCGAGCAGGGCTGCGGGATCCAAGAAAGACACGAGCGAAGGGGGCGTACCCCCAATCCGCGTGAAACACAAGGCGGAAGACGCGCCGAGGATGCGGCCATGGGTGCTAGCCTGCGACCATGGGAGCCGTCGCAGCCTGGGTCCAAGCGCTTCGGCCCTTGGCACAAGCCAACCTAGCCACGCCGTTGCTGTGCGGGGCTGCGCTCGCCTGGCAACACCACCCCGGCGCGCCCTCGACTCCGGTAGCGCTCATGATCGCGGCCGGGCTCGGATTCACCGCGCTCGCGCAGCCATGCATCGTGTTCTTGAACGACGTCCACGACGCAGATGTAGACGCCGACAACCACGCCCCCACCCCATTCTCGGGGGGCTCGCGGGTCCTGGTGGAGGGCAAGCTCAGCCGGCGCACCCTCCAAACCGCGACAGCCCTGTGCGCGGGGGTGTTCTTGTCGGCCAGCGCCCTGTTTGGATTCTATGCCCACCGTCCGGCCACCCCGGCGTTCGCCGTGCTGACCTTGGCGCTAAGCTGGCTGTATTCGGCGCCCCCCGTCCGCGCCTCCATGGGCCGCGCGGGGCTGTGGCTTCAAGCGGCGGGGACCGGCGCCGTGCTGCCGTTACTCGGCGGATACCTCCTCACAGGTGAGATTTTGTCACTACCCTTCGGCGTCGTCCTCGTGCTCGTCTGCCTCGGCGGCGCGAATCACATCCTGACCACGCTCCCAGATCGCGTGGCGGACCTCCAGGTCAACAAGCGCACCTACGCCGTCCGCTACGGTCCGGTGGCGGCTCGTCGTCACGCCGTACAAATTGTATTGGCCATGACCATCTGCACTCCCTGGGTGCTTCAATTCGCTCGGCCGGTGGGGAGCGTTCTTCTCGTCGGAGGATGTGTCGGGCTCTGCGTCAGCGCCCTGTCGCTGCTACGGCGAGACGACGTCGAGAAACCAAGGAGCACGCTCGCCTTCGTGATTCTGATGGCCGCCGCGATTCAGGTGCTTGAGCTTGGATGGGCCCTCGTCGCCAGCCTCGGTTGAGGCGCTCCACGCCGCCCCGACCGGCCACACTCGCGCGACCTCAGTCGGCGTCCGCGAAGCTCGTGGGAACCCGACGCTTGCCCTCGATGGCGCTCTGGATGGGATCGACTCCGAATCGATCGAGGTGCTCATTGCCGGGGACTCGGAAGCAACGATCGAAGCGCGTGTCATCGAGCACCAGCGAATAAAATAAGCGGCCCGGGTGAAATGCCTGGTTGTATCGACTCCTCCCCGCCACGCGCTGGACTCGCCCCGCCGCGGTGAGCAGCGGCCCCGGCACTCGCTGCGGGCTGATGCCGCGCGCCTCCATGAACCCCTCTAGCGTGGCCACCACAGGGCCGGCCACGTTGAACAACCCCTTGCCTCGCAGCGTCGCGGCCAGGTGAAGATCTCGCCCGAGACGTTGCTTGGACGTCGGGTTAATCAGCGGATCGTAGCCCACGGGAAGCAGCGGCGGGCGACCCTCCATGAGCAAATTAAGCCCGGAGAGCACGCCTCCCCCGAGCACACCCGAGGGGCGCAAGACGACGATCTCGCAGTGATCGTGGTCCATCTTGGCGCGACATGAAAACTCGGCGTCCACCGTGTCGCGGACGATGGGGTGTGCCTGGGGGTCGAAGTTCACGTCGGCGTCCTCACGCACCTGGCTGGCGCTTCGTGGCCCCACCTCGTAGACGGCGTCTGTGGACAGGTAGATAAACTTGCCGACCTCGCGGCGCAGACACCCGTCGAGTAACCAGCGGGTGGAGTTCACGTTAAATTCGTGACGCCGGACCGAGTAACCCTTCGGGTTGCCTTGAAACGCGAGGTGGACCACCGTGTCAAAGTTCGCCTCGCGCAGACGATCGAGCATGAAGAGGTTCTCCACCTGTTCGCGACGGCTCAGATCGGCGGTGGTCATCAAAAAACGATCGGGATCGAGATCCAGCAGCGGCGCCGGGCAGGTCCCATGGCTCACCCCGACCACAAACTCCACCTCCGGATCCGCGACGAGTCGCGTCACGAACTCGCCGGCGACCTTGCGGTGCACGCCGCTCACCAACACCCGGCGCTTCCCCTCGCGCGGCCGGCCAAACCAGGGTTGCTCTGCGGTGAGGGCGTCACCCATCTTCGCCACCTCCTCTCGCGTCCGCTGCCTCGCGCGAAGCGTCCGCTGCTCCCGTCGACGCGTGCTGGGCCACCGCCGTTTGAAGGGCGCGTTGCAGCTCCTCCCTCGTGCGCACCCCGCCGTAGGCTCGCTCGCCTTCGTGGGCACCTGCCACGGAGATCGGCGCGCCGTAGGTCAGCTCCAGCCGGCGCCCGCGTTTCCCATGGGAAGCGCCGAATAACGCCCGCTCCATCGCGCGTCGCCCCAACGCCGATGAACGGGCCCGCAAAGAGCCACCGTCCAATGACGCGCCCTGGGCCCCCTCGGGCCCCGAGGACACGGAGATGACCGCAGGAATCACCGGGACTTCGTAACGCCTCGCCCAATCGAGGCACGACGCCAATGTAAAGCTCCCCTGGATCGAAGACAGCATGCCCGCTCCCTGGGGATCATAGCCCACCTCCTCAAAATCTTGGATCGGGATTCCAAGCAGGTGCCCCGCCGACAGCAGCGACTCCGCGTTGCTCACCACGTTCGGCACCTGACCAAGCTCTCGGGCGAGATTCCCCGCATAGGGAGCGGCGGTCCAGCGTTCGTCGATCAAGGTCCGGACCAACCGGGGGGTGCTCGCTCCCACGAACACGTCCACGATGAGCGACATCAGCTGCGCAGCGTTGGGGAGGTGACCGACCATGGCGATCAGTCCACCTCCGGTGGCCGGCACATGCCTATGACCCCTCGACCTCACCCGCGCGACGTGACGATGCACGAAGCGACCCGCGGCGAGCCCCCGCGCCAAGGCCTCACGGGAGACCCCGAACATGTCGACACCCGCGCCGGCGTCCGCCAGCACGTACCGCTCAAGCCGCAGCCGGTCTTCGGGGTTTAGCAGCGCGCGCGCAGTGTCGGAATCGATCCAATCTCGTGGCATGGCCCGTGGTCTCAGTATCGCACCGGGGGGGTAGCATGTTCGCTGGTGGGCTGCCGACGTTCGAGACGTCGCGACCACTCCTCGTCGTTGAGCGCCCGCAGGTGCACTACCGGCCAGAGCTCGCGATGTTGGGGATCGCCTGCCCGCCGGCCCCAATACTCCACGTCCACCACCACGTACCGCGCGTCCTCCACCACCAGCGCCTCGCCGATCCTCGGCAACGCCCCCTGGCGCTTGGACCCCTCCACGGTGAACAAAAGCTGTCCGTCGCAGGCAAACTCGACCCTTGGCATCCTTTGAACGCTAGCATGGCGGCGCCTGGCATCCTCGGCGGACACGCCGTCCTCGGCGCTGCCCACGGCGCCGGAACCCCCCTCGCTCGGCAAATTGCGCCGATGACGCGATCCACGCTCTCCACTTTCGGGGGGCTATGGATCCGAAGATTTCCTTGATACAGTCCGCGGCCCGAGGGGTCACTCTCGGGACCACGGAGGGGTGTCCGAGTGGTTGAAGGTGCCAGACTCGAAATCTGGTGTGTTGGAAACGGCACCGTGGGTTCGAATCCCACCCTCTCCGCAACTTCAAACTTCATCAACCGCGGCGACGGAGGCCGCACCATCCACACTCAAGATTCCAATCAACAAACGATACGTTCCCATCAAGGAGAGGTGTCCGAGTGGTTGAAGGTGCAGCATTGGAAATGCTGTGTAGTGCAAGCTACCGCGGGTTCGAATCCCGCCCTCTCCGCCACGACGTATCGTGACCTCACGCCGCCCTTCGGGTAGCGTGTACATGCCTCGGGTGACGCGTTCTTCGCCAACTCCGCCAGGGCCGGAAGGCAGCAACGGTAACGAAGACGCGGGTACTCGAGGCACTTTTTTATCTTGCGGTCGGCGACCCGACGCCCACGCTGTATCGACGCTCAGCGTCACGCCATGGCGGGCTCGCTAGTCTTTCGCGTCGGCCTTGCCGCCACCAAAGTGGTAGCTCATGGCGCCCCCGAAGAACCATCCGATCGTCTTCCAGCCGCCGCGCACGTCGATGGCCCACACGTCCTTGACCAGCAGGCGCATGCTGCCGATGACGTTGAGCACGGGAATCACCGGGGGGATGTCTTTGTTCTTGATGCGGCCGATGAGCTCGAGATCCGAGGTGTTGCACTCGTCTTTGGAGCAGGTGGCGAGCTGTCCCGGTGCGCTCCATCGTGCGGGGTCGCTCCAGCCAGCCTCGGCGTCCGCAGGGTCCGCGGCCCCGTCATTGTTCGCGACGTAGCCCGGCGTGCACTTGGTAAAATCACCAAGATCCTCGAGGCTGTTGCAGGTGCCAGCGTTGGTGGAGCCCGCCCCCATCGGCGTCTGGTACACGCCGTCGCCGACGATGATGCCAAGACCCAGACCGGCGCCGCCACCGATGCCAAATTCCACATCGGGCGTCACCACCAGGGGGGCGCGCGCGATAAAGTCGACGCCCATGAACACGTAGCTCAAGTTAACCTCGGTGTAGTCCGAAGCTGCCAGGTCACATCCGGGGCCGTCTCCGTCGGGGCACTCGTCCTTGTCGAGCCAATACCCGTCGGGGGTCTTGACGGTGCGGTAGCCCACGTTGGTCACGATGTCGACCACCCGATCCTTGCGGTAGGTGTACTCGCCACCCACATAAAAGTTGCACCCGTCGGTCTTGGTGAGTCCACGATCCCCCGCGAAGTTTCCGATGCTGCCGCGACAAAGGGCGTTGGCGTGGGAGGCCAAAAATCCCGAGAGCCCCCACGTGGGCGTGAGCACCAGCCCCGTACGGACGCCGATGGCGTGGCGGTTGAACATGCTGGGATCCCGGACGCCCGTATCGGTCTCGCTCCCGTCCGCGCCCTCCGCCTCGGCGTCGTCGCCCGCGGTGGGATCCATCGAGTCCGGGGTGCCGGCGTCGTCCACCGCGCCAGTCTGTGGACCTTCGGGCGCCGCCGTGTTCTCTGTGGGATCCATGGACGGCCCGGGCTCCACGTCGAGCACGAAAGAGTAGGGGCTCGCGTGCGCCGTCGCGCTCCACGCCAGGGTCGAAAACAAAAGCGGAGCGGTCCAACAGATCAAGCGCATGCGGCATCATATCTGTTCGGCTGGACGGTGCAAAGAGAGGGACAAATCTGACGCGCACCGCCCCGTTAAAGCTCGATGTTTCGCCAGCTCTTGCCCGCAAACCGGAACGCCATGGACAGCGCGAGCCCGAGCACGTAGACGCTGCCGCCCGCCCAACACCCGAGCAGTCCGTATCCGAGCACAGGTCCAAGGAGCCAGCTCATAGGCACCAGCACGCCCGCGTGCAGCAGGCCCTCGCAGATCATCACGTAGACGTTGGCGCCGGCGCCATACAACGCCTGGGACAACACCAAGCCCACGGCGACGAGCGGCAACATGAGAGCGACGAGCCGCAGCGGATCCACCAGCGCCGCTTGGATCGCCTCGTTCGCCGGATTCCACACGTAGATGATGGGATCGGTAAACAACCAGATCAGCGCGCTCAAGACGCTCGTGGCGACGACCGCACCACGGACCGCCTCCCACCCTGCCCGAGCGGCCAGGTTTCGCTTCTTCGCCCCGAGCGCTTGGCTCACAGCGGTGGCGGTCGCCGAACCGAACGCCATCAAGGGCAGGGCCACCATCCCGAGGATGTACATCAAGATCGTCGTGGCGGCGGCATTAAGGTTGTCACCCACACCCGCCTGCGCGTCTACGCGACTCACCCCTTTCACAAAGAGCAAAAATCCCACCATCAAAAACACCGACGCCGAACCGGAGGGGAGCATTAACCGGACGATGCGCGCCATGATCCCCAGGTCGAGATGACGAAAGGCGAAGGGTTGAAAGCGTTCACGAATCTCGCGTCGAACGCTCGCGCCAACCATGACGCTCAGGCCCACCCACGAGCTGATCGCCGACGCGATCGCCGCCCCCTCCACACCCATGGGTTCGAGGCCAACGCGAGACCACCCATAAATGAGAGGAAAGTTAAGGACGATGTTGAACAGGGTCATCGCCATGGAGGCGATGAGGTGCAGGTGCGTTCTTCCAAGGCCGTCAAAGAACGCCTTGAAGCTAAAAATCAGCACGGTGCCGCCGAGACCGAAGGCCCGAATCTTGGCGTAGCTTGAGGCCAGTCGGGCCTGCGCCTCGCTGGACTCCGCGAAAAAAGCGCTCATGGGCTCGGCCGTCACAAACGCCACAAAGCCACCGACAATGGCCGCGATCAGACCGACCATGACGCTGTTCGAGAGCACCCGTCCTGCGCCCGCCTCGTCGTGGGCGCCATAGCGACGCGCGGTGATCGCCTGCGTTCCATAGCTCACCGCGGAGAAAAATCCCCCAACCATCCAGTACAGCGGCGTGCCCAGTCCCAGCGCCGCCTGCCCCGCGGTCGCCACCGCGACGTCATCCATGGAACCGACCATGAGCGCGTCCGCGGCACCCACGATGAACTGGGTCAGCATGGCCAGCATCACAAACGATCCGATCTTGCCGATCCTCCCGAGCAACACGTGATCGAAACCACCGAATCGAAAGGGTTCGTCCTCGAGATCAGAAAATCTCATGGGGTCTCTCTCTCGCTGTCGGCGAGGAGCCGCCCGCGAACGCTCCCGGATCTCTCGAAGAGGTCACGCATGCGGTGTAGCGAACCCACCGCGTCGCGGCAAGCAATTCGCATGTTTTGGGGCGAATAGCTCCGGCCCACACCTGGGACAACGCCTCGCCCCGCTAGATCCGGGACGACGCGGGCAACGCCTCGAGAGCTTGCCGCAACGACGCCTCTACCTCGGCCAAGCACTCGGGCTCGTAGCCCTCAAAGATTTCGCGGACCACGCCGTCCCCGTCGACGACGAGCGTGAAGGGGAAGGGGCGCGGACCGTAGGACTCGGCCACCTCGCCACCTCCGTACACGAGCGGAGTTTTGAGCCCCTCACGGGCGGCGAAGGCCTCCACCAACGTTGGATCCTCGTCAGTGGCCACCGCCACGAGGGACAAGCCGGACGCGCGGTAGTGTCGGTACAGCCGCTCGAACTGCGGCAGCTCTTCAAGGCACGGCTCGCACCAGGTGCCCCAGAAATTCAAGAGCATCACCCGCCCGCGAAACAAGGACGGTGTCACGCGGTCTTGCTGAATTGTTTGCAGCGTAAACTCAGCGACCTCGCGGTCAACGCCCTCACCTCGCTGGCACTTCGCGTCGTCACGGGCGGCGAACAGTGCGCTCGGGAGGTTATTTTTTTTTTGCGTCCGGCGAAGGGCTCGCCTCACCGTCTGCCGCGTCATCGCCCGTTGGGGGGCTGTCTGCCTCCGCCTCGGCCGCCACCTCCCCCGTCTCGGAGGCGTCCGCCGGGGCGGGCTCCGTCGACGCGGGCTCTGCGTCCTGCGCAGGCTCCGATGGCTCATCGGCGTCAAAGGCCGACAGATCTTCGGCGTCAGGCTCGACGGCTTCGTATCCTTCCGGCGCGGTCTTGGACGCGCACGCGACCAGCAAGAACAACGACAAACTTCGAAGCAACGGAGCGTTCACAGCCGAAGAGTACAACGTCTACGCCTCCAGCGCCCGCTTTAACGTGGACCAGAACTTCGTGAGTTCCTCACGCCCGGCGAAAAACGGTAGCAGCGACCGAACTGTATGGCCCCCACACACCGTCACGAGCACGCCTAGCTCCGGCATCTTGCTCCCGAGTGAGGCGGCGATCTTGTCTTCCGGCGCGCCGAGCCCCACGCCAAGCATGGCCCCGACACCGCGGATTTCAAAGGGCACCGGGAGAGGATTCGCGGCCGCGATCTCTTCCAAGATTCCCCGTTGGGCGGCCGCTTTTGGCATTAACCCGTCCTGCTCAATGATCGTGAGCGTCGCGAGGCCTGCCGCGCAGGCGACGGGGTTTCCTCCAAATGTGGTCCCATGGGTCCCGGGCTGCATCGCCTGGGCGATGTCTGTGCGTGCGATGCACGCCGCCACCGGAAAGCCTCCTCCCAGCGCCTTCGCCATCCAGATGATGTCGGGCTCTGCCGCATCTCCGACGATGGTCTCCCATGCCGTGAAGTGTCCGGTCCTCCCGCAGCCCGACTGGATCTCATCGATCCCCAACAGCGCGCCGTGGGAATCGCACAACGCCCGCAACCCAAGCAAAAAATCTTTGGTCGCCGGAAAGATCCCCGCCTCGCCTTGGATAGGCTCAAGGAACACCGCCGCGATCCGTCCGCGATAGCGTTCACACAGCTCGCGTGCAGCTTCAAGATCGCCGAAGGGGACGCGCGCCACCTTCATCTCAGCGAAGGCGTCGGCGCCGCCCTCTTCTTCGAGGCAGCGCACGTAGGGTTGTCGGTAGGCCGGGTTCGCGGTCAACGCGAGCGCGCCGAGGGAGCGCCCGTGAAACGCCCGCTCAAACGAGAGGATCACATCTCGACCCGTCGCTTTCACCGCAAGCTTTATCGCCGCCTCGGTGGACTCGGTGCCCGTGCTACACAAAAACACACGCGCGTCAGCGATGGGCATGCGCTCGAGCAGCGCCGCCGCAAAGGCTCGCTGGGGCGCCGTTTGATAGCTGTTTGCGGCGGCGGCGACCTTTGAAAGTTGCGTAGAGATGGCCTCGACCCACCGTGGATCGCCGTGGCCCAAGGGAGCGCACCCGATCCCTCCCACGCAATCGAGGTAGGTGCGGCCCTCGGTGTCGACGACGTACGCGCTTCCGCGAGTTGCAGCTTCAAGCGGACGATCGAGCACGATCGATCGCGTCTTGTACGTGGGCCAGCGAAGCGCGTCCATGCCTCGGTTCTCGCACGAATCGCCGGGCGAACCAACCCCTGCGCGCCGCCCTTCAAAAATCAAGCTGGAGGCCGCCGAGGGTCGGGCGCAGCCGCACGCCGCTCGCGCGTTGCGCCGCGCGATCCATCCCCTCGCCTGCGCGCCCCTGCTCACGACGATCGGCCCCCAAGATCGCGAGCACCGTCAACGTGAGGGCGCTGGCTGCGGTGATCCCCACCAACACATTCGACGCGGTCCGGAGCCGATAAAATCGCGACGCGGCGTCCGCGTCATACGTCACCCCCTCAGGGCACGGCCCGTCGCACAACGAGGCCTCAAAGTCCTCCTTCGCGCCTATCGTCGCGAGCCCCACCCCCAACAACGCGCTCCCCGACGCCGCCGTGAACCCCACCGTAACCCACATGCCGCGACGGAGCGCGCGCATCCGCTGACGCTCCCGAGGGCTGACCTCGACACCCGTTGAATCGACGCGAGGTTCGGGCGGGAGGGTGTCCGCCGCTTGCTCGTTGAGTGGGTCGTCGAATCGCACCACCACCCGCGTCCCAGCCACCACCACAACTCGCTGACGGCTCGTTCGATCCTTGGCGTCTCGCAGGGTGATGTCATGGGGACCCGGCAACACGAGGTTGCCGTCTGGCGCGAGCGCCACTTCGTCACCGTCGATGCTCACCACCCCGGTTTCGAAATCGTCAGGCAGCGCCACGACGATCCGCGCCACCTCTCCTTCAAGCTCAGAGATTCGGTCGCGGACCTGGGTTCGCTCTACCGTGTCCACCTCTACCTCGTCTACGTAGCGACGATAGGCGGCGATGGCGTCGAGAGGCTGGCGGGCGTAGTCGTGGGCCAAGGCCATGTTGTACAGCGCCGCCAAGGTCGGCGTGGCCTCGTAAGACCGGCGATAGGCGTTGGCCGATTCGCGAAAGCGACGCGCCCGCTCAAGCTCCTGGGCGCGCAACCACCACACGCGCGCCCGCTCCGACGCGGGCATAGACTCGGGCGGAGGTTCCCAACCAGCGGCGGCGGAGGCTTGTTCGGAGGACTCTTGGTCAGAGGAAGGGGTCACCCCTTGCGCCTCCGTGGCTGGGGCCGCCATCACCGTCGCTGTCGTCGTCATCGCCAGCATGGCCACCAGGAGCGCCGCGCGCCTGCATAGGAGACGGCGCCATCCCCAGCGATCGACGCTCGCCGACCTGCCGCTGCCGGTCACGATGCTCAAGTCTTGCACTGGCCGTATTGTGACACTTCGCGGGTACGCTGTCAGGAGCTTCACCCCCCCGCCTCATCGCCCACGCGGATGCCAGCTACGGGGATCCAGGCGAAAAGTCTGGCATGGGCTTGAACTTCCTCGACTGGGGAAGAGGCGCCGGCGCTTCACGGTCTGATCCCTCCACCTTATTCTTGTCCGAGGCCGCTCTCGGTGTCGATTTGCGACCGCTGGCCGGGCGTGCGGGCTGGTCCTTGTTCCCATCGCTGGGCCGAGGCATGGACAACTGCGTTGACGCTGGCTTCTTCGCGCGAAGCTGATAGGGGAAGCTTTGGTCGGCCACGGGCGCGAGCCTCGATCGCGCAGGGAGATAGCCGATCTTCTCGATCACAACTTCGACGGGATTCGTGGACCGGGGCAACGTGATCGAAGTGGGCGTCTTCTCGGCCCACTCCACACCATCGACGCGGATGGACGCGCCGTCTGGATCGCTGGAGATGAACCAGCGCACGTCGTCACTTTGGGCGTTGGTCTCAATGCCAGGGCTCGCTTCGAGGCCCGAGGCCGCGGCCCCTGGCGACACCGGACCCGCGGCTCCTCGCGGAGGGAACACGGACCAGAGCACGACGGCGACCACCGCAGCGAGCACCAGAAACGGCAAGATCGTGCGCGCGATCTTTCCACGCTCTGAACGCTCGGCCCTCCCGTCAAGCTCCGCCGTCCAGCTGGCGGCCGAGCGGGTCGGCGACGGCACGGATGGCTTGATCACCGGCGACGGTGCCTCTCCCGCGGGGGTCATCCCCACCCCGCTGCGATCGATCATGTCCGCGGACATCCTCATGGACGAGCGGCTGCTCCCCTCACGAAACTGCGCGTGCATATAATCTACGCGCCCTTGGAAATGCGATCGCATGATCTTCGCGAGACGATGCCTCGGATCTTCGCCCGCCGTATCGAGCTGACCGAGCACCTCCCGCAACGCAGTGGCGAATTCGGCGGCGCTCGAGTAGCGCTGCTCCACATCTGTATGGATCGCCCGTCCGATAATGTCGCAGAGCTTCTTCGACAGCGCCGCAGGCAGTCGCGGCCCCGCGTATTGAAGATTGTCCGGATCGAGCTGTTGAATTTCACACTCGAGCACTCGCCGCAACGCCGACGCCGCCGTATCTCCAGAGAACGGACGCTTGCCACTCAAGATCTCATAGCCAATGAGGCCTAGCGCGAACAAATCTGCCCGGCGATCGATGGTGTCACCACGCGCCTGCTCGGGACTCATATATTGGAGCTTCCCCCGCAGCTGCCCGGGCCGCGTGTGGGTCGTGCGACCCACCGCCTTCGCAATTCCAAAGTCCGTCACCTTCACCCAGCCGTCGAGATTCACGAGCAGGTTTTGCGGAGAGACGTCGCGATGGACGAGATCTCGACGTGAACCGTCGGGTGCGCGTAGCTCGTGCGCGGCCTCCAAACCCGCGCAGGCGTCGAGGAGAATCGCGAGCACGACATCTATGGGAAGTGGCTCCCCATCGAGCTCCGTTAAAAGCCCCGCCAGCGAGTCACCTTCGATCAACTCCAGCACCGTGTAGTAGGTGCTGCCATCTTGACCGAGGTCGAGGGTGTCCACCACGTTCGGGTGATGAAGCTCAGCCGCGAGGTGTGCCTCGTCGAGGAACATGTCCACAAACTCCACCTCGGTGGCGAGGTGCGGGTGAATTACCTTGATGGCGACGCGCTTGGCGAAACCCGCGGTGCCGGTGGCGCGACCGAGAAACACGGTCGCCATCCCGCCGTGTCCGAGTCGCTGCAACAGCTCATACCGACCGATCACCCGCCCCGGCTCAAGGCCTTGGGCACTCAAAGGGGCAGGTCGCTGACGTTCGTCGGTGACCCTCGTTTCATCGTCGAATTCCATGGTGTGCGGCGGCCGCGTCGTTGGCAGACTACGTCATTCACCTCCACTGCGGACACCTCGTGGCGACGGAGACGCGCCCCGTCTGGGACGAACGTTCGTTCGAGCGCTTTTCGGCCAAAAACGGCGTTGATCCCGCAAATTAGATCTCCGAGATCTTCTCCACAGCACGAATTTTATCGAATTCGATACGATCAAACTTATCTTTTTTGATACTTCTGTCCACAGCCTGTGGGAACTGAAAATATGTATCGTTTCGATCACTTATGGAAAACTATCCACATGATGTAGTTGTTGCGCTAACCTCGCACCACTAGATATTGTGGCTCGGGACTTGCGTGCGGCGCCGCTCTGTTCTACCAGCATGAAGAGAGATGCGACTTCCGAGAGGGAACTGAATCCCCGCCAGCATCCACCTTCAACCCCACATTCGCGCTTCTCACGCAACGACGATCGAGTACGAAATCATGGCAAAGCGACAAACCCGCCGAAGCATCTCTGTCAAAGGAATCACCTACCAACGTCTGAAAGACTACTGCGACGCCAACGACAAGAGCGTCAGCGGCTACCTTGAGGAGATCATCGGTGAAAAACTCGACGCCGCCGGGGTCCCTGTCCCCACCATGCTCAAGCCCCGCCCTGCGCGTAAAAACTCCTCGGAGGCGGAAGAAATCGTCTCCCAGCACTTCACCTTCTAACGGGTACGTTTGGCGCTGCGATGCGGGCGGCTCCCTCCTAGGGGCGCTCGAAGATGCAAAGCCAGCGTGACCTCGCCGCGTGTGCACTGACCGCTCGCGGACTTCGCCGGAACGGACCGGCGTCGGACTCGCGTCCCGCGCAGCGCGGAGGACAGCGACGAGCGAGGCACGGAAGTTTGATAGCGTACGACCCGTGGCGTACCTGGTCCTCGCGCGAAAATACCGACCCGAACGATTCTCCGAAATCGTCGGGCAAGATCACATCACGAGGACGCTCGCCAACGCGATCTCGTCGGATCGGCTGCATCACGCGTACCTGTTTTGCGGGATCCGTGGGCTAGGGAAGACCACCGCCGCCCGGATTCTCGCGAAGTGTTTGACCTGCGAGCAGGCGCCGACCACCGAGCCGTGCGGGACCTGTCGGCAGTGCGTCGGGATCAAAGAGGGTAACGCCGTCGACGTCGTTGAAATCGACGGCGCAAGCAACAACTCGGTCGACGATGTCCGCAAGCTCCGCGAGCAAGTGCACCACCTGCCGCTCGTCGCCAAGCGGAAGGTCTACATCATCGACGAGGTGCACATGATGAGCACCTCGGCCTTCAACGCGCTGCTGAAGACTCTTGAAGAGCCTCCACCGCACGTCACCTTCATCTTCGCGACCACCGATCCTCACAAGGTCATCGAGACGATTTTGTCACGTGTGTCTCGCTTCGATTTTCGAAGGGTGCACCCGGAGCCGATGGTTGGGCATCTGCGGGAGATCCTCTCACGCGAGGAGATGGCCATCGAAGAAGAAGGGATGCGCATGGTGGCACGCCTCAGCGACGGCTCCGTACGAGACGCTCTCACGTATCTCGACAAGGTGATCTCTTTCGCGGCAGACCCCACCAAGATCTCGACCGACGAGGTGCGAGTCATCCTCGGTCAAGTCGATCGGTTCGCGATCACGGAGCTGCTCGACGCGGTCCTCGCGTCCGACGCCGCGTCGACGCTGGCACGTTTTGAGCGCATCGCGAGTACCGCCTCCAACTTGATGCACGTGGCGGTGTTGATTCTTCAGCATCTTCGCGACTTGGCCGTGGTGCAAGCCACCGGGGCGTCGCCAGAGCAGCGCGCGACCCTGCTCAACGTCTCGAGCGCAGTGCAGACCCAGCTCCTCGAGCAAGCGCAGCGACAACCCCCCGCCCGCGTGGCGCAACTCTTTGACCGCTTTACCACCGTCGTCGAGCGCGCCGCCCAGTCGTCGGCGCCCCGCCTGGTCATCGAGATGGGGCTCCTCGAGCTGGTCCACGCAGCACCGATGAAGCCGCTTGGCGAGCTCGTCGAGCGGCTGCGAGCCCTGGAACGAGGCGGAGGCTCGAGCGGACCGCGACGCGCCGCGCCAGCCGCCACCCAACCCCCCGTCACCGCCGGCGACAATCCCACGC
>JBDQGY010000084.1:0-16141 GCA_040265175.1 Nannocystaceae bacterium
GTGCCCACGCTCCCCACCGATCCGCGGGCCGACGCAAGCCGCCGCTAAGGCGCGAGGCGTCCTTTGACGGCGGGCGCCGACGAGCCCGCGCTCACGGATCGCGGAGGCCTCCACGTCCCCGCGCCCCACACCCCCACGTGGCGCCGCACGGCGACCAAGTAGGGGGACCAAGCGTGGCGCAGCAAGAACGTCTGCGCGGACAAGTCCCCTGCGATCACCCCCGTGAAGTCTCGCTCCTGGCGCACCATCAAGCGCTCTAGGCTCAACATCGCCGCGCCGTAGTCGAATGGATGCTCGGCGGTCAACGCCCCGAACAACTGCGGGGTCGCCCACCCTCGGATGCTCCACACCGCCGCGCGATCCGTCAGCCCTCGAAACAGGGCCGGAACATCGAGCTCGACCAACCACGCCTCCTCGCCCAGTCCCAGGCGGCGGATCTCTCGCAGATCGGTGAGACCGCTGGGGAGGCTCACGCTCGCGAGCAGATCGCCAAACCACACCTGCCGACCTTCCGGGGCCGCCGGGAGCGCCCCCTCCACCACAACATTGGAGCCATCCTCAAGCCGCGCGACCAGGTTGAGCGGACGCGTGCGGGGTCGCAGCGCGCACCCGGCATGCTCCGCCCACTCCCGCGACAAAGCGAGATCTACGCCACGCTTGAGCGGCCACCGCTCGCACGCGTAGGCCTCGTCGGTCTGCATCCATAACGCGTGGGTGGTGATCTGCCACAGGCGCCCCACCCCAAACACGGCGTCGGCGGGCGGGGCGAGCATCGAGGCGACCACGACCCGCTCTCGATCGCACTCGAGGTGTCGCGCGCGCCCCTCCTCAAAATCAGCCCGGAGTTTCTCGGCGCACGCCCCGGAGACGTCGGACAGCGCGGCGTCCAAACCCTCCCCACGGTATGCGGTGGACCAAGCGCTCGCGCTCGTCGAGTCGTCCATGGCGATCGCCTCTTTATCTCCCGGAGGCGGCCGTGTCTCGCCGCGGACCCCAGCGCACCCCCCGAGGACCACGGCCAGCAACCAGGAGAGCCCGCGCGGCGCTGTTGGACGCCACGCCGGCCTGCCGCGTTTCCAGGCGCACATGGCCGTACGCTAGCACGCATCCCCGCCCGCGACCTCGTCGGATCCCCGCCCACGCCTGGACACGGCGGCCCATCGTTGGGCAAAGTGACCGTCATGCATCGCCGACCTTCACGGACGCACGCGGCCCTCGAATCCCCTCAACGCCTGGCCGCCGGCATGCTGTGCGTGGCCGCCCTCGCCACGCCGGCATGCCTGAAGATTCCTGGGCCGGAGAGCGAGCGGCCCGAGGTCGTGGCGACGGCGCCCACCACGGCAGCCGAAGTCCTCAAGCGCTACGTCGCGGCCCTCGGCGGTGAAGAGGCGGTGACCGCCCTGGACCAACGCACAGTGGAGGCCCGCATCGACTTCACCGCGCCGTGTGACGCAGAGGATCCCTCCGAGTGCGAGGAGGGGCCGCCCCCCGGATCGTTCCTCCTCGTCAACACCGCCGACGGGCGAATGTATCGGCGCATCGTGGTGCGCCCGCCGGCCCGAGAGGGTCGCGGACCCGCCAACGCCGTGGTCACCGAGCGAGGTTTTGACGGCACGCAAGGGTGGGAGGTGCAGTCTGGCCCCCCGACGTTCTTGAGCATCGACGCGACGGCCGATCTTGCGCGAAGCCGAGAGGACGCACTGCTTCGATGGTTCGTTGACTACGAACAGCGCGGCATCACACCTGAGCTCTTGAGCCCGCGCACCCTCGACGGCGAAGACGGCACCCCCCCCCGCACTCTCGACGGCGTCGCCTGGCGCGCCGACGACGGCAGCATCTCAGGGAGGAGCTACTGGTTCGAACGACGCACGGGGCTGCTGTACGAGGAGAGCGACGTGGATCGCGAGGATCCTGACGCCATTCGAACCGTTCGATACGACGACTTTCGCGCCATCGATGACGTCCTCGTGCCGTACTCCATCGTCCAGACCACGCGTTTTCGCCCGGGCCCCGGGGAGGAACCCATCGAGGACACAGTGCGCATCAACGTGACGCGGGTGGACCACGCCGCCGACAAGCTCCCCTCTTTTGACATCCCCGTCCTCCCCGTCCCAGACCCCACCCCCGATCCCGAGATCGCCGCGCTGGACGCGGCGCGGGCGGCCTCCAAGGCCGCGACCAGCGACGGCGCGGCCGCGCTGATTTGGGGCCGCGCGGCGTGGCGGTTGGCACAATTCGACGAGGTCCTCCTCGCCACCGAAATCGCCCTGCGCCAAGATCGAAAAGAGCCCGAGGCCCTGTGGCTGCGGGCGCGCGCCTCGATCATGCGAGGCGAATTTAAAGCCGCCATCAAGCTGCTTGAGCGCGCCCGAAGAGCCGGCGTCGCGCCGCAGCAGATCGACCAACAGCTCGGCTTGATCGACATTCGGCAGCGCCGGTTCAAGGCCTCCGCGGCCCGCTTCCGCAAGGTCGGCCTCGAGGCCCTGTCGGCCCGCTTCTCAAGCTTTGGCACCACTGGCCTGTCCCAACGTTGGGAGGGCGACGACTGCGTGAGCGTGTTTGAGGGCGTGCTCAACAACGGCGCGATGATCGTGGATGCTGTCATCGACGACACCCCCGTCCGTTTGCTGTTCGATTCCTCCGTCGCCAGCTTGGTCATCGATCAACAGACCGCCATCCGCATGCTGATCTCCACGGACGCGAGCAGCCCCCTCGGCGAGGGCGGGCTGTCCATCGGTCACGGCAAGGTGGAAGAGCTCACCCTCGGCGCGCTCAAGCTGCGCGACGTCCCCGTGGATCTGTACCCATCCCCCGTTTTGCAGCAGGCCATCGGCGGTCAAGAGGTGGATGGAATCGTCGGGCCCCGCGTGTTCGAGCAGGTGCTCTTGCACATGCAACCCGCGGCGAACCGCATGGAGTTGATTCGCGGAGACCGCAAGTGTCGCGCCGCCCTCAACGCGCGCCGCACGGGAGAGGCCGTCGACTTCGCCGTTCAAGACGTGGGCAATATGATCTTCCCCGGCACCCTCAACGGAGCCCGCGGCGCGTACTTGTTCAACTCGGGGCTGCGGGGCGCCGCCATCGCGGCCACCGCGGACGCCTATCAGCACGCGGGGGTGGGCGCCCCTACCCTCTACGGCGACCGCCCGGGTGCGCCGTTCGTCAAATTCAACACGTTCAGCCTCGGCGACGCCCAGTTGCCAGCGGGGAGCGCTGTGTGGGGATTCCAAGAACAGCCGAATCCCGACGGCATCCGCATCGACGGTATGTTCGGGATCGACGCCTTTGGCCAGCGCGCATGGACCATCGACTTCCCGAACCAGCAGCTGTTTGTGGAGGCTCCGGCCCCTGCAAAGACGGCTCCCCCTCGCGACACGGAGCCCTCGTGAACCACGCCCCTCGCGATCTCATCTTTGATCTCGATGACACGCTGATCCACAGCTTCGAGAGCTACGTGAAGCTGCACCAGTCCATCGCGAAGGACGTGGGGCTCTCCATCCCGAGCCGCGAGACCCTCGTCAACTATGGTCCCACGTGGCGCGCGACGCTCGAGCGGATTTGGCCCGGCGCCAACCTCCAACCCTTCTTCGACCGGTTTGAACAGGTCGCGGATGACATCCCCTACCCCTCCGTGAACGGCGTCCCCGAGATGGTCCGGCGCCTACACACCGCGGGGCACCGGCTCTGGATCGTCACCAAGCGCTCGCGACTCCGTCTGCAGCTTCGGCTGGTCCAAGCGGCTCTCCCCCTCGACTGCTTCTCTGGGATCTTCCCCGTCGAAGATCAACCCCACGCCAAACCCGACCCACGATGCTTTGAGCCGGTCTGGCAGGCGGCGGGAGGACGCGTGCCGGCGCTGTACGTCGGAGACAGGCGTGAAGATCAAGAGGCGGCCAAGGCCGCGGGGTTGTCCTTTGTCGCGGTGAAGACCGGCCCCGAATCTACCATGGGAGATTTCCCCGACGGACTCGAGGTCGACGGGGTGCTGTCCGACGCGAGCGAGCTTGAGCGCTGGCTGGCTGCGCGGGAACCTGGCTCTACCACGGGGGAGCACCGGTGAGCCACGAGGTCGAACACGCGGCCCCACCGGCGCATAGGATCTTGCGGGCCGCCGCGGGAGTCCTCGACGCAGAAGAGGGGCGCGAGTTCGTCACCGACCCCTGGTGGGCGCTCGACGAACGCGGCCGAATCGTCGCGCTCGGACACGGACCGGTGCAGGGATTTGACGGGGTCATGACGCGAGATCTTGGACGCTCCGTGGTGCTTCCGGGCATGGTGAACGCGCACAGCCACGCCTTTCAACGGTCCATTCGCGGCCGCACCCACCGACGCGGCGCGCACGATCCCTCCTCTTTTTGGTCCTGGCGAACGCAGATGTACGAGGCCGCCAACAGCCTCACCCCCTCACGCTTGTACGACGTCACCAAGGCCTGCTTTCGCGAGATGCTGCGCGCGGGCATCACCTGCGTCGGTGAATTTCATTACGTGCACCACGACGTCGACGGAAGCCCCTACGACGACGTTAATCTGCTTTCTAAACAGATCATCGCCGCCGCCGACGAGGTCGGTATCCGGCTCGTTCTGCTTGAGGTGCTGTACCTCGCCTCCGGCTTTGGCGCCCCCCCCCTCGAAGAGCAGCGGCGCTTTTGTGATCGTGACGTGGACGACTTCTTGGCCCGATGCGAACGACTCCTCCCCGAAAGGAGCGGCACGCTGTCTGTCGGCCTCGCGCCGCACTCTGTTCGTGCGGTGCCGAGCCACTCCCTCGAGGCCGTGGCCCGCTTCGCCGCCGATCACGACCTGGTCGTGCACGCCCACGTTTCAGAGCAGATCGCTGAGAATCAGGCCTGCGCGGACGCCCATGGGATTTCTCCGACCGCCTTGGTGGAGCGAGCCGGTCTGCTGCAGCGGCCGGGGACCTTCACCGCGGTCCACGCCATCCACATCGACGACGCCGACCGTGCGCGCCTGCGCGGCCACCACGTGTGCGCCTGCCCGACCACCGAGGCGGACCTCGGCGACGGCACCCTCATGGGCGGCGCCCTTCAAGCCGCGGGCGTGCAGCTCGCCCTTGGCAGCGACAGCAACAGCATCATCGACCTGATCACCGAGGCCCGCTCTCTCGAGCTCCATGAGCGCCTCGCGACGCAGCAGCGGCTGTGTCTCGCGCGAAGCGGGCAGCCGATCTCCATGACCCTCCTCGACGCCGCCACCACGGGCGGCGCCCGATCCCTCGGGGTCCCTCACCTGGGTCGCTTGGCCGTTGGTGCCCCCTTTGACGCCGCCGTCATCGCGCGTGAACATCCACAACTTCGCGACGTCGCGGACGCGGATCTCCTCGACGCCCTCATGCTCTCCGGCAGCAGCGCGCCCGTGCACACTGTCTTCGTCAACGGGGTCGAATGCGCATAACCATCGCCCCCACTCGACCCCACCTGCGTTCCCTCGCCTTCGCCGCATACGTCGCCGCGACCGGCTTCGCGTCGGGAGGCCTGGGCGGGTGCTCCCGGGGAGGAGCGGCGTGTCCCCCGGGGACGAAGGGCACGCAATGTCGATGGGAGCGACAGCGGCGGGCCTCCAAAGACGAGAGCCAGACGAGCCTGGAGGCCGACTTCGCCACGGAGCAAGAACCACTCGGCCAAGGGGGCGTATGGGGCAGCGTCGAGCGGGTGCTTATGCAAGGGCAAGAGGCGCTCGCCCAAGGGTACGTGGGGGAGGAGATCATGAACGCGCTCGTTGGAATGTGCGACGTCACCCCGCAGGTTCAAGACACAGACCACGGGCTCGCCTGGACCTGCCCTTTGGCAGAGCCCATCGCGATGTACGGCGGCTCTTTCGAGCTCGAGGTCGGCGAACACGGGATCGTGAGCCTCACGGCGCTCAACCTCACCGCGTCGAGCGCCGAGCGCTTCTTGGTCGTGGCCACGAACCGCTGGAAGCAGCCGCGATGGTGCATCGAGAAGATCTCCGAGCCAGAACCCCCCTTGGACCGAACGGCGTCACGACCTGCGTCGCCCCCCGCCGCCGCCGGCGCCGCGCCTGACGCGGTGGACGGCACGGGCGCCGCCGCGCCCCCGAATTCAAGCGTGGCACCGCTCCCTGCGACCACGGACAGCCCCGCGTCGCGAGCGTCCTCGCGGGTCTCACGCTCCTGGCGCTGCGCACTTCCCGACCGGCTCGCGCTGGTCGCAGCCCAGTTTCCTCAGGCGGGAGGCGAAGACGGGGGAGATCTGTGGCAAGTTTCGCTCGCCATTGTAGGGACGCGCTGAACGACGGCTGAAGACCAGGCACCACACGACGGCAAAGAAGGCACCCATGACTACCCACGCAACGCCCACCTCCACCAACCATGGCGGTCTTATCTTTCCGCTTGAGATGTTCCGAGCCTCCGCGCTCGCCTCTGCCATCGCGGAGGGCCTGCTCGCGAAGATTAAGAACATCGTCGACGCGCAGCTCATCTTGACGCGGCACGCGACCGGACCCTTGGTGCTCGTGCAGATCGACGGAGCCGTGATGGGTGAGGACGCTGCCGAGTTTTGGGAAGAGAACATGGACCTCGCGCTGTACGCCTCCCAAGCGCTTCCCCGTGAGTGCTTCGCCTACTACATGGCGGAGGAGCCCGCGCGAAAGCAGGGCCTGTTGATCGCACAGCGAGGTCAAGTGGTCGCGGGCGATCAAGCCTCGGAGGACACCATCCCCCCGGAGGCCAGCCCCGACGAGTGGCCCTTGCCGCGCCTGTGCCAACAGCTTGGGGTGACCGTGGACGAACTCGCGGGCGGATTCGCCGGCGGACCCTCTGCCAGCATTTCGCTGATGGAGCCGTCTGTCTCCGACGATGAGCCCGTCATCCGCACCCTCGCTGAACAGCCAGAGGCTCCACCCGAGGGCGCCGTCACCAATACGCAAGAGCCCGACGATCCCGGCGCGACACACACCGAGGCCCCGCACCCATCCGCGCCGAACGCTGGCGCCGCCGCTCCACAGACCGCCGGCGCCGCCAAAGCCACCCCGAGAGCGCCGACGCCGAACGCTGGCGCCGAGGACTCCAAACGACGCGCGCGCGAAGCCAGCGAGGAGGCCTCCATGCGACAGCAGCACGCGGAGAAAATCTCCTCAGAGCTCTCCGTGGTGATGGACGAGCACGGCGCCATCGTTATTTGCGAGGCGGAGCTCGGCGACACCGACATCCTCTCGAGCTACGCCGTCCGCAAAGTCGCGGGCGAATTGCCCTCCGGAATTCAGCCCTCCCTTGTGGATCAGCTCCAAGGCAAACGGATCGACTTCGCGGTGCGCGTGGAATTCCTGAGCGAGGTCTTTATCGACGACAAACCGCTCACCAAGCCCTCTTTTGAGGAGGCTGCGACGACCGTCGAAATCGCGGGCGCGGCCATCAAGCAGCTTGAGGTGCTCGCTCCTCGTCTCGGTCGAGGCACCCTCTTCCGACGTGACCGCGACGGCGTCTTTGTCTCGCGAACCGCGAAGTATGGGACCCCTTCGACCCTGCTCGAGCGTCTCTTCGGCGCCTAGACGCTGACAAGGGACCATCTAGTCGGCAAAAAAAGAAGGCCGCGCTCGACACACGAGAGCGCGACCTTCACGACACAGTAGAGAAATTTGATAGGGGTCCGCTACGCGCGGATCATTCGGCTTTGGAGCTGTCCGAGCAGCTCCTCTTCGCAGCGCAGGTCCTCGCCAATCGCGAGACGCTCACGCACCAGGTTCTCGAGCAGGAAGGTGCGCTCCGCGTTCTCGGAGGGAAGGCAGCCGGCGAATCCAAACTCCCGGCGGGTGATGAGCTTCAAGAAGGGCTCGATGCGACGAATCTCGCGAGCGAGGCGCATGGTCGCCTCTTTGCCGTCGCCGCGGCGAAGGCCATAGCGAGGGGAGACGTTCTCGATGATCGCGACAAGCTCCTCCGCGAGCGCGACGTCTGTTTTCTCTTCCGCACCGAAGCTCGCCAACACGACCGGCCGGCTTTGTGGGCCCTTGTTGTTCCGTCCGGTCCACCAGACGTTGTGGGCGACCGAAAGATAGGTCCGTCGATTCTCTCCAACTTTAACTTTGTTTTTCCGTAAGTACATCGTCCATTGCTCCTTGAAGTCTCACCGCTCTTGAGGTCGGTCTGCCCATGGCTGCTTCCGTCGCCGCCCTCGCATCTTCGCCGTTTGGAAATATGTGCAACCGGTGGGCCAAAAATGAGACCCGCGAGTCTTCGTCCATGCGCGGGGTGCCCATTTTCGCGATCGGCGAGGAAAAACGGGCACACAAGGCCATAAAGTTTTGAAGGTCCCCGTGGGATGCGGCGTCGAATTCCCGGGGCCAGACGACACCACCGGTTCGTGATCACCGACGATTGTTGCCAGGTTCTGGCTACAAAAGTTGCCACACCGAGGCGACCGATGCCGGGAGCCTTGCCCACACAATAGATGTAGGCAAAAGTGTTCAGATGTCACCCGCCCGGCCCGGACGCCCGACCGCGCTCCACCCACAAACAGCCCCAGGGCCGCCGACTTAGAAGCGGCAGTTTCGTGGAGTGCGCGGGAACGGGATCACGTCCCGGATATTCTCCATCCCGGTGGCGTACATGACCAGTCGCTCGAAGCCGAGCCCGAAGCCGGCGTGGGGCGCGGTCCCGAAGCGCCGCGTATCGAGATACCACTCGTAGTGCTCCATGGGCTGGCCAAGCTCGGTGATGGCCTGCGTCAACACGTCGAGTCGCTCCTCACGCTGGGAGCCCCCGATGAGCTCCCCGATCTTGGGGACCAGGAGATCCATCGCCGCCACCGTGCGGCCGTCGTCGTTGCGCCGCATATAAAACGCCTTGATCTCTTTGGGGTAGTCGAACACGAAGGTGGGCTTTTTGAGCAGCTCCTCCGTGAGATAGCGTTCGTGCTCCGCTTGCAAGTTCGCCCCAAAGTGCACCGGATATTCGAAGGTCTGGCCGCTGTCCTCGAGCAGCTTCACCGCCTCACCGTAGGTCACCCGCGCGAACTCGGCCCCCACCACCCCCTCGAGACGCTGGGTGAGCCCCTTGTCAATGCGCTGGTTGAAAAACGCCAGGTCTTCGGCGCAGTCATCGAGCACCGCCTTGAGGCAGTACTTGACGAACGCCTCCGCGAGATCCGCGTCGTCATCGAGATCGGCCCACGCCATCTCTGGCTCGATCATCCAAAACTCCGAGGCGTGGCGGCTGGTGTTCGAATTCTCGGCGCGGAAGGTCGGTCCGAACGTGTAGACATCGGAGAGGCCCATGGCGAAGGCCTCCGCATTCAGCTGGCCAGACACGGTGAGGAAGGTGTTTTGACCGAAGAAATCCTCGTCGTAGCGGGGGGTACCCGCGTCTGTCCGCGGCACGTTCGCGAGGTCTAGGGTCGTCACGCCAAACATCTCTCCCGCGCCCTCGCAGTCGCTCGCGGTGATGATCGGCGTGTGCACGTAAAAAAATCCGCGCTCTCGAAAAAACTCGTGCACCGCTTGAGCGAGACGGCTGCGGATTCGAAACACCGCCCCGAAGGTGTTGGTGCGCACCCGCAGGTGGGCGATGCTGCGGAGGAAATCGAAGCCGTGACGTTTTTTTTGCAGGGGGTAGCTGTCCTCCGCGCGGCCGATGACCTGCACCGATTTGGCGGCGAGCTCGAAGCGCTGCCCCTTCGCCGGTGACTCCACCAAGTCGCCCACGACCTCTACCGCAGACCCCGTGGTCAGCTTCCGAAGCTCGTCAAACCCCTCAAGCTCCGCGGGCACCACCACCTGAAGCCCACCAAAGCTTGAGCCGTCGTTGAGCTCGATGAACAGCACCTTCTTGCTGTCACGGACCGTGCGCGCCCACCCTTTCGCGCGCACGTCCACCGTGGACTCGGGTGCGGCGAGGAGCGCGGATATCTTCGTTCGCGGCGTTTGCATCGCCGGGAGACTATCACTGGCCGCGCCCTCCGAGATCGTGTACTCGTCCTAGGTGAGCATTTCGCCGCCGCAGCCGCCCCAAGGCCCCGCATCGCCGGAGTCCGACCGCCTCCCGATCACCGAATTGTTCACGTCGATCCAAGGCGAAGGAGGGCTCGTTGGCACGCCAAGCTCGTTTTTACGGGTGCGGGGCTGCAACCTGCGCTGCGGCTGGTGCGACACCCCCCAAAGCTCCTGGGAGCCCACCGGAGCGCTCCACTCCCTGGAGGCGCTCGTACATTTTTGCAAGACGGGCCCCCGTCACGTGGTCTTGACGGGGGGAGAGCCGCTTTTGTTCCCACAGGTGGCGCGGCTGTCCAAGGCGCTCGCCATCCAAGGCCACCACATCACCGTGGAGACCGCGGGGACCGTGTGGTGCGAGGATCTTCACTGCGACCTGATGTCGATCTCCCCCAAGCTCCGCCATGCCGCGCCCGACCGTGGCGGTCTTTCCCTCGCCACGCGTCACGAGGAGACCCGCTGGGCGCCGGACGTCGTCGCCCGCCTATGTGCGGCCTTTCCAACGCAGCTAAAGTTTGTCGTCCGGCCAACCCCGGAGGGACTCGCGCAGGACCTTGACGAAATCGACGAATGGCTCTCCGCCGCCCGTCTCACCAACCTGCCCGCGGAGAAGATCTTCTTGATGCCGGAAGGTGTCGACCCCGACGCGCTCCCCGCGGCCTACCAGGTCCTCACGAGCGCCGTGCAAACGCGGGGCTATCGCATCGGCCCACGCCTCCACCTGACCCTCTTTGGCCATACCCCGGGGACGTAGCCGGCTCCACACCTTTGGGAGCGCCGCGCCCTAGCCATCGTCGTCGTCGTCAATAAAGGAGAACTCAAACTCCTCCTCAAGCGGTGCACCGTTCGCGCCCGCTGGCTCCGCGGTTGTCGCAGGATCCACTGCGACCTCTTGCACCGTTGAATCTCCCACCACGGTGGGCGCCGCCTCCTCATCTTCGGCTCGCTCGTTGGAAATTGAGACGAAGGCGGGGACTTTGGAGATCCGCTTGAGTTTGACGTTGGGACCACGTGGTTGGCAAAGGCGCAGATACTGGAACATCTTCGGCGAGGTTTGAGCGATCCGTCCGAGCTGCCGATCGTCCAGGCGATCGAGGAGCCCCACATAAGGGTCAAGCTTTCGCCGCACGGATTTCACTTGGTTGCGCATGCGCAGCACCGTGCGCTGAGGGACGTTCGCGAGGCGAGCAAGTTCGTGGTCTTCGAGGCGCTCAAATAGATCGAGGTAGGGTACGAGCCTGTTGAGACGTCCCACCTCCTTGGGGTCGCGGCGGCGAATCGCCGCATCTCCATGGCGATCAAACTCGTCCTCCGAGACCTTCTTTTGCCCGAGAGCGATCTTCCCGAGCGCCGGATTCGCTCCGGTCGCGTCTGACCTGTCCGACACGGAATGGACTGTACCGCGCCCCTCGGCGGTCTGCGGCGCCGCGCGGGAAACAGGGTAAATTCGCCTGAAATACCGCGCTTTATGGCGTCCCCCTCCGCGACCGAGGTCGGTTCGCATCCCGCCACCTTTGTGCGAAGCTAAGGACCCATCGAACGCGCACGCCCACAGCATCTCGTCTCCTCGGACCGACCGTCTGCGACGAGACGACCACGCCCATCTCGGGAGCTTTCGGCGTGGGTCGTCGCGCTCACCGCGGCCACAGCCACCTCAGGATGTGTTGACGACGCCTCCACCTGCGAGCTGAACGCGGGGGATATCTTGATCACCGCGGGCGTCACCGATGGCGTGGATGGAATTCGCGGCGACGTGCGCTTGTATCTCCAAGACGGCGACGGCCTCGACACCTCGCTGCGGCTGTGCCGAGAGCAAGGCGATCTGCTCACGCTCAACGGCGTCTCCTTGACCGAATCCTCCGTCGATAATCTCTACCGATACACGACCTCCCTCAACGCAGCCACGGCAGCCTACGAGTTTAGGTTCACGCGGGATGGACAGGTCTACGCCATGAGCGTCGACCCCCCACCCTCCTTTGAGTTGGTCACCCCGATCCCCGGCGAGGTCTTCTCTGTAGCCGACGACCTCTCGGTTTCATGGAGCCCGCCGTGGCCCGACAGCACCTTAAACCTGCGTGCGATCCCGGACGACCCTTCGTGCTTGCAGCCGGTCAACCTTGACTTCGACGACACCGGCGTGACCGTGCTTCCCGGGGGAACCCTCACCTGGTCCGCGGACACGAGCCAAGCCGCCGAGTGCCCCGTGACCTTGGAGCTTCTTCGCGTCCAAGGAGGTGCGTACCCCGCCGGGTTGGCCGCTGGTGGCTGGGTCCAAGCGGGTGTCGTGGAGCAAGTGGTGGCCATCGCGACGCCGTAGCGGCGCGTCACCCCCAAAACCGGGCGACGCGGTTTTCTCACCCGGTCGCGGTTGCGCAAACCTCCGGTCTCTTGTCACAGTTCAACCGTGCAGTTCTTCAAGAGCCGAGCATTTTTCCGGGCACGCCTCGTGATCTACGGATGCCTCCTCGCCTACTTCGGCCACCAGGCGCTGCAGGCGTACGACGCGCGACAAGAGGCGCTCGATCGAGCCACGATGGCCGACCCCTCCATGCCCGTGCCCGGCGTCAAGCGCACAGCCACCTTGCCCAACGGAGAAACCATCGAATACATGGAGTATGAGCTCACGCCCGAGCAGGCGGCCGCCATGGACATGAAAGTCCCGCCAAAGGAAGGGGCCGCCCAAGACCCCGAAAATCCCGGCGACCCAGGCCCCTCCGCGCCGGCGAACCCCACGGTCCCCCCCACCTCTCCCGAGTCGCCATGACCCTCGATCCCTCAGATTTTTACACCAAGGCGAGCGCCGCGCTCGCGCACATCGATGATGTGCTCGGCGACCTTGAGCATGATGACCTTGACGTCGACCTCGCGGGCGACGTGCTCACCATCGACTTCGAGAGCGGCGGCAAATTCATCGTGAACGCGCACTCCGCCGCGGGCCAAGTGTGGCTGGCGGCCAACACCGCCGCGTGGCACTTCGACTGGATCGCAGACGCCAACGACGGGGCGGGCGCGTGGATCGCCAGCAAGTCCGGCGATGAGCTGATGCACACCGTGGCGCGCGTCGTCGGCGAACGCATCGGTGAGGCGATCTCCTTGTGAGTGAGGGCGCTGGGCCAACAAAGGCTCATGACCCAGTCTCGGCGGCCCCCGTACGTGTCGCGTTCGTCGCGTTAGGCAGCAACGTGGGGGAGCGCTTCGAGCATCTCGAGGCGGCGGCGCGTGGACTCGCTGCGCTTCCCGCCACGACCATCGTCGGCTGCTCCTCGATCTTCGAGACCGCGCCCATGGGCGCCGCCAAGTTCAATTTCCTCAACGCCGTGATCGCGCTGAAGACGGTGGTGGCGCCGCTGCCCATGCTCGACGTGCTGCTCCAGCTGGAGCGAAGCCGCGGGCGTACGCGGGACGAGAAGTGGGGACCTCGCACCCTCGACCTCGACCTCCTCGCCATGTACGGCGGCGAAGGCCTGCTCACGGTGGCGCATCCGCGCCTCACCTTGCCGCACCCGGGAATCACCGCACGCGACTTCGTGCTGCGCCCGCTCATGGAGATCGCGCCGAGCCTCCAGATCGCGGGGCAAAGGCTGGACCATCACCTCGCCACGCTGCCCGAAGGCGCCCGCACCGTCCGCGGCCGTCACGGGCTCCCGCTCTTGGAACGCGCCCCGTTCGGTGTTAGTGTCCCGCTGCTCGAAGGCGGGTAGCTCAGGTGGTTAGAGCACCGCGCTTACACCGCGGGTGTCGCAGGTTCGAGTCCTGTTCCGCCTACCCTTTGCCGCGCCGGTTCCTTCGGGAGCCGGCGTCGCTGTTCTTGGGCGACGCGCTCGAAACCCGCTCGCGCTGGCGTCCCGTCCGCGCCGAGACCCGCCAGCCGAGGTGATGCCGACCCACGAAGCCAGCGGATTTATCGCCGATTTCGAGTCCGCTCCGAATCCGAACGCTGTTTGGCCTATGTCGTGAAGCATGGCCAACCTACAGATTATTCGATCGTCATAGATAAGATCTATCTGATATTCCAACATAATTTGTATTTAATGCGAATTTTGCGCTATCAAAGCTAACAAAACTAATCCAATTTATATTATTTATGTTCGTTTTAGTAGTATACATGAGATATGACATTACGCACACGAAGAACCCCTACCGAAACCGAGCACCTCCCCCTCGCTCGCACCCTCTGTTGTTTCGCCCTCGGCTGTCTCCTGACGCTCCCTTCCTGCAAGGAGCCGGAGGCCACACCGAACGACAGCGGCCTCGACGCCGGCGACGAGGGGAACGAAAACGGCGACGGTGACGACGACGACGCCACCAGCGGCGACGGCGATGGTGACGACCCGTGCGACAGCTTTTTGGGGTGCGGAGACGCGGGCGACGACGCACCACCTCCCGCCGTCGAGCCGTGTGATTTTTGGTCCCAGGACTGTGACGAGGGAGAAAAGTGTACGCCCGTGCCGAGCAGCCCCGGCAGCGGTGCCTGGGACGCGACGGTCTGCGTGACCGCTGGCACAGAGGCCCCCGGCTCCGCGTGCTCGTTCACCGGCGCCGTGAACGGCGAAGACACCTGCGACGCCACGAGCATGTGCCTCGATGTCGACGCCGACACCGGCGAGGGCACCTGCACCGAGCTTTGCGTGGGCTCCCCGGAGAGCAACAGCTGCCCGCAAACGGGGAACGCGTGCTGGCTTCTCAACGACGGTCAACTGCCTGTGTGTCTCGATGGCTGCAACCCCCTGATTACCGGCGAGTGCCCCCCCGGCCAGACCTGCGTGGCGGGCTTTGAGGGCGGAGACCTCAACGGCTTTTTGTGTTTCGCACCGGCCGCCCAAGGCATCACCGGGGAACAGTGTGAGTGCGCCAACTGCTGCGCCGACGGGCACTTTTGTACGGACGCGCCCACCTACGGCAACGACTGCGCCTTCGACCTGTGCTGCACCGAGTACTGCGACGTCAGCGACGGAGGCTTCGCGTGCGCGGGAACCGGTCAACAGTGCATCGCCTTGTTCGACGCCAGCGACCCCAACTACGCCGACGTGGGGGCCTGCCAGATCCCCATGTGAGCCCTCGACCTCGCGGGCAGCGACGCTGCTCGCGGGGCGCCCTCTCCCCGCGCGCGGGGTGCCTTCGTTCCTTCCCGCGCGCGACCTTCGTTCCTTGACTTGAAATGAGCCCCCCATGATGCACCTCCACCCTTCCCTGCCCTGCACCGCCACCCACCGGCGCCGCGACCTCGTCCGCCCCGGGCTGCGCCGTGTGGTGCTCGCCGTGGCCGTCGTCTTCGCGCTGCCCGGCTGCGCCAAGCGAGCCACCTTCACCACGGGCGCGGCGGACGATGCGCCCAACGCCGGGGACACCGGCGACATCGACGAGCCCGACGAGACCCCCACCGAGACCACCGGCGACGGCGACGGCGACGGCGACGATCCGTGCGACACATTTCTCGGGTGTCTAGACATCGACGTTTGTGACTTGGGGTGCGACCCTTGGGCTCAAGACTGCTTGGACGGGGAAAAGTGCACGCCAATCGCGAGCACCCCGGGCAGCGGCGCCTGGGACGCGCACGGTTGCGTACCCGTGGGCACCGCGCCACCCGGATCCGCCTGCACCATGGTCGACGGCATCGACGGCGCCGACACCTGCGACGCCACGGGCATGTGCCTCGACCTCGATCCCGACACCGGCGAGGGCACCTGCACGGAATTTTGCGTGGGCTCCCCTGACAACAACAGCTGCCCCCAGACGGGCAACGAGTGCTTTCTGCTCAACAACGGAATCCTCAATATCTGCCCCTCCACCTGTGATCCTCTGCTCGCCGGACAGTGCCCTCCGGGCCAGACCTGCACCGCTGGCTTCGAAGGTGGCAATCTCAACGGCTTCATCTGCTTCGCCCCGGCCGCGGAGGGCATCACCGGTGAAGCGTGTGAGTGCGCCAACTGCTGCGCCGACGGGCATCTGTGCACCAGCGCCTACGCCTACGGCATCGACTGCGCCTTCGATCTGTGCTGCACCGAATACTGCGACCTCAACGACGGCGTCTTCACCTGCGTCGGTCAAGACCAGCAGTGCATCCCCTTGTTCGACGCCAGCGACCCCAACTACGCCGACGTGGGGGCCTGCCAGATCCCCATCTAACGTCGTATTTTTTCCCGCCAATCCCGCGTCGTACACTGGGAACCCGTTCCAC
>JBDQGY010000085.1:0-15954 GCA_040265175.1 Nannocystaceae bacterium
CCGCTCCCCCCCCGCCGCCCACACTGAGCGATCGAAGCGCCACCAGGCCCGCCAGCGGCTCGAGATTCGTCACCGCGCCATTGCCCCGCACATCCAACAGCCGCAGCGCGACGTTGGCTTCGATCCCGCTCAACGACTGCAGCTGATTGTTGCGGCCGTACAAAGTGTGAAGGGACGTCGCGCTCGCCAAGGGTGACAGCGTCGTCACCTCATTGTCTGTGATCACCAAGATCTGCAGCGTCTCGACCGACGCGAGGGGGTCTAATTCTTTGATCTTATTGCGGCGAATCCATAACTCCTCGACCCCGAGCCCCGAGAGCGGAGAAAGCTCCTCGATCTCGTTGTCGTCGACCCGAAGCACCCGCAGGGAAGACACGTCCTCGAGTCCGCTCAGGGAGGTCAAGTCGTTCCCGTCGAGAGAGAGGTAATACAGATCCTCGCAGGCGCTCAAGGGCGCCGCGTTCGACACTTGATTGCCGTCGGCGACCAAGATCCCGAGTTGACATTCTGTGGCCAGCGGGGCGAGGTCCTCCACGCGATTGTCCGTGAGATTAAGCTGCGCTAGATGTGACAGGGCGGTCAGTTCATCGAGGGTCTCGATGTCGTTGTTTGCGACGTCGAGGCCCGTGAGTTTGGACATCTCACGCACGAACGAGAGGTCCTCTAACCCGAGCCCGCGCGCCGCCAGCAACCTCAACTCTACGAGCGCGTCGAGCCCGGTCAGCGACGCGATGTTCTGGTCAGAGATGTCGAGTTCGGAGAGCCTCGGCAGATGTGCGAGGGGACTCAAAGAGCCGACAGCGTTCCCCGAGGCGTTCAAGATCTGCAGCCCCTGCGCGCACTCAAGCCCGTCGAGGTTTGTGACTCCTCGGTCGGAGATGTCGAGACCCGTGAGACCGAGAAGCGCGGGGTAGCTCAGGGTCTCCTCGGGCGAGGCGTCGGCCCCAAGGACCGCCTCCCGCACGGCCTCCTCGACCGCGGCGTCCGCGAAGCTGAGGGGGCCTTGGCAGACATATCCGCCGGCGACCTCAGGCCCTTGCGGACTGCCACATCCCCAAAGGACGGAGACGAGCGCGAGACTCCTCCGACCGCGTCGTCCGTTCATCCCCCCCGCTCCTTGGGTGCCGGGGGCGCCCCCGTCGTCGTCAAGGGAGCGTTCAGTCGCGCCTCAAGCAGCTTGACCGTCGCCAGAAAATCTTCGTCGGCGAGCCCCTCGCGTACCGCCTGCGCGTAGACCTCCGTCACGCGCTCAGACAGGGGCAGGTGAACGCCGGCGGCGCTGGCCGACTCCAGGGCCAATCCGAGATCTTTGTGCATGAGACCAAGTTTGAAATGGGGCGTAAAATCCCGGCGTTGAAGGTAGCCCGTCTTGAAGCTCCCCACCCCCGTCTTGCCCGCGCTGTGCTCAAACACCTCATGGAGGGTGTCCACCTCTAGATCCAAGGTCCGAGCCAACGCGTAGCCCTCCAACACACCCTGCAGCACCACGCTCTGGGTCATGTTCAGACAATATTTGATCCGTTGACCATCCCCGATCCGTGGTCCCGCGTGCACCACGTGTCGCCCCAATATGTCCAGCAGTGGGCGTACCTTCGTGAGCGTCCCGGCGGCGCCGCCGACCATAAAGGTCAGCGTGCCGCCTCGTGCACCGAGCATGCTGCCGGTGATGGGCGCATCCAAGAATTGTGCCCGGCGCTCGATCGCGGACGCGGCGAGTCGCCCCGTCAAGTCGAGCCCGGTCGTGCCACAGTCGATCCACACCTGCGACTCAGCGAGCGCCTCGATGATTCCATCGGCCCGAGTCCCCACCGCCTCGAGCGCCTCATCGTTGGAGACGCAGGTGATCACCACCGCCGCGTTGCGGGTCGCGTCTGCGGGCGACGCCGCGATCTCCACGGCCCCCGCGAGGCTCGACGCGGCGTCGCGCAGTTCGGTGAGGGCTGCCGAAGAGCGATTCCAGGCGTGCACACGGACCCCGTGCTCCGCCAGCGTGAGCGCCATGCCCCGCCCCATCGTCCCCACGCCGATCATCGCGACTGCTTCGTTCCACATGCCCCACGCTAGCCTCTGGAGGATGACCGTGTCTAGCGCGCGGGCCCACCGGAGGTGAACATCGCCTCCGGCTCGAAGAGCGGAACGGTCACGAGGGTCGAGCCCTCGAGCCGCTCATCGAGCCGCTCGACGTCCTCATGGCGGAGGTTCCAACTCCCCACGAAGACGAGGTGGCCCCGAAATTCATGTCGCTCATGAAAATCGCCGAGCGCGGCCAACGCCTGCTCCACCCCGCGCCGCTCGTCGTACTCATCGGGGGGCGGCATGAGCACCAGGTAAGAGCGCACGTCCGGCGTCGTCATCCGCGAGAGGTCGGAGTAGATGCGCACGATCCCCGCGGGGATCCCCGCGGGGCGAACGCCGTCTTCGACGACCTCGTAGATCGTCTCGTGCGTCACGTCGGGGGTCATATGAAAGGCGACCAGTTGGCGGTATGGACGGCCACTCGCGATCCCCTGCGCCTTCGCAGTTTTGAAGGCGTAGTCCAAAATACGACGATACCGAACCTCACCCACCGCGACGACCGCGGTCCGGTCCTCGGTCTCAATGGCGGTGGATTCGACCGTGTCGACCACCCTTCGAAAGTAGCCGTACACACGCCGGATGAGCGTGCGGTGGTTGAACAGCAGCAGCACGACCCCGACCCCAGCGCTGACGAGCAGCACCAAGGTTCGCAGCTCTCCAATGTCTCCGCGGTAGGTGCTGTACATACTCAGCAAGGCGTAGCCGATGACCACGAGACCGATGAGCGCTCCGACGGGCAGCCGCATTCCGAAAATTCGAACATTCCACGGCGCTGTGTACGCCCGCGCGTCGCTGCTACGGTACTTGCGGAGCAGCACGAAGGCGACCATCCCGGAGAACATGACCAGCCCGAAGGTTGCGCCATACCACCGCTCTAGTTTTGGAAGACTCCACTCGGCTTGGATCGCTAGCGCGAAGATGGCGAAGAACATCACCCAGTGGGCCCGCTCATACGCCCCCTTCAAGTTGGGCTTGAGGATCGACGTGGGCAGCAAGTTGTCGCGTGCCATGGTGAGCCACAGGCCGCGGGCGCCGGCGAAGCCCGTGTTGGTGGCGCCGATGAGCATAAGCGCGGCGGTGGCGACGAGGATGCTCTGCCAGATGCGACCCAGGTGCGCGTTGCCGGTCACACCCGCCATGACGTGATCGCCGAGCGCGGCCAGCAGGTAGTTGGATTTGGACGCCAGCACATCGGGAGGGAGCACGGTGAACAACAGCAGCGAGGTGGACCCCCCGATGAGCAGCAAGAGGGTGAGCATCCATCGGTAGATTCGCCGCACATCCTCTCGCGGGCGCGCGAGCTCCTCGGGAATATTCATGACCGACTCCACGCCAGAGGCGCCGAGAATTGACGACCCCGCCCCCGCCAGCAACATGGGCATGGAGAGCATCGCTAGGCCTGGGAGGACAGACACTCCGCCGTGAGATCCGCCACCGTCATGTTCCGCCGCCGCGACGGGCGGTAGGGTCGCCCCGTGCGTAAAGCCATCGAAGTTCACGCCGTGCATCACCAAATAGACGAGCCCAAGCAGAATGGTGATTCCCATGACCACAAGGTTGATCAAAAAAATCGACTTGCTGACCTTCACGCTCTCCCGCAGGCCCTCGTTATTGAGGCGGAACAACATCACGAGTGGGGCAAGCATCACAACCGCCCCCGAGGTCATCACGGTGCTGAGCACCACCGCTCCGAAGGACGCGGTCGTCACCGTCGTCAGCACCGAACTCCACTTCTTTGGCATCACCCACACCCCAAAACCCGCGGCCGCGATGGCGCTGAGGACGATGGCCCCCAACGTACGCACGCCCCCCGCCGGCGCCACCAGCACGTCGGCGGACAGGGACTGAACGTAGTCGGCGTAGGCCAACATGCTCACAATGGCGGTCGCCACATAGGAGAAGGAGATGATGATGCCGACCAAGGCGGACGCGGCGATGGCCAGCTTGCCGAAGCGACTCAACGCGTACCGCGTCATCACATAGGTCCCGCCGTTGGAGAGGGTCAGCAACACCGCCTCCACATACAGGGGCGCGAGCAGAAACAGCAGCAGATAGAGGCCGATTTGAAACAGCGGCGTGGCGTACCCAACCCCCGCGAGCAACAGCGCTCCGGACGAGTAGTACGGAGAGGTGAGCGGATCGGGGCCTACGAGGTAGAGCCCCTCGCGCCAGCTCAAGCGCGCAGCGGGTGCGCTTTCGGTGGGGCTCGCCTCCATCGCGATTCAGCTTATCCCGCTGCGACGCCCTCGGCGCAATAGTCCACAGATCCCTCGCGCGCGCCTCTCGCGCCCTCGTCCGATGTTCAGAGGGGGGGTCCGTCATGGGCCGAGGATCGCTTAGCTCGACGCGGAGGTGTAGCTGCGAATGCCACGGATCCACGCGAGCCGTGCCACCACTGCAAACGCCAGCGCGATGGCGGAGGCCACCGTGAGCGTCCCCGCCTCCAGCCGACCCAAGATGGCCTCCGCCGGGAAGGTGGTCAGGACTGCCAGCGGGAACATAAACGTGAAAAATGCCTTCAACAGACCGCGAAAGACACCGAGGGGCCAACGACCAAAGTCGAGCATCGCCTCGAGCATAAACGTGAGGTTTTCGAGACGCAGCGCCCTAAAGCTCGCCGCGAGCATGAGCACCCCCATCGCGTAGAGAATGATCACGCCGAGGACACCCAAGCTCCCGCCGAGCGCGAGCGAACGCCACGCGAACACCCCCTCTCGGTGAACCCCGTACGCGACCAACCCGATCCCAACGAGCGTCTCCAAGATCCGCCACGGGCTGTACATGGACGTGAGGCACGAGATCATCGAATCCACGGGCCTCAGCAGGAGGTAGTCGAGGGAGCCGCGCCGAATGTGGGCCATGCTCTCTGCGAGGGCCGGCTGCACCAGCGCCCCGTACAGTCCCGACATGATGGTGAACATCCCGGTCAACACCATCAGGCCGCCGACTCCCCACCCCGCCACCTCTCCGCGTGCCTGCACAGCGACGAGCAACGGGGCGATACCCATCAAACTCCACGCGACCCCGAGCACCCCCTCCGTCCAAAACTGAACCCGATATTGGAGCGCTCTCAGCACGCACAGGCGAAACTGAGCGGCCGCCACACGCATCGCGGACGCGGCCGCAGGCGCAGCGCCGCTCACGCCCCCACCGACCCGTAGCGAGCGAGTCCCCGACGCCAACATATCGAGGCGAGCACCCCGAAGGACGCGACCCAGAAACATTGCAGCCCGAGGCCCTCGAGGAACGCGGCCTGCGAGAGGCGACCGGTCAGCACCTCCACCGGGAAGCCGAGCGCGGCATGAAAGGGGAGCGCGCGGATCACCTCTGCGAAGCGTTCAGGGAACAGACTCGTCGGGAGGAGATACCCTGAGAGCACCAGATGAAGGGCCAGCCAGGCCTCGTACAGGCTCGTTGCGGACGTGAGCCAGAACGCCAAGCTCGCCACCGCCAGCTGGCACAAAAACACAATGCCCCAAGCGAACACGAGGGTGGGCAAGGCACGGAGCGCGTCCCCTGCGGTCACCGGAGCTCCGCCGCCGGCCAGGACCAACACCCCGACCCCCAGCGGCAGCGCCATCAACGTCCGCATGGGCAGCGCCGCAAAATTCGACATCACGTAGTGCAGAATTGGGTGCGCAGGTCGCAACAGCATCGCGTCAAGCTCGCCCAGACGAATATGACGTGTGAGGTCCCAGCACACCCACGCGGAGGTCACCTGACGGACCATAAACGCGGCGACGAAGTAGCTCACGAACCCCCGTTGATCGTAGCCGCCGATGGATCCGTCCTCGGCGAGGTGGGACCACAAGGCCAAGCTCACGAGGGGAAAACAGGTCGCCAGAATCCACACGAACATGGAGGCCCTATACGCGACGGCTTCCGCCATCCCAAAGCGCCACATGGCCGCCGCCACCCGAGGTGTCATGTGAGCGTTTTCCTCCGCTCAAAGACCTCCCGGAGCACCTCTTCTAGCGGCGGGTCTGTCACCTCCAAGTCACGGACTCCTTCGCGGCTCAGGAGATGCGCGATCACGTCGGAGACCTTGTCGCGCTCTACGTCGAGGACGACCCGCTCCTCCCGCTTGACCACCATCCCATATTCCGACATCCCTACCCGATGCCGCTTGTCGGGGATGGTGATCGACACGCGCTTCACCGGGCGGACGGTCTTCACGAGTTCGTCGATATCGCCGTCGAATCGTAGCGCTCCTTCGGCGATCAGGAGCACGCGAGAGCACAGGGCCGCCACGTCACCCATGTCGTGACTCGTCAAGACGATGGTCGCGCCGTAGCGCTCGTTGTAGTCCCGGATAAAATGACGAATCTTCAGCTGCATGGTGACGTCCATGCCCAGCGTTGGTTCGTCGAGGAAGATGATCTTGGGTCTGTGCAGCAGCGCCGCGACGATCTCACATTTCATGCGCTCCCCAAGGCTGAGTTGCCGCACCGGCCGCCCGACGACCTCAGCGAGATCGAGCAACTCGACCATCTCGTCGAGCCGCTGACCGTAGTCGCCGTGCGAGACGCCATACACCACGCGGTTCAGCTCAAATGTGTCGAGGGCGGGAAGGTCCCAGCTCAGCTGGCGCTTTTGTCCCATCACCAACGCGATGCTGCGAAGAAACGACGCCTCCCTCGACGCAGGGGTGTGGCCCGCAATGCTCACGGATCCAGTCGTGGGGTGCAGCAGCCCCGCGAGCAGCTTGAGCGTGGTGGTTTTGCCGGCGCCGTTGGGCCCAAGCAGCGCCACCCGCTCCCCTGCCGACACGTCAAAACCCACCTGCTCCACAGCGCGCACAGTGTCCCACTCCCGTCGAAACAACGCCCGGACAGCCGCGCGTAGTCCACCCTCACGGCGGCTCACTCGAAAGTGTTTGCTCAGGTCCGACACCTGAATATGAGGCGGACGGCTCACCTTCGCATCTGTACCACACGTGGACATTTGCGGCCCCGCCCGTGGCCGAGGTCCACGCTCACAAGGCGAGGCACCTCAGCCCTCCGTGTCCGCGGCGCCACCAAACGGGGCTTCGAGGCTCTCCACCTGCGGCCCGAAGACCTCGGCCGCCGACTCTGTCACGGCGACGATGTCCTCGATCCTGATTCCCCACCGCCCCGGCACGTAGAGCCCGGGCTCATTGGACATGGTCATGCCCGTGGCCAGTCGCCGATTCGACCCGCGCACAAGGTAGGGGGCCTCGTGCACTTCGAGCCCGATCCCGTGACCGAGTCGGTGCGTAAACGTCTCGTAGTCTGCGCCGTAGCCCGCCTCCGCGATGACCTCCCTCGCGCGCGCATCGGCGGCGCCCGCCTCCGCGCCCTCGACGATCATCGCCATCGCTGCCTGCTGCGCGCGCAAGACCACATCGAAGGCTGCTCTGCGGCCGTCGTCGATGCGGTCCGCCGAAGTCGCGGCCCATGTCCGAGTCACATCGGAGGCGTAGCCGTGCAAAAATCCTCCGGTGTCTACCAACACGAGGTCATCCTCGGCGAGCGTCCGGCGCTGGTTGGTCCCGTGGGGAAAGCTCGCGTTGGCCCCGAACAAGACGAGCGCCCACACCCGCTCGAGCCCCGCCTCTACCTGCGCAGTGGTCACCAGCCCGCGCACGTCGTCCTCCGTCATGCCAGGCGTGACCACCTCGGCCACCGCCCGCAACGCGGCCTTGGTCGCCTCTGTCGCCCGTCGCAGCCGGGCGAGCTCAGCCGTCGATTTCACGAGCCTCGACGCGCGCCCGACGGGCGCCTCGTGACGCCACCCGCTTGCGACGCCACCCGCCTCCAAGCCTCCGCGAACGAAGCTGCGCGCCGTCGATTCAAGGGACGCCTCACGGCCGCCAACGCCGAGCGCTCCCGCGAGCTCTGACGCCCCGGCGTAGGCCGAGAGATGCTCGTCCCAGGTGATCACCTCCACGTCCCCCGCGCGCTCACGGAGACTCCGCTCTTCAAAGGCCGGCGCCACAAACCCGTAGCCGCCATCCGCCGAGAGACAACAAAGCAGCGGGCGCTCACTTCGGCCCCAACGGACCCCCGTAAAATAGGTGAGCGTCGGCCCGGCCTCCATCCACAACGCGCCCAGAGACGCCTCCTCTAGCGCCTGCCCGGCCACGGCCCGACGCTCGGCAAACTCCGCCGGGCTCACCGGATCCACGCCGTCACAAAATCCGGTGAGCGCCGAGAACCTGGGGGAGGTGGACGCCTCGTCTCCGGGTGAGCCCAACGCCGGCCCCACCCGGGGCCCCGATGCACACGCTCCCAACACGCTCGCTCCCAGCGCGCTCGCGCCCATGCCTCCCACAAATGCCCGTCGTGAACAGCTCATCGCATGGACGAGCCTCGCCAACGCGGGGGCACATGTCAACGGATGCTCCACCCGCGCGACGGAGGGCGCGCCCTAATTCCCGGGCTCCACGTGCTTGAGCCACTCGAGCCGCGTCCCCTTAAACTGGAGCACGCGCGCGGGGGTGATCCCGTCGGCGTGATACAGCCAAATCTCGGCCCCCCCTGCCCCGGCGCGCACCTCGCTCGGCGGTCCTAGCGTCGACCGAACCTGCGCCATGGTCGACGCTCGGGCCAATGCCACCCGTTCCCCCTCGTGGTCTTGGGTCACAAAGCTGCGCGCACACGCGGTCAGGACACCGAGCAGGACGAGACCACACACGCGGCCAGCCTGGCTCACGAGCCCCCAGATCGCGCGCGACGGGTGAGTTCCTCTTCCGCGCGGGCGGCCGCCTCGACCTCCGGCGGGATCCCCCGCTCACGCGCTCCCAACAGCACGTCACGACATCGGGAGAATGTCGCCTCCACGTGCTCGTCCACGGTCCCCGCGAGCGGCTCTCCCTCTCGCGCGAGCACAGCGAACACCCCTTCGATCACCGCCCCCGCGTTCACCACGATGTCCGGGGCATACGCGACACCTCTCCGATCCAAGATCTCACCGGCCGAGGAGTCCGCCAGCACGTTGTTGGCCGACCCACATACAAGTTTTGTTTGGAGCCGCTCCGCTCGCCGCCCATCGAGGACTCCCCCGATCGCGCACGGCGCGAACACGTCCATCGTCCCCTCCATGAGCTCGGCTTCGGCACTCATGGGCGCGACACCGCGCTCGGCCGCCCTCGCCATGGCGGCGTCGGACAGATCCCATCCGCGGATCACGGCGCCCTGCGCGAGCAGGCGCTCGGCCAGCGCCAACCCGACCGAGCCGAGGCCGTGGATGCCCACGACCTTTCCGTGGAGTGAGGCGCTCCCGAAGACGACCTCGGCGGCCCCGCGCATCCCCGCTAGCACCCCCTGCGCTGTGCGTGGCCCCGGCGCGTTGCCCACGGGGTTTGCCCACCGTGTCCTCGTACGGATCGCGGCCATGCGCGGCTCGTCGGTTCCCAGATCCGGGCCACACACATACGCGCCCCCGAGCTGCTCCACCGCCTCGCCTACGACCTCGAACGCCTCCGTTGCGAGTACACCCCCGCGATCCCACAATACCGTCTTCGCACCTCCCACCGGCAGCTCCGCGAGGGCACACTTTTGAGACATCGCGCGAGCGAGGCGGTGTGCGTCGGCGAAGGCATCCACCCGCGAGGGATAGGACGCACACCGGATCCCTCCGAAGGCGCGCCCGCCGGGGGGGAGGCTGTCGATGACGACCCAACCCGTGAGATCAATGCGAGGAACCCGAAGCTCCAGGGTGCGCGCGACCTCGCGCTCCCCCCCCGGCTCATTCATACCGCTTGAATTTTCCGGCCTTCAAATTTCCCATGTACTCGTTGAGGTCCTTTTTCACCGTGCCGCTCAAGATGAACACACCAAGGATGTTCGGGAACGCCATGGAGAGGATCATGTAGTCGCCGAAGTTGAGAATATTCGTAGCCGTCACCACGCTGCCGAGGAATACAAACACCAAGAACAGCACCTTGTAGTACTTGGAGGAGCCGTCTCCAAACATCCACACCCAGCAGCGCTCGCCGTAATAAGACCACGAGATCATCGTGCTGTACGCGAACAAGACCACCGCGACCATCAAAATGTAGGGGAACCATGAGATCTCGCTCGCCATGGCGCGGGAGGTCAACGCGGCCCCGTTCGAGGAGGCGATGAGCTCGAAGTTCGCCGGGTTCTCAAACGCCCCGGTGATCACGATGACCAAGCCTGTCATCGTGCACACGATGACCGTGTCGATAAAGGGCTCGAGCAACGCCACGATCCCCTCGCGCACCGGATACTCCGTGCGCGCAGCAGAGTGAGCGATGGCCGCCGAGCCCACGCCAGCCTCATTGGAGAAGGCCGCGCGGCGGATGCCCGTCACGAGCACGCCCAAGAATCCACCGTAGCCCGCAGCCGGGGTGAATGCCTCACCGACAATTCTTCCGAACGCCGCCGGTACATCCCCGAGGTGATTGCCCAAAATGTAGAGACACGCCAGGACGTAGACGCCACACATGAGCGGCACAATCTTCTCCGCGGTCCCAGCGATGCGTTGGATTCCACCGACGATAACGATCCCCACCGCGACCACCATCACCAGGCCGTACAACCAGCCGTGCTCGGCGAACAAGGGCACCTGCTCCTTGAGCACGCCGAGCGATTGATTGACCTGGAAGGTGTTCCCGCCGCCGAGCGAGCCCCCCACACACAAGATGGCGAACATGACCGCGAGCACCTTCCCGAGTCGGGGCATACGTTTCTCAGCGAGCCCCTTGCTCAGGTACTGGATGGGGCCGCCAAGCACGCTGCCGTCCGGACGCCGCTCCCGGTACTTTTGTCCCAAGGTGCACTCCACAAACTTCGAGGACATGCCCAGCAAGCCCGCGGCGATCAGCCAAAACACCGCTCCGGGACCGCCCACGGCGACCGCGATGGCCACCCCCGCGATGTTGCCGAGCCCCACGGTCGCCGACAACGCCGACGCCAACGCCTGGAAGTGGCTGACCTCTCCTTCGTCATCGGGGTTGTCGAACTTGCCCCGCGTGACCTCGATGGCGTGCCAGAAGGCGCGGAAATTGATGAAGCCCATGCGCAGGGTGAAGAAAACCGCGCCCAAGAACAACCAGAGCGCCACAAACGGGATGCCGCCGTCGCTCGCCGCGAGGGCGTATCCGTCACCGCTGTCGCTGCGCTCGACCGCGAGGCTGCGGGTCCCCGAGGGACCTTTCGGCTCAAGCGCCTGCTCAAGCGTCCGCGCGAGCGCCTTCGCGTCTTGCTCGCTCACCGACGCCGACGGCACCGTGAAGGTCAGTGTCATCTCAGACAGTTCCTCACCCGAGGAGGCGGCGAGCGCTGCGATCGCCGCCTGCGCGGTCGCCACATCCGTCACCGGGGCGACGCTCGGTTCTACGACGGTGGTCTTGTTGACCGGGAAAAACAAAACGGCGTCGAGCGCTGAGACCACGTGACCGGCCCCCGCATCGATGACGCGAACGAACCCCGGCGTCTCCTCAGTGGCCTCGTCCGCGCGAGCCTGCGCCGTCCCAGGGAGCGTGAGCATGAGCATCGCAAACAACGCGGTACATAGGGTGGCGAGACGTCGAATTCGTTCGGTCACGGAGGGCACTGTACCCTAGCTTGAGTGCGATTCGGAACATCTCAAGTCCGGACGACGGGCGCCACCGAACGAACGGAAAAGCTCCCCCGCACCTTGGGCGTGATTCGCAGGCGGTTCCCGAGGCCAAGGACGTGCGCGAATGAAGCGAGCCTACGCCGAAGCACCTCGCGCAATGCCGCGGGGCCTCTCAATGTCCGTCGTCCCCACCATCGACGCATGGGCGCGACAACGCACATATTCCATACAAGTCTGCCCTTGGATTCCCAAGCTCTCGGGGAGAGATCTCCCACGACGGTCATGCGACCGGGACGACCCGAACGAAACGCAGGAAATCGGGGCGCAGCGGCGCGATCAATGGCGAGTCAGAGGTCGGTAGGTTGTCCCACGACGCCATCGCGCCGCGACCTTCCGACCGGCGGACTGTATTGTCGGGTTGTGTTTACGTGTGTCGGCCGCCCCACCAAAAATCCCGGGTGCACCCCATCCTAGAGGCCACAACTGCGCTCGTATCGCATCCCGTGTTTTGACGGCGGCGCCTCCCGAGAAGAACCATGGAAAACCGGCCAATCGGCTTATTCGCAGCAAGAATGCAAAGTGGTCTTTTTTGAGACGCCACGTTTTTCATCGCCGCGGCATACCAAATCCACAGTGGGTCCAGACCGTCCAGACCACCCATAGCGAACGTCGCTACCGATCGATGGTTTGAGCGCTTCGCCGACGCGGAGGCCCGAGCCGTTTGCGTCGATGTGATGCGCAAGCTGATCCAGAGACAGCGTTTGATCTGCAGGAAAACGCTCATCAGCGCGCATTTACCTGAAAATATTTCGTGGATAAATTCAAATGCTGCTGCTAAGGTCCGGGCGTCTGGCTGTTCCAGATTGGTGTTTTATATGACGATCTCGCGTTCGATGCTGTTGAAGTTTTTCCTCTCTGCAGGTGCGGCCTCCACCGTCTCAGGATGTGACTGGTTCGCCGTCGATGAAGGAGGACAGGTCAATGTCTTCACCGCGCACCACGGGACCGCCGTGTCTTCTGCCTTCCCCTCCTACGGGGCCGAAGGAATCTCTCGCGTCTTCACCAACGACCTCGGATGGACCATCCGCCTCACAGAGGCGTATGTCACCACGAAGAATGTGGAACTCATCGGCTGTGACGGCAAGACAACGGACGTAAGCCTCTACTGGGGACCTTGGGCGGAGGACATCATCGCGATCGGGGACACCCTCGTGCAGGGCATCGGCGGTGTCACCTCGGATCCCTCGTCCTTTTGCAACGTGCGAGTGAGCTACGAGCCCTTCTACTACACTGAGATCACGACCGCGGGCGGGGACAACACTCCCAGCAACGCAGAGATGGACGGCCAGACCGTGCTCTTGAGCTACGTGGCCAGCCTCGATGGCGAGGAAATCTCTGGGACATTCACAACCCAAGCGACCGTGGTCGCCGACATTGACACCTCCGCTATCGTCGACAACGGCCCCATCAAAGTGGCGGCCGATCAGCGAGTTCCAGTAGAGATCACGCTCTCGAAGACCTACGACAGGTTCTTCGATGGTATCGACTTCCTCACCGCCACCGACGCCGACATCGAGGCCTCCGTAATCGCCTCGCTTGAGATGGATTCCAAGGCGACCCTCGGCACCTATTTGCTGCCCTAGCGGCTTGGTACCGGAGCGGCGCCGCTACCTCGCGGCCCGTCCCCCCGATACCGCGACGTCATCCGCGATGACGACGACGCGAACTGCGAGCGTCAGGGCGCGTCGAGGACGCTCGGCAATCGATCCTGATCTCCTCCCACGGACCGCGCCGGCGGTTCGGGGAGCGGCGCAGTTGCTCGTTGGAGCGCACCCTGCGGTCGTTTAACAGGCGGCGCGTCCTGACTGTTCGGCGAGTCAGTCTGCCCGACCGAGTCCTCCTCCGGCGCGAGCAGCTCCAACGCGACGGCGTCCACATCGAGCACCTCTTTTGAGACATACGCCGTGGGTGCGGTGCCGGGAAGGAAGTACTCCTCCATCACCGAGTCCGACTCTGCCTCGGACGTCGCGAGTAGGCCGCTTTGTTTGTCGATGGTGCGCACCTCCACTGACCTCGGTGGAATGGGCGCGGAGGTGTCGCCCTTTGCCGCCTCGACCGCGGCCTTCATGGCCTCCATCCAAATCGGCAACGCCGCCTTGCCCCCCGTCTCCCCGCGACCGAGGGGCTTGGGCCGGTCGAATCCCACCCACGCCACAGCGGCATGCGAGCGGGAGAACCCTGCGAACCACGCGTCACGATTCTCCGCGGCGGTCCCGGTCTTCCCGGCGACCCAGAAGCCGAGTTTCTTCGCGCGGCGCCCGGTCCCCTCTTGCACCACGCTCGCCATCAACGAGCTGACGACAAAGGCGACCTCTGGTGCGATGACGGCCGCCGCTGGTGCGAGCTCGGGGACGACCTCTCCCCCATCAATTTCGATCACGTCGATCACGCGCAGTCGTCGGCGCGTCCCACCTCGCGCGAGGGTAGTATAGGCCCGCAAAAGCTCAAACGGGGTGACCTCCGAGGTCCCAAGCGCCAGCGAGAGATTCTCGGTGAGCGCAGACTCAATGCCCGCCCGCCGCGCGAAATCCACCCCCGCGGGCACCCCGATCGCGTCGAGGAGTTTAATGGCGATGGTGTTCACCGAGTGCGTGAGCGCCTCGCGAAGGCGGACCTCTCCGCGATATCGATCACGTTCGAAATTCGTCGGGCGCCATTTCTCATAAATCTCAGGAGAGTCGATCACTACGCTCGCGGCGGTAAACGCTCTGGACTCGACAGCGGCCCCGTACACGAACGGCTTGAACGTCGAGCCGGGCTGTCGCTTCGCAGCTACCGCGCGGTTGAACCCTCCTCGGGTCTCCTCGTAGCCGGACACCATCGCGACCACAGAGGCGTCCTCGACGGAGGCCACCACCACCGCCGCCTCCGGCCCAGACGCGATGCGGCCGTACAGCCAGCCCTTTGGGAGCGAGAGCCCCGTGGGTGGAGTGGACACCCTCGCGACGGTGATTCCGCCCTCGGGGAATTGGGTCGACAACGGCACCTCTGGCTCCGCGTAGCGCCCCCCCGGTGGAACCTCTACGAAGATGCTGCGCTCGCCAAGGGCCGCTTCAAAGCCCTGTCGCTCGCTCCCTTCGGGCTGATACTTCCCGCGGATCACCACCGCGCCAATCTGGCCATCTTTTTGAATCTTCACGCCACGCTTCAACACCCGCAGCTTCGCTCGATCACTTGCGGGCTGTATCTTGTGCGCGAACTTTTGGCGAGCATCGATGGTTCGAAGCTGCGCCTGCAGACCACGTGAGGCGGCGCGCTGCACGTCTGGATCGAGGGTGGTGACCACCGTCGCACCGAGCGTGGCGAGGTCGTCACCAAAGCGGCTCCGTAGGCGGCTGAGCACCACGTCCACGAAGGATTCGGCCCCTCGAAACACCCTCGCGCGCGCCGTCGCGAGGGGCTGTACCGCGAGGGGCATGGACGCGTATCGTTCAGCGTCGGTGGCGGATAAGAATCCGTGCTTCGCCATCTGCGACAGCACAAACCGCTGCCGCGCCTTCGCCCGCTCGGGTGCCTTGTGAGGTGTGGACGCTCCGGGCGCCTTCGGGAGCGTCGCGAGCAATGCAGCCTGCCCAGCGTCTATCTTTTGCACGTCCTTTCCGAAGTAAAAGCGGCTCGCCTCCTGAATTCCATAGCGACCGTGACCGAGATAAATCTCGTTAAGGTACAGTTCCAGGATTTCCTGCTTGGAGAGCACCCGCTCAAGCCGACGCGACAAGAGCAGCTCATGCACCTTGCGCTTGAAGGTGCGCTCCGGTGACAAAATGAAGTTTTTAACGACCTGCTGGGTGATCGTGGAGGCGCCCTGTCGAATCTCACCGGCCCGCACGTTGATGAACAGCGCCCGAAGAATCCCTAGATAATCGAGCCCCTCGTGCCGATAAAAATCGGCGTCCTCGGCCGCCAGGAACGCGTTCTCGACGTGGCTAGGGACATACTCATACTGAATCAATGTCCGACGTTGCGTGAAGTACTCGCCGAGCAGCGTCTCTTTATCTGCGGCGTAGATCCTCGTGATCTGCGGCGGCTGATACGCGCGCAGCGCCGCTTCATCGATGGCTTTGAGGTCCCGCCCGTAGTACCAGAGCATGCCCGCGAGCCCGCCGGCACCGAGACTCGCGCACGACGTGAAGAGCACCAGCGACCAGACCAAGAGGCGCCGGAGCTTGGATCGTGGTCGACGCGCTGCCTCAGCCATCGGTGGGTGCCTCTTGTAGCCCTTCAATCACCGCTCGGACCAGTCGCCGATCGACGCTCGCGGCGTAGTAA
>JBDQGY010000086.1:0-15724 GCA_040265175.1 Nannocystaceae bacterium
CCGACATTCCCAGCAACTGGGTCGTCAATGCCTTGCCGTGTTCACTGCTCGCGAGCACCTCTCGGAGCAGTCCCGCGTCTTGCTCTATCAGGTGAGGAGGCGCGTCGTCCGTCCCGTCCGCTAAGCCCTCGAGAAGGAGCTCTGCGTTCAATACAATCACGCTGAGGAGGTTGTTGAAATCGTGAGCGATCCCTCCCGCGAGCGTCCCGACAGCTTCCATCTTCTGCGCCTGCCGTAGTTGCCTCTCGAGCTCCCGGTTGTGGGCGACTTGGCGCTCGAGTTGGGTGATGCCGTCCGACAGCCGCCACAACTCATCCGCCACAATGGCTGAGCCGACGTCTTTGTGGTGGGCCGTCGATTTATTGAGTTGCGGTGCTGGCTGCGCCTCAAAAGTGGTCCGAAGAGAGATCACTTTCTCGCTCAGCGCGTCGATCGGTGAAATTAGGCTCGTGATCCGACGCCGCAACACCATGAGCATCACGACACCAAAGATGATCCCGAGAACAGCGGTTCCCATCATTCCGTAAGTTGGCCACCCGAGCATGACGTCTTCAGGAACCGTGATCCACACGGTCCCGGCGGCCTCCCCCGTTGGCGAGCGCATGGGGATCACCTGAGAGAATACGGAGAACCGGGACTCACCTTCGTGCCAACGATTCTGTTGGGCTCCGCTGTAGGGCGCGCTCAAGCTCACCCGCAGATGCGCCGGTTCGGGCTTCCCGGTGAAATTGGTGGCCCCCGAATCGACGAGATCTACGGGCGATACGCCCACGGGCGCGCCATCCACGTCGAGATAGGTTGACGCGAGGAGCGTCCCGTCGCGATCCCGGAAACTAACCTCGGCCGCGGTCAGCCGCCTGTCGTGTTCAAGCCAGTCCGACGTCACTTCGGACGACAAGACGCCGCGCACGCCTTCGTCGATCGCGACCACTACCGCGAAGAGTCGGCCCTCGCGCCACATCACCCCCCGCGGCGTCATGGGCTCTCCGGCCCCACGCACTCCCATTTGTTGTCCCTCGCCGCCGAGAAGCGCCTCCAACCTCGGCAGCTCCTCAGGTGTCACCGACACCCCGTGCTGTTCGAACCCACGGTCGGTGAGTCGTAGAAATGACTCTCGCGGTCCGAGACTTCGGATCGGATCGGTCGACCGAAGGAGCGCGAGTGCCCGGCGTTCCATGCTCGCTAGTTGAGCCCCGTGGGCCTCCTCAACGGCGTCCCCGGAGGCAGACACCCACAACTTTCCACCTTGATAACTCCCGAGATATCCACTCACCGCATACCAGGCAGTCAGTCCGACCACGGTCGCGATCAGCATCGGCAGTACGCCCGATTGCACCAACTGAACGAGAGTTCGACGCGTTGTCAGTTGGATACTCACTGGCCAGACTCTACCCGAGAATAGGGTTATAGTCTTATGCTTTCTATCTTTCTCGCTCACCCGCTTGTCGTGAGACAGGAGTGCGGTACCCAAAATTGAACGCCGGTCAAAGCCACCTCTGCTCGTCCGCGGTATCCCATGAAACCTAGAACGGTCGAACCGTGAAGAGCTCCCCAGTCCGGCTACCCGAGGTTGTGAAACACGTGCTGGACGTCGTCGTCCGCCTCGAGTCGCTCCACTAGCTTGAGCACGTCATCGACCTGAGCGTCCGCAAGCTCAGTCTGCGTTCGGGGCACCCACTCCATCCCGGACGTGAGCACGGTGATACCCCGTTCATCCAGCGCCGACTGCATGACCCCAAATGAGTCCCGCGGGCACCGAACGAGGAGTTGATTCGAGCCGTCGTCGCCGAGGCCATCCGCCATCTCCTCCAAGCCGTGATCGATCAACTCCAGCTCAAGCTCCTCACGGTCGACCCCCTCCGGCGAGAACCGAAACACAGCGAGTTGATCAAACATGAAGGCGACGCTCCCAGATGTGCCCAGATTCCCGCTCTCTTTTTTAAACGCAAACCGAATGTTGGCGACGGTTCGCGTGGGGTTGTCGGTCGCCGTCTCCACCATCATCGCGATGCCGTGGGGCCCATACCCCTCATAAAAGATTTGCTCAAAGCTGTCTCCATCTGCGGTGCCCGCCGCCTTGTCGATCGCGTATTGGATCTTGTCCTTGGGCATATTGGAGCCGCGCGCATTTTGGACCGCGCGGCGAAGCGTGGGATTGGATTCGGGATCCGGTCCCCCCGCCTTCACCGCCATCGCGATTTGGCGTCCACAACGCGAGAAGACCTTGGCGTCTCGATCGCTGCGCTTGAGCATTGTCAGTCGGCGATTTTCAAAGGTTCGTCCCATGGGCTGTCCGTACGTCTCCTCCTCCCTTGTACAACGAGCGACGACCGGATGGCCACCCCCCGCGCCGATCCCAGCGCGCCTCGGCGCGCACCTCAGCGTCGCCGGGACGAGCCGTCCTCCGATCTGCTCCGGCGCAGGGAGTACGAGCACGCGTAGACCTCCTTTGCCTCCTCCGCGGGGAGAGGGGTCGACCACGACACCCGGTCTTCCATGAGTGCGTGGCGAGCCGCCTCCGTGAGGTCCTCCGCCTCGAGCGCCTCGAGAGCGCTGCCGCCCTGCTCGAGTGCCCGTTGGACCGCGTCTGAATCGCCACTCAAGTTGTGTTCGAGCGCCGTCTCCCTGGTCGCCGCGACAATGTGTTCCACGACCACCGAGATCACCGACGCCTCGCGCTTCTCCCAGTCTCGCTGAGCGCCAACAGCGGTCCACATCGCCCGGGCTTCTGGGAGTTCACGTTGTTCCTTGGCGGTGCGCACCTGCGCGCAACAACGGACGGTCTCTCCCTCGCGCTGCGGCGCCATGTCCACCTCGATCAAAACAACAAGTTCTTGCCGGGACACGAGATCACCAAGCAAAATCTCAAGCCGGCCAGCCCTTCGCTCCACGTCGAATGGCGACAGGCAGATCACGTCGGCCCCGTCATCGCACGAGACCTGGAGCACGACATCTCGAGCGACCACTTCGAGCGCCTCTCCGAGTTCTTCGTCGAACTGCTTCACGAGGTCGCTCGACGCGCGTACGTAGCGCAGCGCGCCTCCGCCGGCGTCCGCCAAGCTCCCGAGCAGCACCTCATCAAAATCATGTTCGAGCCCCATCGTAGTCAAGGTGACTCCATCACGACGCCAACGAGCCGCGCGCGCCTTCAGCTCATCAGGATCCGTCACCCCCTCATTGGCCATGCCGTCCGTGAGCAGCAGGCAGCGCCGAAAGGTCCCCTCGTCGCCACGCGCCTCCGCGACGAGCCGAGCGCCGACGTCCCAACCAGCGGCCAAGTCTGTTGTGCCCCGCGCCGTCACACCTCTGAGCTTTTGGGCCGCCGCCGCCCGCGATCCGGCGCACGCGGAGGACATGGGGATGAGCACCTCTACCTCGTGATCGTAGAGCACGATCGCGAATTGGTCCGTGTCTCGAAGACGAGAGATGGCGTGACGTGTCGCCTCGCAGGCCAACTCCAGCGGGTCGCCTGCCATAGAGCCCGACCGATCGATGACAAACGAGATCGCCAGGGGAGCCCTCTCGATGCTGGACTCCATGGTGGGGGCCGAGAGCCGAATGAGCGCGTGACGCTCCACGCGGCGGCCATTCGGAACAAAGGGACCATCTTGTTGAATTTCAATCTCCATTAACGCCAGGCTGTCACCACGGCGTACGCCCATGGGGACCACGCCCTTGGCGTCACATTTCGGCTCCGCACGACCAGGTGCTATCTCGCTACCCGCGCGAGGATTTCACGCACGAGCCGATCAAGAGATTCGAGCTGCTCCCCCAACTCCGCCTGTTCGTCCTCCGCATACAGCTTCGTGATGCGGCGCCCCATCGTCGACAGTCCCGTGTCTTCACCGCCCTCACCGTCAACGGGCGCACCTGCATCGCGAAGCCAACGGCGCTCCGGTACGGGAAGCTGTCTCACCTGCCGAGGCCCGATGTTCATCGCCCCTTCACCGAAACCTCGATAGGCGAACAGCCCGCGATACAGACGCCGAATAGGGCCCGAGTTGAGCCAGGCGGCGAGGGCATAGGGACACACCGACGCCTCCGGCAAAAGCTGCACCGTCGACTTTCCGCAAAGGACCCCCGCCACCGCGACCGCGGCCTCAAGCTGCCTCGCCAGCCCCGCGAGCACGACCCCATCACGCATCGCCTGCTGCGCCCGCCGAGGCGCCACGCGCTCGAGGTCCTCGCGGAGGAGGATCGGGCGCGACAGACGACGCCCGAGGTAGCGAGTCCCCTTTCGAGACCAGAGCGTGCGAAAGGGGTCGATCGTCCCCGTGTTCACGAGCCGAACGTAGCTGTCATTCGACATCTCATCAGACCATTCGAGGAGGAGATTGCGAAGCTCGTACGCCTCCTTGGTCGTGGCCCCGTCGCTCACCACCGCCACGTCGTTGATCGTGAGCGGGAGGTCGAGCAGCGGCATCAAGGCCTCTCCCTCGGATTCAAGCGGAAGTGAGATGAAGCCCTTCGGGAGCCTGCTGAAGCGAGTGATCGGCACGAGGGCTGTGTGTGTGCACGCTCGCGCGTTCAAACGCTCGTCACGAGCGCATCGCACCTGATGGTTGATGCCGGGCGTGCCCTCGCGCGCTGTGATGACGCACACGTGGACGCGCGCGTCCTCAAACATCGTCAGCCCCTGGATCGTCCGCAGTTCGAGGAGAGTGTGTGAGAGCAGCAGCGCTTGACCCTCGGCGGCATAGTCCGCCGCCAAGGCGACACGCGGGAGCACGTAGCTCACGACTCCCCCCTGGCGGAGCAGCGAGAACGCGAGCTCCACGAAGGGGACAAAGAGGTCCCAATTCCCGCGAGCGCTGACAAAACAGCGCGCGATCTCGGCGCGCACGTCAGGGTATTCTCGGGTCATCCGCTCTGAGTCGACGAAGGGTGGATTGCCGACCACATAGTCGAACCCTCGTGGGTTTGGCGACCGCCCCGCACGGTCACCGGACCGGATCGTGAAGACCTCGGGAAACTCAAGCTCCCAGTGAACCGGAACCCGGAGCCCGTGGACCAAGGGGGGTCCCTGAAGACCAGGGCGCTCCCACTGGTGGTTCGGCTTCGGTCGGAAGCTCTGAATCCTCTGCTCCACCGCCTCGTCAGCGAGTCGCTTGCGTGCCTCGAGTGCGACGTCGCTGTGTGTGGCCTGCCCCTCCTCCCGTACGCCGAGCAGCGCGTTCCCCACCCGAAGACCACGCCATGGGGCGCTCCCCTCGAGCGTGGGCGCCATCGCAGCCAGCCACAGGCTCATGGCGCAGACATCGATCGCGTGCTCGTCCACATCGACGCCGTAGATCTGGGCGTGGACCGTGCGCGAAAACTCGACCCCCCACGCCCAGTCAGGCGGTCGCGGTGTGGGTTGGCGACTGCGTGTAACCAGCACCGCCATCTCCAGCAAGAATGCCCCCGCGCCGCAGGCCGGATCACAGATCCGAGCACCACGGGCCTCCGCGGCCACCACCTGACCCGCGGCGAGGCTCTCGGGATCTAGCGTCCACATGGGGAGTGAAGACAGCGCGGTCCGAACGAGCGGTACGGGGGTGAAAAAAGCGCCGAGGTCGCGGCGGGTCGACGCGCCATCGGTGTGCGAGACCGCGAGTCCCAAGAGCGCGCCATAGCTCGAGGCCAAGACCCGTGCTCCCCACAGCGCCAGGGCCTCCGCGCTCTCCATTGGCCGCCCTGCTTGGCGGCGGTTCCAGTCCTGCGCCACCGCCTCACCGAGACGTTGTACGCGGTCAGACAGCGCGACTGCGGCCGCGGCGTCGGTGGTGCAGCCCGCCTCCAACGCTCTCCAGGCCTCCTCGAGCGAGACCTCAAGATCCGGAGGGCGGATGCTCAGCGCGTCCAAGCACCGCAACCGTCGGAGCACGTCCACCGCGTCCTCGCGCTCCCCGCGTGACTGTGCCGGGGCGTCCGCGGCGCTCCCCCGGGCTGTCGCGAGGAGGTCGCCTATCACCGTCGCGAGAGAGCGGGCCGCGACGCGACTTGAGAATCGAAGGGCCAAGCTTGGCCCGCGCTCCGCCGCTCCGAATCCCCACGTAGATCCACGCGCGCGAAGGGTGGTCGCTGACCACGTCGCGATGGCCTCGACGCAACGCCGCACGTCTTCGCCGAGCACGTCCCCCCCATCGTCAGATTCTTCAGCGTCCACGGCCACCCGCGTCCACTCCTCCCCGTCGAGCTGCGCCACCCGCTCCGCGCCTCCATTGGCGCTGCTGTCTTGCGTTCACCAGGCGAATCCTACCCCCAAAAAGTTATGATGGTTTGCGCCCCGCCCGCTTCGCTCTGGCCCTCCACCCTAGGTGTGGCCCTCAGGCGGATTCCCCCAGCTCGCGCACGGCCAGCAGCGACGACGAGCGCCTATTCCTGCAAAGATGGGCGTCCGAGCACCGCCGCCGGCGAAAATCTCTCGGGTCATAGATCCGAGCCCCTCTGGCAGGCTAGAGTCTGCCGGTCGCACCCGAACCATGTCGCGACCGAGCGATCTCCAAGCGGGCTCAGGTGCCCACAGGCACCCCCACTCACGATCCAGAGACCACGTCCAACGCGAGAAGAAGACCCATGCCAAAACACAGCCTTCGAATCACCTCCTCCGTCGTCGCGGCGCTCCTCACCGCGTGCGCTCCCCAGTCCTCGGAGAGCGCGTCGTCTGCTCCGAGCGACGCCGCTGCCCGTGCCAATCCCCTGTTGGCGGAGTGGACAGGCCCATATGACGGCGTCCCGGCGTTCGACACCATGGACCTGGCGAATCTCGAAGAGGCCGTCCTCTCGGGGATCGACCAGCACCTCGCGGAGTTGGATGCCATCGCGGCCAACAAAGATGCGCCCACCTTCGACAATACAATCGTCCCCATGGAGCAGAGCGGGCGCGCCCTCGATCGCGTCTTCACCTACTACGGGATCTGGAGCAGCAATCTGTCTTCACCAGAATTTCGAGAGGTCCAAGGTCGCGTGGTCCCCAAACTCTCCGAGTACAGTTCGAAGATCATTCAAAACGAGGCTCTCTTCCGACGTGTTAAGGCGATCTACGAGAGCGAGGACCTCAAGCAGCGTGACGCCGCGGTGCAGCGGCTTGTCCGCCTCATGTATGATCAATTCGCGCGCTCGGGTGCCGAACTCACCGGCGAAAAAAAGGACCGATACGCGGAGATCCAAAAGCAGCTCGCGCCCCTGCACACCAAGTTCGCGAATAACGTGCTCGCTGACGAGGAGGGCTACGTGCTGTTCCTTGAGGAGACGCAGCTCGGTGGGCTCCCAGAGTCTTTTAAGGCCGCCGCCGCCGCCGCCGCCGCCGACCGCGACGAGCCTGGCAAGTTCGCCATCACCAATACGCGCTCTTCCATGGCCCCGTTCCTCACATACTCCACGGAGCGCGATCTTCGAGAGAAAGTTTGGCGCACCTACTATAGCCGCGGTGACAACGGAGATGCCCATGACAACAATCAGTTGATCGTCGACATTCTCAAGCTCCGCGACGAACGGGTGAAGCTGCTCGGATACGAGAACTTCGCGCAGTGGCGCTTGGAGGACCGGATGGCTCAATCTCCAGAGCGCGCCATCGAGTTGATGGAGGCGGTGTGGCCCGCCGCCATCGCGCGCGTGGCCGAGGAAGTTGCGGACATGCAAGCGCTGGCGGACAAAGAGGGCGCCGACATAAAGATTGAACCGTGGGACTATCGCTACTACGCGAACAAAGTGCGCATGGATAAATACGCGCTCGACTCCAACGAAGTGAAGCAGTACCTGCAGCTCGACAAGCTTCGAGAGGCCATGTTCATGGTCGCTGGCAAGCTCTTCAATTTCCGCTTCGAGCCAGTCCCTGAGGGAAGCGTACCTTTGTTCCACGAGGACGTGCGCGTCTGGGAAGTGACAGATCTGGACTCTGGAGCTCACGTCGGTCTCTGGTACCTCGACCCGTTCGCGCGCCCCGGGAAGCGCTCGGGGGCTTGGGCCACGAGCTACCGCAGCCACACCACGTTCGACGGGAAACAGACGGTCTTGTCATCGAACAATTCCAACTTCATCAAGGGAAGCCCTGGCGAACCCGTCCTTGTCTCCTGGGACGATGCGACGACCTTCTTTCATGAGTTTGGCCACGCCTTGCACTCCCTGTCCTCCAACGTCGCCTACCCTACCCTCAACGGTGGAGTGCGCGACTACACTGAATTCCAGTCGCAGCTCCTGGAGCGTTGGCTGTTGACCGACGAGGTCATCAACGGCTACCTCGTTCATTTTGAGACCGGCGAGCCAATCCCCAAATCCCTTGTCGCGAAGATCAAGAAAGCCGCGACCTTTAATCAAGGATTCGCGACGACCGAGTATCTCGCGTCCGCGCTGATGGACATGAAATATCACACCACCGATCCGTCCGCGCTCGATCCCGACACCTTCGAGCGAGAGACACTCGCCGCGCTCGGGATGCCGACCGAAGTCGTCATGCGACACCGCTCGCCACACTTCGGACACGTCTTCTCGGGTGAGGGCTACGCGACCGGGTACTACGGCTATCTGTGGGCGGATGTGCTCACGGCAGACGCCGGCGAGGCGTTCGCGGAGGCTCCCGGCGGTTTTTATGACGAGGCGCTCTCCAAGCGACTGGTGGACTTCCTCTTCGCCCCTCGCAACGCCCTCGACCCTGCCGAGGCATACCGCGCCTTCCGTGGACGCGACGCACAGATCGAGGCCCTCATGCGGGACCGCGGCTTTCCGGTGAAATAATTTGCCTCAAACCCGCCTCGCAACCGAGTAAAATTGAGACGAGGAGCGCCCATCGGGGATCGCTCGTTGCAATGGTGCGGGCGCGATTCCACCACTCGGAGAACCACGAACTCAATATAACCGTTTAATATCAACATTTTACGAGAACTCACGCCTCGCGTCGCGCCCCCGGCAGGCCGTGGCTGTCGGATGCACTCGCGCATAAATGGCGTCCACCGCCCTCGTAATCACTCCAGGCTAGAATAAGGACGATGTACGGCCTGGTAAATCGAGCGATTCGTGGTTGTGTGGTTGAGCAGTTCGGCGAACCCACCTGGCGCAAAATAGAGGAGCAAAGCAAGACAGACGCGTCGCACTACGTGACGATGAACTCCTATCCTGACGAGCTGACCTTTAAGATCATTGAAGTTGCGTGCGAAATTTTGCAAGTCGAGCCGACTGCGCTCCTTCACACGTTCGGCCGCCACTGGGTGATGAATACCGCGAACCGAGAGTACAGCCACCTGATGGATTTTGCAGGCTCGGATCTCCGGACGTTCTTAACAAATCTCGATCAGATGCACGAACAGGTCGCGATCACGTTTCAAAATCTACGGCAACCCTCCTTCTCGCTTGAAGAGAAAGATGGAGAGACGCTCCTCCACTATCGGAGTGAGCGGGCTGGTCTGACCGAATTTGTCGTGGGCCTCCTCCACGGTCTCTCCGAACATTTCAAGGAGCCCCTCGAGGTGACGCTGGTCTCGTCTCGTGCTGACGGAGCCGAACACGACATCTTCAAACTTGTATTCTAAGCGTGCTTGACCAACACACAACTCTGCAACTCTTCCCGTTCTCGGTGGTCTTTGACGCTGACCTCCGGATCGTGATGCTCGGCCGCACGTTCTTCGCGCGGTGTCCTGAGGTGGTTAACACGGACCTCAATTCGTTCATTACCCCCTTGCGATGGAAGGAGAACTTCACCCTCCCAGCGATCAGACAACACATCGGAAAGATGTTGCTCCTGTCTGTGGGCCGCATGGGCGTACGGTTCAAGGGAGAGATTATCCAGCTCCCCGACGACCGATTCCTCATCGTCTGCTCACCACAGATCGACGAGGTGGAGAAAATCAAGAGCCTCGGATTGACCTTTCAGGACTTCGCCCGGTTCGACACGACCATCGACAACGTATTCCTCGTTCAAGCGGCGCGCCAAAGCCAAGAGGAAGCCCTCGCCACCGCTCGGCGACTGGGTGAGAGCGAAGCTCGATACCGCATCTTGATCGAACAGAATCTCTTGATCATGGTGGCCTTAGACGAACAGCGCCAGATCGTCTTCGGAAACCCTGCCTGGACCTCATTTGCTGGCGATGAGACCGTCGGAAAACCGGCAGAAGACTTCGTCGCGCCGGCTTCCCTCGATCGGTGGAATATGACCCTCGACAGGCTGCTCATGCCTAGTGAGGCGTGCTCTGACGGGGCCTCACATTCTCAAGAAAAGGAGGTTCCAGATTCGCAGGATTTTGTCCTCATCTCGGAGAGCGGCGACACGATCATCGCGGAGGGGTTCATCGGCTATCATCGAATGACGGAAACAAGTGGTGAGAATCTGTACTTCGCCATGTTTACGAACGTCACCGAGAACCGGAACGCTGCCCAAATCTTGGAAGAGACGCGTCAAAAGATGCTGCAGTCTCAAAAAATGACTGCCCTCGGTCGCCTCGCCGGCGGCATCGCCCATGATTTCAATAATCTCCTCGGCGTGATTATGTCTGCGAGTTGCATCCTGCTCGAGGACCTCGAGCAAGACCACCCCCTGCGCGAGGATGCGGAGATGATTCTCAACTCCTGCGAATCTGGAGCCAAGCTCTCGTCGCAGTTGATGACATTTAGCCATAACAAGCGGACAACACCCGAGGTGTTTAACCCCGCGAATATGACATTCAACCTCTCCCAGGTGTTGGATACGGTCGTCGGAGAGAATATTCGAATCTCGTTCGACCACTCCGATCCGGATGCCAATGTCCGCATCGACCGCCTCGAGTTCGAGCAGGTCTTAATCACCACCTGTGTAAACGCCCGGGAAGCGATGCCGATGGGTGGAACTATCTCAATCTCGGTGAGCCGCCCCATCGCCGGAAAATGCCGTATCACGATCGCAGACCAAGGATGTGGAATGCCCCCCGAGGTAGTGCAGCAAGCCTGCGACCCCTTCTTCTCCACAAAGAGCGACGGAAATCACCCCGGCCTCGGGCTCGCTGTGGTCTATGGCATCGCGACACGAAACGCGGCAGAGCTTGAGATCGAGTCTGAACCAGATGTGGGTACAAAGGTGCACATCACGTTCTCAGAGGCTGAGGATGGAGTCGTGAGGCAACGTGAGGAGAAAACTCAGAGTCGGCCGCACCCTCAGCTCGTCTTTGAGAATGAGCACGCCCCCCACGTCCTCCTCGTTGAAGACCGAGAGGAACTACGCCTTGCGAACGCGCGCTCGCTGCGACGCATGGGCTGTCAGGTCACGGCGGTGGAAGGAGTCCAATCTGCGTTCGACGTCCTCCGCGGGAGTCGGTCGAGCCCTGATGTGCTCGTGACAGACGTCCAACTCGGGGATGGAAATGGGGCAGATCTTGCCGAGCGGTGTGTTGAAGAGGGGCTGCTGTCACGGGTTTTACTGGTCACCGGATACGCGCGCAAAGAGCACCTTGAGACCATCGCGGACCGATACGGATGGGAGATCTTGATGAAGCCCTTCACGCCGGGACAACTCAGCAGTATCCTCGCCGCCACCCTGCGGGCCACCTAGTCATCGTGGATGGTCCCAACACCTGGATGGTGGATGGGCCCTGCGCGGTGTCCTTCGTGCCCCGAGGAATAGAGCAACCACGGAGCCCTTCGCAGAAGACGCGCCTTCCTAAATTTCGTACCGTGAGTCCGTGAGTGAGTCCGTCATCGTCATGGCGTTCGCGGTAGCCATCGTGATCCTCAGCGCGTTGCCGCGCAGAGAGGTCGCAAGTCATGGACTAAGACTCTTCCGAGTCTGTTTCCCCTCGTGGCGTTTTTTTGGGGAACCCGGCCTCCAAGTCCAGGTGTTTTGGCGGCCACATGAGGACGCGCAGCCGCCCATGAAATGGCAGCCCGCCATGACATCCGCGACTCGCCGACCGACTTCGCTGCTGTGGAATCCGCGAGCGACCTTGCGGCTCGCGGAGGAGTCGATCGTACGGGACGCCCTCGCAGACCTCGACTGGCTTGAGACGCCGGCCGGTGATTCCATCGAGGAGCCCGTCTCATTTCAGCTGCTGCGCGCGCTCGCTGAAGCAAAGATCGACACCCAATTCGCCGAAGCTCAGTTCGCCGCGCGCGAAGATGGGTCACTCCACTACGAGCTTCTCGTGCGGTCTCGTAGCGCTGACGAGGACGTGTTTGGAGATCATCTGCAGGCTCCCCCTGTCCGCTACACGCCGCGACGCATCGAGTCGCGCGAAGATTCATGAGCCCTCTCCTCACATCCATCGAAGCCTTCGCCTCCCCCGTCGCGTCCTTGCGCGTGATGGAGTTGCTGTGTGCGGTTTCGGTTGCTCTTCAAGCCGCGGAGAACATCGCCAACCTTCCCACACTCCGAGAGGAAGGGACCTTGCGGTGGTCAGTCGTACGCGAAAACGTCGCGCATCTTTCCTCGCCACTCACGTGGCTTCTCGACCGAATCACGACACCTCCCGCGCTCCTCGGGCTCTGTCTTGTGCAGTTGATCTGCGCCGCTGGCATGGTGGCCGCGCCGGGATGGTGGTGGCCCATGACTTGCTTCATGACGAGCCTTCTGTTCGCGCTCCGATGGGGTGGATCGGTCAACGGTGGCAGCGACAGCATCACTCTCATCACGCTCGCGTGCCTGTCGATAGGACGTGGCTTTGCCGATGAGCACCAAGTCGTGATCGGCGCTCTCTTGTACGTCGCGCTGCAGTCCATCGCCTCGTACCTGATCGCGGGGCTCGTCAAACTTCGTGCTCGCCGGTGGAGAGACGGGAGCGCTCTTCGCCGCTTCGTCGACGGCGCCGCCGTTGGTGAGCCTCCCAAGTTCGTCGCCCGCGTCTTGGCAGGACCGACTGCGATGGCTGCCTCTGCCGGCGTCATCGCGTTCGAACTCAGCGCCCCCTTCGCCCTGATGTCACCGGACTTTGCGCTCACCTTCATTGGCTTGGCCATCCTGTTTCACGGCGTCAACACCTACCTGCTGGGGCTCCACCGCTTCTTTTGGGCGTGGTTCGCCACCTACCCCGCCGTTTTGTTCGTCGCGATTTTTCTTCGTTGAGGCGGAGGTGTGGTCGTGGATGATCCGCCACGTCCCCTCTTGGCGCTCAAGAATGACGCTGAAAATGCCCTCCCCCACCTGTGGCGTCTCTGTGAGCGCCCAGTGACCGAGGACCACTGCTCCATCTTTCCCGACGCCCCGCACATCGATCAGTTCGAAGTCCAAGGTGCCCATCGTGCTCGGATCGTCGCCGTACTTCGCTCGAAATTTTGAGCGAGTTTCGTCAAATCCACGCCGAATGTTCGCCCCCGACGTGAACACCAACGCCTCGCTTTGTTCGTAGCCCGAGAGGAACGCCTCGATGTCTCCGCGGTTCCACGCCACTCGCTGCGCCTCAAGCACCGAACGCACCGACGCCTCGTCCTTGGCGCCGAACTGGTACGGGGGCTGTGACGGTTCTTGGCAGGACACACCACACACCACGAGCATGAACCCAAGTCGCATCCTAGTTCTCCACTCCATCTTCTGGCGATTCATTCTCCCCACGCTATCGCAGTCTCTCCGCGCTTGAAAAGCGACTCTCGATGTTCCTGGCGAGATGACGCCCCCGCTCCCTGTCGCGCGTCCCTCGCTGCCGCCTGGCCCTCGCCCGCCTCCTCGTGACGAATATTGTCCACGCAGCCTGCAGGTTCCAGTTTATACTCGGGGCGTGGCTTGCTGGATTCGACGATTAGTTGTGCTCACGGTGCTCGGTTGGCTGCCGTCCTGCTCTGGCGCCGAGGAGCCACTTTCGACGACCGAGGTCGAGAGCGGGGGCGATGATCTTGGGACGACGGCCACCTCCGGCAACACCATGGGCGACGTCGGGGCCGGCTCAGGCGCCACCACCGTCGACGAATCTAGCGAGAGCAACGACGCTACCTCCGCTACGGACGAGGGCGTCGTCCCCGGGATGCCCGGTGATCCTTGTTTAGAAGACGCGGACTGCGAAGATTTCTGCGTCGTTCCCGAAGGAGAGAGGGCTGGTGTTTGTGTGGAGGCGTGCCGGGAGGGGACTTGCCGCCCCGAGTTTGTTTGCGTCTCCATCGAAACAGAATCTGGGCCCCAAGACGCCTGTCTCCCGGCACCGGACACGTTCTGCGAGGCCTGCTCCAGCAGTGCCGAATGTGGTGACGCGCTCGATATCTGCGCCCCACTCGCCGGCGGGAACTTTTGCGTAGTCGACTGCGCAAACGATCCAGACATTTGCCCCATCGGGTTCACCTGCGGGCTGATCGGCAGCGTCGATGACGGTACCATCGTTCAACAGTGTGTCCCGAACAACGGCATCTGCTGCGTTGACGGGGATGGCGACATCTACGGCGAAGGTGGCGGCTGCATGGGAACCGACTGCAACGACAGTGATCCCGACGTCTACGCATCGGCCCCAGAGCTTTGCGACGGCATCGACAACGACTGCGACGAGATCGTCGATAACATGGTCATCGACTGTGGCGTCGCGAGCTGTGAACTCGGCTCCCTTGGATACTTCGAGACCGCCGCCGAGATGTGTACCGACGGCATGTGCGAAGGCCCTGGAACCGCTCTTTGCGGGCTCTACACCTGCGTTGATGGCGGGGACCAAGGGGACGCGTGCGCGACCTCCTGCGACATGGAGGATGATCTAAAGTGCGTCCCACAAGCCCACTGTGACGCCTCCATGTGCCTCGATGATCTCGTCGATGGACAGGCGTGTGATGAACTCTCGGACTGCAGCAGTAGCTACTGCGGCAACGGCTTTTGCTGCGGCAGCGGTGATTGTTGCCAGCAGGCGTCCGACTGCCCCACCTTCGGGACTGACGCCCCCATCTGCACCTCGCCGGCGACCTGCCAAGGGACGAAAGGCCAGGCGGTCTGTGGGAGCAACTTCGTGTGTAGCAATACGGGAACCGAGCCGGATGATTCGGCCTGTGACACCTCGGTGCTCGCCAGCGACTGTGGACTCTACCTGCCCGTATTTTGCACCGGAGAGGTGGACCAAGCCACGCCCGACTGCGCCACGTCCTGCACGACCGACGCGGAGTGCGACGCGGACGCCTTTTGTGACTCCAACAACACCTGCCAACCCGATCGCGACGACGGCGATCCCTGCGGCGCGGCGAGCTGGTGCATCAGCGACTACTGCGGCAACGGCTTTTGCTGCAGCGGCGGAGACTGCTGCCAGCAAGGGGCGGACTGCCCCGGCAGCTACAGCGCCGCGGCCACGTGCGGCGACCCTGCCAACTGCCAAGGGACCCGCGAGGACGCCTCCTGCGTCGCGAACGTCTGCGGGACCGTCGCCAACGTGCCCGACGACACAGCGTGTGGCGCGGGCGTCGAAGCCAACGAGTGTGGCGTCTATCCCTCGCAGTTTTGCAACGGATCTGAGAGCCAAAACTCCCCGAACTGCGCCGTCTCCTGCGGGAGCGACGCCGACTGCGACCTCAGCGCCTACTGCAGCGCTGGAAATATCTGCATCCCCGACGAACCGAACGGCGACCCATGCGGGGGGGCGAGCCAGTGTCAGAGTGGATACTGCAACAACGGATTTTGTTGTGACGGTGGAGACTGCTGCGCCGCCAACTCGGACTGCGCCGGGCTCGCCCAGCCCGCGAGCTGCGACGACGCGCCGACCTGCCAAGGCACCCGGGTCGATGGGCTCTGCCAAGCCTCCTTTCAGTGCGCCACGAGCAACGTCGATGACGATTCCGCCTGCGCCGGCCTGGGCACAGACGACTGCGGGCTGTACCCAAGCGTCTCCTGCAC
>JBDQGY010000087.1:0-15650 GCA_040265175.1 Nannocystaceae bacterium
GGCTCACGAGCGCGACCTTGGTCGAGAACCGCAAGGTCGCGCTCGTGAGCCTCGACGACCTCCGCCTCGGGTCGACCGCCCAGCTACGCGCCTTCGCGGACGTCCTCGGCGCCAACCTCTACACCTGCGGCCGTGACGACAGCCTCGCGCGCATCCTCGCCAGCCTGCGAGACGTGGAGTTGGTCTTCATCGACACCGCCGGCGTCTCTCCGTCGACCGGCACCGGGCTTGAAGCCCTGCGCGGTCGACTGCGCCGCGCCGGAGAATCCATCACGACTCACCTTTGCGTCGCCGCGGCCACGCGCCAAGAAGAGCTCGACCGAATCCTCCACGTCTACGGACGAGTGGAGCCCGCCGACCTCATCGCGACCAAACTCGACGAGGCAGTGGCCATCGGATCGATGCTGTCCGCGCGCGTCCAAATCGGACTCCCTTTCTCCTACCTGACGACCGGACAGCAGGTCCCCGAAGACTTCATGACCGCCGAGCCGGAGAGCTTGACGGACATTCTCCTTGGAGGAGCAACCCAATGACAGAAAGCAACGCAGCACAAACGGATTTGTCGCAGACGATCGTCCCGGATGACGATTCCACCACCCAACACCCAGGCCGCGTCGTCTCGATCAACGCCGGCAAGCAGCCCGTGGCGCCCACCGTTATCGCGGTTACCTCTGGTAAAGGTGGCGTTGGCAAAACAAATATCTCGGTGAACCTGGCCATCGCGCTCGGAAAGCAAGGCCTGCGGACCCTGGCCGTTGACGCCGACCTCGGCCTCGCGAACATGGACATCATCATGGGCGTCGCCCCGACATACACCGCCGCAGAACTCGTCACGGGTGAGGTGGACGTGGAGGACGTCCTCATCGAGGGCCCCGAGAACGTGTGGCTCCTCCCCGGCGCCTCTGGACAGCATGACCTCGCGAACCTCGACGATCGAGGTCGACGCGCGTTCTTTGACGCCATCGACACCGTAGAAGACCGCTTCGACGCGGTCGTGGTGGACACCGGCGCCGGCGTCGGCTCAAACGCCATGGGCTTCGCCTCCGCCGCGCGCGACATCGTGGTCGTTGTGACCCCCGAACCCACCAGCGTCGCAGACGCCTACGGCGTCATCAAAGTGCTCTCCACGCGATGCGGGGTCCGGCGAATTCGGGTCATCGTAAACATGACCAACAGCAACCTCGAAGGTCAGCGCGTCTTCCAACGGCTCAGCAACCTCGCGAGCCGCTTCCTCGACGTGTTCCTCGAGCACATCGGGAACGTCCCCAAAGACCCCGTCGTCTCCCGCTGCGTCGTCCGCGGCGAGCCCTTCTCCACGGTCTACCCCGACAGCGCCGCATCGCGCGCGGTCGAAAACGTCGCCCAGACTCTCCTCAATTCCAACGACCCCGACGACCGGCAGGGAGCGATTCGATTGTTCTGGCGCAAACTGCTTCGTCAAGGAGGCGCATGAACATGCCCGCCGCAGCAAATAAAATAAACGACGCAAAGAAGGCCGCCGGCCAAGGCGACTCCAAAAAGAACGCCGCCAACAGCGGGCCGGAAGCGCGTCTCGAAGGCCTGATCACCCGCGGTCCTGCCGCCAACGTTCGCGACACCACCCGCGGGCGAGCGCGACGTGGAAAGGGGCGGGCTCGCAAGCCCCAAAAGAAGATAATCGACCCCACGGACTACCTCGACTTTGTGCGGAGGATCGCGAGTCGCATGGCGAGGAATCTCCCGAGCCACGTCTCCCTCGACGACCTCATTGGCGCGGGCATCCTCGGACTCATCGACGCCAAAGAGCGTTACGACCCCGTCAAGGCGGAGCGTTTTGAGACCTTCGCAGAATTTAGAGTCAAAGGAGCGATCCTCGATGAGCTCCGCCGCTACGACATCATGGCTCGTAACGCTCGACTCACCTCGAAAAAGATCGCGCGAAAGTCCCACGAACTCACCGCGCTCTACGGTCGCCCCCCCACGGAGTCCGAGCTCGCTCGGGCCATGGAGATGAACGTGACCGACTACCGCAACCTGGTGAACCGGGTCGGCAGCGTCCGGGTCTTCAGCCTCGACGATGTGAGCTCCGACGGCGAGGGCAACGAGCGCTCCTTCGAGCTTCCCGCCAACGGGATGGCGCCCGACGAGGTCACCTCCGTACGCGAGCTGCGTGAGCACCTCCGCGACGCCATCAACGGCCTCCCTGACCGTCAACAGCGCATCATCGAGATGTACTACGACCGCGGCATGACGCTCAAACAAATCGGAATGCAGGTCGGCGTCACCGAATCACGCGTCTGCCAGATCATGGGTGAAGCCACCAACAAGCTGCGAGTGATGATGCGCTCGGAGGTCCGACGTGGCTAACAGTGTCTACATCTCGATGTCTGCGGCCATCGCAGCGGACAATCGACTCGATGTCGTCGCCAACAATGTCGCGAATGTTAACACCGCTGGGTTCAAGCAGACGCGAATGTCCTTCCAAGACTTTCTCGTCAGGGAAGGCCCCGACGGGATCACCGACAAAGGCTTCAGCGCCATGGCGCTGACGCAAACCGACCTCACCGCAGGCGGACTTCAACCCACCGGCAACCCACTCGACGTAGCGCTCTCTGGACCAGGTTTTTTCATGGTGCGAGGGCCCGACGGCGACATGCTCACGCGGAACGGAAGCTTCCGAATCAGCGCAGACGGCACGCTCGTCAACGCAGACGGCATGACTGTGCTCGGTGGCGCCGCCGGCGGAGGCCCTGGGGGCCCAATCCGGGTCGACCCTACCAAAGGGCCGGTCTCCATTGGGCCCAATGGGGCCGTCGAGCAACAAAAGCGTGGCGGTCAAGCTGGCACGGTAATCGCAACACTGTCAATCATGGACGCAGAGACTCAAAGTTTGACCCACAAAGGTGGCTCCAACTACTCCGCTCCAGCGACAGCGCTGCAACCGGTAGCCGCGCCCGACCTCGTGTCGGGATTCATTGAGAAGAGCAACGTCAACCCCGTCCGGGGGATGATCGAGCTCATCGCCGCGACTCGAGATTTCGAGCAGGCGACTCGAGTGATGAACCGGGTGCAGCAGATCGACAAGCGTACGCTTGACGTGCTCTGACTCCTCCCCTTCCTCTCTCGAAAGACTCCCAATGATCCGCGCAATGAGTACCGCCGCCACCGGCATGGATGCACAACAAAAACGCATCGATGTCACCGCCAACAACCTCTCCAACGTGAACACCGCAGGGTTCAAAAAATCCCGCGCCGAGTTCCAGGACCTGCTCTACCAGAGCATCCGCGCGCCAGGCACCTCCTCTGTCCAGGGGGTGCGTGTCCCCACCGGCCTCCAGGTCGGGCAGGGCGTTCGCACCGTCGCGACCCAGAAGATGTTCAGCCAAGGAGACATGGCGCAGACCGGCAACCAGCTCGACATCGCCGTCGAGGGGGGCGGATTCTTCCAAGTCACCATGCCAGACGGCACCCAGTCCTATACTCGAGCTGGGAACTGGACCCTCGACGACACCGGCCGCGTCGTCACCTCCGACGGCTTCCCCATGGAGCCCGCGATCACCGTACCACCGGACGCTGTCAACGTGACCGTCGGCACGGACGGCACCGTGTCGGTGCAGCAGGCGGGTCAAGAGGACTCGAGCGAGATCGGCCAGATCCAGCTCGCCTCCTTCATCAACCCCGCGGGCCTCGAGAGCATCGGCCGTAACTTCTACCGACGCACCTCCGCCAGCGGAAACCCTCAAGTGGGACAGCCGGGCCTTGAGGGACGCGGCACCCTCACCCAAGGTTTCCTTGAGATGTCCAACGTCAAAGTAGTCGAGGAGATGATCAACCTCATCTCGACCCAGCGCGCCTACGAAGTCAACAGCAAGGTCATCCAAGCTGCGGACGAGATGATGCGCAACACCTCCCAGCTCGGATAACCCAGGAAGAGGCACCGTCATGAATCGCTCCATCCTCCCCGTCATCGCCCTGGTCCTTGCCCTCATCGGTCCGTCGATCGCGACCGCAGGAGAGCCCTCCGTGGAGGTCGCCGGCGAGCGCATCGAACTTGGAGACCTCAACCCCACGGTGCCGCGTGAGCTCATGCACCTCGACGTGGGGCCCTCGCCGAACCCCGGTAAGGCCACCGTGGTCTCTCGGGAGGCGATCCGCGCCGCGCTCACCCGCGCCGGCGCCGACTCAAGGCTCGCCGACGGACTCCCGGCCCGCACCCAGGTGGAGCGGACCGCCCGTCTCATCACCAAGCGAGAGCTTGAGAAGTACGTCGTCGCTGAGATGCGACGCCGGCTCCCCGTGGGCGTCGACGTCCAGACCATCGTCGGATTGCGGGACGTCTCTATCCCCAACGAGACCCCGGCGGTCGAGGTCCGAGTACCCCGACTTCGCCGCGCATCCACCGGCACGGTGGTCGTCAAAACTGGCAAGCGGGTGTGGGCGACGCTCACCGCCACCATCAACCTCTCCGGCCGACCCATGACGCCCGTGCTCCGACGGGACATGCCACGCCAGTCCGTGATTGGAGACGGTGACCTGGAGATGATGGCCACCGACTACAATAAGCTTCCCCACCGCGCCGCGCTGCGCAAAGAGGACCTCATCGGCAAAGAACTCAGCCAGGCCACCCGCGCAGGGACGACCCTGCAACGAACGGCCGTCAAGACTCCACCGGTGATCAAGCGAGGGCGTGAGATCACGCTGGTCGCCACCGGCTCCGGCGTCCGCGTGGCACAACGAGCCACCGCCAAAGAGGACGGCCTCGTCGGTGACTGGATCCGAGTCCAGCCCGGCTCTGGCGGACGGATACTCCGCGCGGAGGTCGTCTCCGCCAATGAGGCCCGGATCACCATCGGAGGGACCTCCCGATGAGCATGTCCCGTCCCTTCTGGCTCCTCGTGGTCGCCGTGTTCTGGCTCGCCTCCGGCTGCGCCGGACCGGTGAAGACCTATGAGTTCCCAGAGCGCACCTACACCCCGAGCGACTACGCGGTCGATGTGAGCTCCAAGACAGGGCTCTTGTGGGGCGCCAATACGCCGCTCGTCATCGAGGACAACCGCAGCCGGCATCTGGGCGACATCGTGCTCGTCAGCATCGCCGAATCTGCCAACGCGTCGGAAGAGGCCTCCACCACGACCTCCACCCAGTCCTCCGTGGAGGCTGGATTTGAGAACTTCTTCGGGCTCGTGGAGGCCTACGCCGCGAAAAACCCCAACTTCAACAAGGCCGCGCTGATCAAGGCGATGATGAGGAACTCCTTCCAAGGGGACGGAGAGACCACCCGCGCGGGCAACCTGACCGCCACCATCACTTGCCAAGTCAAGCAAGTTCTTCCCAACGGCGATCTCTTCATCGAGGGTGGCAAGACCATCCAGATCAACCGCGAAGAGACGCACCTGTACCTCTCGGGGGTTGTGCGCCCCTACGACATCGACATGGCGAACACTGTCTCGTCCGCGCGAGTCCTCGACGCCCGCATCGACTTTAGCGGTCGAGGTGTCGTCTCGGACAAGCAAGGACCCGGAATGCTTCACCGCGGAATGGACACGGTATGGCCCTTCTAACGCACCGATACACCTCCTCTCGTTTCGCCCCGAGCCTGCTCGCGCTCCTCGGCTTCGTGGCTTGTATCCTCAGCGCCGCACCAGCTCAGGCGGATCGCATCAAAGAGCTCGCCTCCATTCGAGGCGTCGCAGAGAACTCCCTGGTCGGCTACGGACTCGTCGTCGGACTCGCCGGGACTGGCGATGACCTCCAGTCCGAGCAGACCAAAAAGATGGTCTCGAACGTCCTCAGCCGACAGTTCGGCACCATGGTCACCCCCAACGACATCCGGGCGAGGAACGTCGCCGTCGTCATGGTGACGGCGCGGATGCCAGCGTTCTCCACCATGGGACGCCGCATCGACGTCACCGTCTCCTCCGCCTCGAACGCCAAGTCGCTGTTCGGGGGCACCTTGCTCCCCACCGCCCTCAAGTCTGGCAACGGCGCCGTCTTCGCGTGGGCCGAGGGTCCGCTCTCCATCGGTGGATTCTCTGCTTCGGGGGGCAGCGGCTCGAGCGTCACTAAAAATCACCCCACGGTGGGGCAAGTCCCCAGCGGCGCCGTGGTGGCGCGCGAGCTCGACTACAAAATGTCGGCGGCCGATCCCATCACCATCGCCCTCAAAGACCCCGACTTCACCACCGCCGCGCGCATGGCCCACGCCATCAATGATCGGCTGGGAGCCCCGGTCGCGAAGGCTTCCAACCCCTCCACCGTGCAGGTGCTGGTGCCAGAGTCTCAAAAGTCCAACCTCGTCGGCCTCATCGCCACCATCGAGAATATCCAGGTCACCCCGGACCAGCGCGCCCGCATCATCATCAACGAGCGCACGGGGACCATCGTCATGGGCTCTCACGTCCGCATTTCGCCGGTCGCCATCTCGCACGGCAGCCTGACCGTGCAGATTTCTGAGCAACAGGCCGTGTCCCAGCCAGACGCGCCGCTCACGGACGGACAGACCGTCACCACCCAGCAAACCGACATTGAGGTCATCGAAGAGGGCGGCGATGTGCGCATGCTTTCACCGGGCCCGACCTTGGGTGACGTGGTCAACGCGCTCAACACCCTCGGGGTCAAACCCCGCGATCTGGTCGCCATCCTCTTGGCCATGCAGCAAGCGGGCGCCGTTCAGGCGGACATCGAGGTCCAGTAGTGCCGACGCCTCTCGACCAGCTCTCTAGCACCGGCGCCCTCACCCGCGCCGGCGCGAGCGAGTTGGCCGAACTCTCCAAAAAACGCGGTGACACCAGCCCAAATAACGCCGTGGACGCCGCGAAGAACTTTGAGAGTCTCATGGTCACCGAGCTGCTCAAGACGATGCGGTCCACGATCCCTGAGAACGAAGACGGCTTCGCCATGAACACTGTGTGGGGCATGTTCGACGACGCGATCTCCAAGACCGCCGCCGGTGGACTAGGCCTCGCCCCTATGCTCGCCCGTGACCTCGGCGCCACCGAGGAAGAGGTGAAAGCCATGACCCTCCTCGGCCCCTCCGCTAGCGGCAAAGAGGCTCAACTCAAGTTGTCCACGTCCCGCGCCTCCGCCGAACGAATGGGCGCTCCCACGAAATCCCTCGCCGCCTCGGACAAACCCGTGCAGCGCTACGAGGCCTTCATGCCCGCCACGTCTGGTCGCGTCCGCGCCGGCGTCGGAAGCATGGGCCTGCCGCAGGCGGGCTTGATGCCGGTGGAAGGCGTCGTAAGCTCCGAATTCGGCTGGCGCACTCACCCCATCTCCGGCAAGCGACGCTTCCATGAAGGCATGGACATCGCCGCGCCAACCGGCACGGAAATCCGCGCGGTCCAGACAGGCACAGTCCGCTTCGCGGGGCCCAAGGGTGGCTACGGCAACGTCGTCGAGCTCGAACATCGCGACGGAACGATCACACGCTACGCCCACGCCTCTCGCGTCCACGTCCGACCGGGCGACAAAATTGAGGTTGGGGAGTCCATCGCCGACGTCGGACAAACAGGACACGCCACCGGCCCTCACCTCCACTTCCAAGTGGAGCGCGCGGGCGAACCCATCGACCCGGTCGACTACCTCACCGCGCTCCGCGCGAACCGATAAGGGCCGCGATTCGCCTGCTCCCGCCCCCGAGTTGGCACGAAACATGAACACTTATCCGTTGGGCGCCCCTCGCCAGGAAATGTGTCATGGAATCCAACACCCTCATTCAACGAGAGCTTGAAACCCTCGCGTCACTGCTCACCTGCCTCCGTGCAGAGCGAGACGCAATCGCGACACTCGACCCCGTAGGAATCGACGACGCCGCCGCTCAAAAGCAGCAGCTCGACGCGGTGCTCCTCGAGTGCAGCGCGCAGCGGAGCGCGTCCGACCTGTCCCTTGAGGACGCAGACAAGGCTCGGTACGTGGAACTCTTGCACGACATCCGCCCTCTCGCCCAACAAAATGCGCGCGGCCTCCAAACCGCACAACGCACCGTGCGGGGGCTCATCAACGCGATGACCGGCGCAGACCAGCGCTCCTATGGACCTAAGAGTGCCCCGGTCGCGACCGTGGGCCCCATCCTCACCTCCAGCATCGGGTAACTGCCACCATGACCGTCGGACTCGTCAGCCTCCTCCAAACCGGGAAATCAAGCCTCCTCTCCCACCAATCCGGTATCTCCACCGCGTCGCAGAACCTCGCCAACGTCAACACGGAGGGGTTCTCCAAACGCGATGCGTTATTCCAAGCTGACGGGCGATACAACGGCTTGTCCAACGTCGATGTCCGGCGTCGTCGCGCGATGTTTGTGGGCGTCAACATCCTGGCCCAAGAGTCGCGCAAGGCGGGCGCCGAGGCAAAGATGACCGCGCTCGCGAGCCTCGATCGTGTGTACGCCGACGGCGACGGCTCTCTGGGTGATCGCCTCGATAAGTTCTTCGATACGATCCGGACGTTGGAGACCTCCCCCACCGACGGCGACCTGAGGACAAATATGGTCGCGCAGGCGCAAGCCCTCGTGGACAAAATCAAGGCCACCGCCACCGAGATCGAGACCCAGCGGATCCAGTCAGATCAGACCTTGGAAGACGCGGTCGCCCGCGTCAACGCGATCACCAGTAATATCGCCTCGCTCAACGAGCAAATCTCCAAGATTAAGGGCGCCGGCGACGACGCCTACGAGGCCATGGACCGCCGGGACAACCTCGTGCGTGAACTCTCCACCTTCGTCGACATCACCACCTTTGAGGGGGACGATGCTCAGGTCACAGTGCTGTTCAATGGGGCTCAACCGCTCGTGGAGAATCACGTATCTGCCCAGCTTGAAGCCACCTTAGACCCCAATTATGGGAATCTGCGACGTATTGACTTGGTCCACGACTCTGGTGTGCGCCACGACATCACCCAGGAGATGGAGGGCGGTACCATTGGCGGGATCATTGAGCTTCGTGATGAGACCCTCCCCACGCTGCTCGATCAACTCGACAACTTCGCCTTCGATCTCGCGACAAACTTCAATGCAGCGCACGCCACCGGGTTCGGTCTCGACGGCGTCTCCGGGCGTGATTTTTTCCAAGCGCCCACAGGCGTCGCCGGCGCGGCGAGCAGCCTCTCCCTCGTCGCTGACCTCGACAACAACACCGACTGGATCGCCGCGAGTACGAGCGCCGTGGAGGCGATCGGAGGCAACGACAACCTCGCGGTGTTGCTTGACCTCGAAGACCAAGCCCTCGCCGGCGCCAACACCCGCACCTTCCGCGAGGAGATCGCCAACGCCATGTCCTCGGTGGGTCGCCTCGTCCAAGCCAACAACGTGGTGGCCACCGAGAGCGCCTCCGAGTTGCAGCAACTCAACGCCATCCGCGACTCCGCCACCGGCGTCTCTATCGACGAAGAGATGCTCGACCTCACCCGCTACCAGCGCGGCTATCAAGCCGGCGCAAAGATCATCGAAACCACTGAAATGATGTACGACGTCATTTTGTCGCTCTAAGGACCCTGCTCATGCGCGTCACCGAATCCCAACTCCAGAGCCTCGCGCTCCGCTCCCTCTCTGACAACCGCGTCCGCCTCCTCGACGCCCAGGAGGCGGCCATGACGGGCCGTCGAGTGGACACTCCGTCCGACGACCCCACCGCCTCGGCGCGTGCGCGGCTGCTCGGCGCCCTTCAAACGGAGAGCGAGGGCTACCTGTCCAACGTCGAATACGGCGAACTCCGGCTCCAGCAGGCGGAGATAGCCCTGTCGGAGGGCACCTCCATCCTGGTGCGGGTCAAAGAGCTCGCGATGGCCATGGCCAACGAGACCATGAACGCCGAGCAGCGAGCCGGTACCGCCACGGAGATCGATGAGCTCCGTCGGTCGATGATCGACCTCGCGGGTACGAAGCAAGGGGACGAGTTCGTCTTCGCCAATGTGAACAGCACCAGCACCCCCGTCGATCCCAACGGCAACTTCACGTACGACGTCGACACCTTCTTCGATTCCCGACAGGTGGAGATTGGACCCTCCGCCCGCGGTGAGATCTCAGCCTCGGGTGCTCACGCCTTCGCTCAACGGACCGCGAATCCCAACAGCGTCGACGTCTTTCAGGTCCTCACAGACCTCTCCGCCGCCCTCAACGCCAACGACCCCGCGGCCGTCCGCGCCGAGATCGACAATATCGATCAAGCGCACGGCCAGGTGGTGGCAGAGCGCTCCAAGGTGGGGATCCGTCTCAATCGACTGTCCATCGCCCGCGACTCCGCCGTTCAAGCGCGAGACCTCTACGTGCAGCTTGAGTCCGACCTCGTCGACGCCGATGCTTCCGAGGCCTTCACCAAACTCACCTTGGCCGATACGGCCCTTCAGGCGTCCATCACCGTCGCGAGCCGCCTCCAAGGCACGACGCTCCTCAATGCACTCTAATCCGCCGAGATAGGGCGCGTATTCGCCCTGTTGCGCCTCCATTCCACGATCCCCATGAACTCTTTGATGCAGAATGTGCCAGTTATGGACAACAACGCCACAACGACGCACAATAAGGCTCCAACGGGTCGCGACCGCGCACCCACGAGTAAACGCGGAATGTCTGTAAACGAACAACGATGCCAAGCAGCCTCAGGAGAGGCTGACGGCCAGGGAGGGCCAAGCCATGCTAACGCTGACCAGAAAAGCGGGTCAGAAGATTCGAATCGGGGACAAGATAGAGATCGTGGTACGGGAGGTGCGGGGACGCCAGGTACGCCTGGGGATCACGGCACCGGAGGGACTCCAGGTGTATCGGGAGGAGCTGTACCAGCAGATAGCAGCGGAGAACGCGAAGGCGGCTCTGCCAGTGGACCTGGAGGATCTGGAGGCCCTTGTCGACGATTCGACACCAGCCGATTCGGAACCCTCGAAGTCCCCGTAGACGGAGTCATCTCGCTCCCCCAAGGAATCCCAGGCTTCGCAAACGCGCGCGAATTCGTGCTGCTCGACCACCGGCCGGGCTCCATGTTCCGCTGGCTTCAGTCCATGGAGGATCGAGACCTCGCGTTCGTGGTCATCGACCCCTGCCGCGTCGAAAACGAGTATCCCATCGACCTCGTGCGCAAACACCTGGGGTTTTTAGAGCTCAGCGAGGACGAAGAGATCGTGGTCCTCGCGCTTTGTACGATCCCACCACGTCCCGGCAAGCCAACGGTTAATCTCCTTGCGCCCATCGGCGTGGGTCTGAACTCCAAACGCGGCGCGCAGGTGCTCTTGCACGAGACAAAATACGAAGCGCGCACCGAATTCTTGCCGGCCAGGGCTGCCTAGGCGATCCTCTAGGGGTGAGACGCAGACCGCTCGAACGGCAGCGGCAGCGACACTCCCCTGGCGGACCATGACCACCCCCGTACCACCGATCCCCGACGAGGAACTCGTAAGGAGGGCCTTTCGGCTCGACAACGAGGGCTACCTCCGATTCCTCGAACTAAAATCTAGCGATCGGGTCACAGAGTTCCCGACGGAGCGCGGACCTGTCGCTGTGGTGGATGGAAAAAAACTCCACTCCGGCCGTGACCCGGTCCGCGAGGCGCTGCGCTTCGTACGTGGTCTCAACATCGCCGAGGCCACCAGCATCGTCCTCTACGGGTATGGAAGCGGCTACGTCGCTCGAGCGCTTCACAAAAAGACCGACGCCACGCTTTTCGTCTATGAGCCCTGTTTGGAGGCACTTCGCTGGGGAATCACCCACGGAGAGGTCCCCGACAACGTGGTGTTTTTGACCTCTCCCGTCGCCGTAAAAACCGTCTTGTACGCCCAACTCGGCACGGGCGATCGCGGCCAACTTGTCCCGTGGCAGCCGAGCGTCCGCATCGACAATGTTCAATTTCTCGAGGTCCGCCAAGAACTCGAGATGGCGGTGCACAGGGCGAAAATCCGGGCCCTGACCGCAGAGCTTCGAGGAGACGGCTGGCTCAACTTCTTCATTGAGAACCTGCCCCGAGTGCTGGAGGGACCGAGCTTGGGCTCGTTTCAGGGCGCGTTCAACGGCGTCCCCGCGGTCATTTGCTCCGCGGGCCCCAGCCTCGCCAAGCAACTCCCGCTCCTCAAAACCATCGCCGATGACGTGCTCATCTTATGCGTGAACACGGCCATCGGTGCCCTCCACAAAGCCGGAATTGAGCCCAACGGCGTCGTCGCGGTGGAATCTGCCGACCTCTCGTCCATGTTTGAAGGCATCGACACGCTCGACAAGATCAACGGGCTGATGGAGATCACGGGCAACCCCAATCAACTCGCCCAGCCGTTTCGACGCCTGGTCCCCATTTGCACCGAGAACACGACCTGCTCTCGATTTTTGTACGCTCTCGACCCCAGAGCGCAACTCTCCGGAGGTTTTTGCGTCGCGAACACGGCCTTCGCTGTCGCTCATAAGCTTGGGTGCGGACCCATCATCCTCATCGGCCAAGATCTCGCCTTCGCAAACGGTCGCGTGTACTCGGAAGGCACCATCTTCGAGGGCCTTCGCACCGAGGTCCAAGGTGACAAGTCCGTGCTCTTCGACGATGGCTCCAAACAGCGAATTCTCCAGTCCTCGCAGGATGCCATCCGTGGGAAACCGGTCGAGAACGCCAAAGCTGAGCGAGAAGTGGCTGTGGGCTGGGGCGGCGTTGGCGAGGTGGAGTCCACGGCGGACTTCCTTATGTTCAGAGACTGGTTTTCGCGGAGCGCGGTGCGTCTGCGCGGGCTGAATATCGAATGCGTGAACTGCACCGAGGGCGGCCTGACCATCCCAGAATGGGGCGAAATTCGGTTTGAGGATGCGATCGAACGATATGTGACACCCGGAGACCCCAAAGAACCGACGATCCGTCAACGATTTAACGATCTTGCGGATCAAGATGGGTTCAAAAAGGGACTGGTCCTTGAGGCTCTCCAGAGCGAGATTGCCGACGTGACTCGGATGCGCGCGATTAGCGCAAGGGCTCAGGTCCTCGTGAATTTCGATCCAGAGGGTGATCTGCGGGCGCCGGAGCCAGTTCAACTCGAACTCGCCGCAATGCAAGAAGAACTCGCAGAGCTCCTCCAACGGGCCAATATCGCCGCAGACGCCCTCTCTAGACCTCTAGAGAGCCTTCACATCCGCCGAGAGTTGAACCTGTTCGCCATTCACAAGGCCATTGAAGAGACCCTCGAGCCCCTCGCGAGCGACCTCGACAAACTCGAGCAGCGTCTGGCCGCGCTCCCCTAGCACCCTGCTGCGTCCGGGAATGGGCCGAAATGCCGCCGTTCGGAAGTTGGCCCGGTCTCTGCATTTAGGGAGAGCGAACCCGCTTCCAGAGCCGCCGACTGTTTTCACTGCACCGGCGGAGGCCCGGGCCACGCAAGGCCCACACAAACAAGCCAGGAATCGCGACGGGTATCCCCCATCAACGGCAAGCATCCGCCAAACCAAGCAGGACAAAGAATCATGGGTATCTCTCTTCGAACAAACATCGCATCTATTCAAGCCAACAACTCTCTCAACAAGACCAATGACGCACTCGCTCAGAACATGACGAAGCTCTCCTCCGGCATGCGCATCAACAGCGCAGGCGACGACGCCGCCGGCCTCGCCATCTCTGAGAAGTTCCGCGCCGATCTCCGCTCCTTAACCCAAGCAAAACGCAACGCGATGGATGGGATCTCCCTCATCCAGACCGCAGAGGGTGGAATGTCAGAGATCACGTCGATCCTCATGCGTATGCGTGAGCTCGCCATGCAAGGCGCAACTGATACTGTCTCCGCAGACCAAAAGCTCTTCCTTCAAGAGGAGTTCGACCAGCTTCGACTCGAGGTCACGCGAATCGGCGAAACCGCCGAGTACAACGGGCTCACGCTGCTCAGCGGGTCCTACAACTCGGCCAATCCCATTACCTTTCAGGTTGGTTTGACCGGAGACATCACCCAGCAGATCAACGTGGCCCTCGCGACGATCACTCCGTCGGCGATTGGCATCGAAGCGGTCTCCGTGTCGACCTCTTCCCTCGCTCGCGCAGGATTGAGCGTCATCGACGCCGCCATCCAGGACCTCTCGGCCCGACGCGCGACCCTCGGCGCGAAGCAAAACCGCCTGCAGGTGACGATTAACAACATCAACACCCAGCACGCCAACGTGAGCGCATCCAACTCTCGAATTCGAGACGTCGATGTGGCCGAGGAGACCGCAGACCTCACCAAGAACAATATTTTGATGCAAGCGGGCGTCTCCGTCCTCGCCCAAGCCAACCAGATCCCGCAGCTCGCGCTCAACCTTCTGAACGGCTAGATCTCTCTCATCACAAACACATTCATCTCCTTGATGAATTCCCTGCAGACGCCCCTCCCCCGGGGCGTCTTTTTTTGTGGGGCCCGGCGACAGCTGCATGAGATCCCAGGAATCTCATGCGGAGTACCTCGCCAAGACCGGACATCACGCTGGAGCTTCATGAATGATCGACCCATGTTCCCTCCTCTCCCGCCTCTAGCCGCGGGTTCCGCGCGGAACGTTTAAGCGGGGCTCCATACCTGTTCTCGCCACCTTTCGTCCAACAGCCCCCCCGGACGCGGAGTGCCTCTGGAAAAAAAAATCAGAAAGTTCTCAAGCGTGCACCCGTGGTGGCGATGGGCCCTGTGTACGCAGCACTGAGCATGTCGCTCTCGCTGCCAGGGCAAGACGCCCGCCCCGCCGGAGACGCCAATCCCAGCGGGAGAATCCACGGAGGATACAACATGGCACGCAACGAACCCCACCAAAGCTACGTCTACCCCTTCTCTCTCCCTGTATCAGGTCGAGGAGAACGGAAACGTTAGTTTGATTTCTCGCGTCTTCATTGTCATGAGCTGACGGTGAGCCTCGCTCACACCACGCTCCTCACCGACTGAAGGCGCAGCCGCTCCCACGGAGCACCCCTACGCTGTGGTGCATTTCGCACTCAACTCTCAACTCTCAACTCTCAACTCTCACCCTCTCAACTCTCAACTCTCTCACTCAACACTCAACACTCAACACCACGTTGAAAAGGGCACGAACGCCCGCCGTCGCCGCAAGGCACGGGATTCCACGAAAGGAAATCGACGATGATTAGCGTACTTACCAACACAACCTCCCTTGTTTCTCAAACAAACCTCAATCGCAACAACTCCGCCCTGGCCACGAGCCTGAGCAAATTAAGCTCGGGACTTCGCGTCCGAAGTGCGGCCGACGATGCCGCAGGACTTGGAATCTCCGAGTCCTTTAAGGCTCGAATCCGCAGCCTCACACAAGCCAAGCGGAATGCGAATGACGGTGTCTCTCTCATTCAGACCGCAGAGGGCTCGCTCAACGAGACCCACGCGATGCTCAACCGAATGCGAGAGCTTGCGATTCAAGCCCGGAACGGCACGGTCAACAGCACCCAACGTTCCTACATCAACAACGAGTTCCAGCAGCTCAAGTCCGAGATTGACCGCGTGTCGAACACGGCCGAGTTCAACGGTCTCAACATCCTCAACGGCGACCAAGCCGCAGGCATCGAGTTCCAAATCGGGGTCGGCACCAGCGCCAATGACCGCCTCACGGTGTCCATCGCGACGTCCTCGAGCGCCGCGCTCGGCCTAACCGCAGCCTCCGCCCTGAGCACGGTGACCTCCACGGATACCGCGATCAGCTTGCTGGATGCCGCGATCAACCAGGTCTCGACGCGACGCTCCACCCTGGGCGCTCTGCAAAA